>JBEKKH010000174.1:0-12567 GCA_050010815.1 Streptosporangiaceae bacterium | reverse complement strand
CGACCGCGGGAGATCCTCCTCACCGGGTCGACCGGCTTTTTCGGGATTCACCTGCTGCGCGAGCTGCTGACCGCCACCACCGCGCGGGTCCACTGCCTGGTCCGGGCGCGCAGCACCGCGCACGCGCGGCAGCGCATCGCGCTCGCGGCCGAACGCTACGAACTCGGCGGGCTGGCCATCGACCGCGTCGTGCCGGTGATCGGCAATCTGGCCGAGCCGAACCTGGGCCTTGCGCCCGGCTCATTCGACGAGCTGGCCCGGACCATCGACGTCATTCACCATGCGGGCGCGACCGTGAACTTCATCTATCCCTACCGGGAGCTGCGGGCCGCCAACGTGACAGGCACCCGGGAACTCATCCGGCTGGCCGGCCTTTACCGCGGTATACCCATTCATTACGTTTCCAGCACCACGGTGCTGGCCGGCTTCGGCGCCATGGGCGTGCGCGCGGTCACCGAGGACACGCCCCTGGCGTACGCCGAGCACCTGGGCATGGGCTACATAGAGACCAAATTCGTGGCCGAAGAGCTGCTCAGGAACGCCGCCCGGGCCGGCTTGCCCGTCGCGATCTACCGGCCGCTTGACGTTGTCGGGGATCACCGCACCGGGGTATGGAACACGGCGACCGAGCTATGCGCGCTGATAAGGTTCATCACCGACTCAGGGCTTGCGCCGGATATCGACCTGCCGCTTGACTTCGTGCCCGCCGATATATGCGCGTCCGCCATCCGTTATATTTCCGCCACGATCGAGGCGACGGGCGGCACGTATCATCTGGCCAGCCCGGAGCATGCGCTCCTGGCCTCCCTGGTGGACCGGCTTCGCCATCATGGATACGCCATCACCGCGATTCCCTACCGTGACTGGGTCGACGCGCTGCTGAGACACGCCGCTCAGTACCCGGGTCACCCGATGACCCCCTTCGTCCCGCTCTTCGTCGACCTGGTCGCGGGATCCGGGTTCACGGTGGCGGAGATGTACCTCGAGCACATTTTCCCGGCCTACACCCGGTCGCATACCGAGCAGGCGCTGAGCGGCAGCGGCATAGTCTTCCCGCCGGTCGACGAGGAACTTCTCGATCTTCACATCGGCCGGCTGATAGCCGAGGGATACCTGAGAAGTCCCGGCAGCGGGCCGCCGGCCGGTCAAAGCAATGTGCGGTAGGACGCCCCACCATGCCGGCTAGGCACTACCCGGACTGGGAATCCTTCATGATCGCGCCGGGCGCCGGGGACGGACCCGTCGCCTTCGGCGCCGATCTGAGCCCGGCCAGCGTCCTCGGCGCGTATAAAAACGGGATCTTCCCGTTCCCTGCGCCCGATGAATTCACCCGCGACAGCAACGAATTCCGTTACGAGGATCAGGTGTCTGACGGCGCGATCGGCCTCGTCGGCCGCACCCACGAGGATCCGTACGGCGTGGCGTGGTGGTCACCCGACCCCAGGCCGGTGATCGGGGTCGGGCACGTACACCTGGGCCGCAACGTCAGGAAGCAGCTACGGAGCGGCCGGGAACGGACGACCGCCGACGCTTCGTTCCGGCGGGTTGCGCAGGAATGCCGGGCCGGGCGTGAGCCGCGCTGGTTCACCGACACGCTGCTGGACAGCATGATCGCGCTGCACGAGCAAGGCTGGGCGCACAGCATCGAGGTGTGGCAGGACGGCGAGCTGATCGGGGGCGCCCTCGGCATCGGGGTCGGCGTCGTGCTCAGCGGAGATTCGATGTTCAGCCGGCGTCCCAACGCGGCCAGGATTGCCGTCGCGGACATGGCGGCACGATTCGCCGCGGCGGGCGGCACGCTGATCGACGCCCAGTGGGACAGTCCCTTCCTGCGGTCGCTGGGCGCCGAGCTCGTGCCCCGAGACCAGTACCTGCCCCTGCTGGCAGCCCCGGCGGAACGCCGGGCGCTCCCCGGCCAGCCGCTCCCCGCCCGGCGGCTCATCACCATGGCGGTCAGCTCGCCCGGCGGTGCAGCAGCCAGATCGTGGCGCCGAGCGCGGCCGCCGTGAGCAGCACGAAGATGCCAGCCTCGATGAACTGGAAGGTCCAGAACCGGTCGGCCGGCTGGTATAGCCAGGCATTGCCTACCTGGCCTGCCGGCAGGCCTCCGCCCTGGCCCAGCACCCAGTCACCGATGTGGCCGGTCACCGGGGGCAGGAAACCGAGACCCTCGCCACCGGAGCACTGGCCGTTCTGCGGGCAGACCTGGTTGAACGTCAGGGGCGCCTGGAAGTGGGGGCGGAGCACGAACTCGACCACGAGCCTGATGGCCAGCCACGGGATGAACGCGGCCACCATGGCCGGGATGCTGCGGCGCAGCAGCAGCCCGGCCAGCACGGCGAAGCCGAACGCGGACAGGATGTAGGCGGTGAGGACCAGGCCCTCGAAGTCGTAGATGTTGGGCAGGAACCGGCCGGTGAGCCGGTCCATCGGCGCGCGGTACCACATGATCAGCGCGGTCATCGCCGCGCCGAGGACCACTAGGCCGCCGGTGACCAGGCCCAGCTTGACGGTCAGCCACCGGGCCCGGGAAACCGTCTGGCTCCAGGCCAGCCGCCAGGTGCCGTATTCGAGTTCCCGCGCGATCAGCGGCCCGCCGACGAGGACCCCGATCAGCCCGGGAAGGATCAGCAGCACGGACCAGAACGCGACGTTGACCTCGGAGCCGAACCTGTTCGTGAAGGTGTCGATCGCTCCCCGGCAGCCGGTGCCCTGGCTGTGGGCCAGGCAGCTGACCAGGCCGTCCTGGCCGAACGCCGTGCGCATCGAGGTGCCAAGCAGGATCGCGTAGACCGCGAGAGCGGCGAGCAGGGCCAGGCAGGCTACGGCCTGGCTGCGGTGCTGCCGCCAGCTGACCCAGATCATCGTGTTACCGCCTTCTTAGCCGGCCCGGGCCGCGCCGCGGCCTGGGCAGTATCGCCTGGTTTCGCCGCCTGGGACGGGCGCTGCAGGTAGGCCATGACGAGCTGTTCGAAGCCCACCGGGTCGGCCTGCCAGCCGGGGTGCGGCTGCGCCGTCAGCTGGCGGGGGTCGGTGCGGACCAGCACGGTGGAGTGCCGGTCGCTGTCGGTGCGGTGGATGATGAGCCCGGGAAGCTCGGCGTCCGCGGTCGCGCGGGGGACGGTGAGCAGCTGGTGCGCGTCGATCAGGTCGTCGGCCGGCCCCGCCAGCTGCACCTGCCCGCCGGTGAGGACGACCAGCCAGTCGCACAGCCGCTCCAGCTCGGACACCACGTGCGAGGCGATCAGGATGGTCAGGCCGACCTCGGCCGCCGCGGCCATCACCTCCCGCATGAACTCAAGCCGGGCGACCGGGTCCAGGCTGGAAACCGGCTCGTCGAGCACGAGCAGCGGCGCCCGCTTGGCCAGCGCCATGGTCAGCGAGACCTGGGCCCGCTGCCCGCCGGACAGGCTCTTGACCTTGCGTTTCAGCGGAATGCTGAGCGCGTCCATCCTGGCCTGCGCCAGCTGCTGATCCCAGCTGGGGTTCATCGCCCGGCCCAGGTGGAACATGTCCGCGACGCTGAAGTCGCGGTACAGCGGATGGTCCTGGGCGACGTAGCCGACCCGCGCCAGCCGCGCCGCCAGCTGCGCGTCCGAGGTCTCGCCGAAGACCGACAGCTGCCCCTCGGTGGGCTGGAGCAGCCCGATGATCATCTCAAGCAGGGTGGTCTTGCCTGCCCCGTTCGGCCCGACCACGGCGGCTATCGCGCCGGCCGGCACCTCAAGGGTGCAGTCGCGCAGACCCCACACCCGGCCGTAGCGCCGGCCGAGCTGGTCTGTCCGCAGGGCCGGGGGGCTGCCACCGGCGTCGTTCTGAATCATCAGACCTTTTCCTTCCTCAGGTCTTCGCGGGCCACGGCGATTAGCGCCGTCACCTCTTCGCTGCTCAGCCCGGCCTCTTCGGCCGAGCGGAGCCATTCCTCCAGCGACGCGCGCAGGATCTGCTGGGCTTCGGGCAGGGCCGGGGACGACGTGGCGGTGATGAACGTGCCCTGGCCAGGCCGCCCGCCGGCCAGCCCCTCGTGCTCGAGCTGCCGGTAGGCCTTGACCACCGTGTTCGGGTTGATCGCCAGGTCGCCGGCCACGTCCTTGACGGTCGGCAGCCGGTCCCCCTCCCGCAGGTAACCCAGCAGCAGCGACTGCCGCACCTGGTGGACGAGCTGCAGGTAGGGCGGGACGCCCGAGGACCCGTCGAGCCGGAACCGGAACATCAGCCTTCTTCCATCATGACATTATTCTATGATGTTGGTATAACGGTAGAAGCAGCGGGCGGCGCTGTCAAGCAGGTACCGGGAGGGTCGCCCGGCGAGAGTTCGGGACCCTCACGAGCTGATTGGATGGGCGCCATGGGAACGCTCCGTTGGCTGGGAGAGCAGGTCACAGACGGCGGTCTCACCGAGCGCCCGTTCCGGCTGCACCGTCCGAGCGGCGCCGTACCTGGAGTTCTGTGGTTGCCCGCGGCTTCCGCCGCACCGGCGCCCCCGCTGGTTCTGCTCGGGCACGGGGGCAGCGGACACAAGCGCTCCGATCGCATCCTGCCCCTGGCACGCTGGTTCTGCACCCAGGCGGGCATCGCGGCCCTGGCCATCGACGGGCCTTACCACGGTGACCGGGTCGCCGCCCCGCTCAGCGCGGCCGTCTATCAGGCCCGGATGGTGGCGGAAGGCCTCGATGTCGTGATCGACCGGATGGTCGAGGACTGGCAGGAAACCCTGGATGCTATCGGATCGGCCACAGACACCGATACGGCCGGGGTGGGATACGTGGGCGTCTCGATGGGATCGCGCTTTGGCCTGCCGCTCGGCGTGGCGATGGGTAACCGGCTCCGCTGTGCCGTTTTCGGGAAATTCGGGCTCAGGCAGGCGGCCGGCCTATACCAAGGCGCCGATCCGGCGAGCCGCATCCGTAGCGACGCGGCGCGGATTACCGCCCCGGTCCTGTACCACGTTCAGTGGCACGACGAGGTATTCCCCAAAGATGGCCAGCTCGCCCTGTTCGACGCGCTCAACTCGCCGGATAAGCAATTGATCGCATTCTCCGGCCCGCACGCCGAAACCAGCCCCGAGGCCACCGCGGCCTGGTGCCGCTTCATTCATCGGCACTTCATGATCGCGAAGAGTTGACAGTCTGGGCAGACTGTGAAGTCTTCGCGATCATGAAGGACTCCAAGCCCTTGTTGATGAGGCGGGCGGCGCGGTGGACGTCGGCGGTCACGGCCTGGTGAACCTGGGCGGGGGTGCGCGTGCCGTCCAGGTATCTGGACAGGGCCTGGAACTGGATGCGCCACAGGCCGAGCAGGGCGATGGCCGCGATCTGCGGCTCGGCGTCATCTTTGCTCATCCCGGCGCGCTCGGCCAGGATCGCGGCGGCCACCGCGGTGAACTGGTCCATGGTGTCGCTCTGGTAGGCCCGCAGCGAGGGGGTGTCCTGGATCAAGGCGCCGAAGCGCCGGATCGCGGCGGCGGCCTGGGCCAGGTCGTCCTGCGCGGCGAGCCAGGACGTCATGGCGCCTAGTTCCCGGTCCAGGATCCGCAGCGCCGCCTCGGCCGGCGGGACCCCGGGCTCGGCCAGCCCGGTCCGGATGGCGGCCACGGTCGCTTCCAGTCGGTCCAGGATCAGCGACTCCTTGGTGGGGAAATAGTTGAAGACCGTCTTCTCCGATACCCCGCACGCCTCGGCGACCTCCGCCACGCGAACGGCACCGAAGCCCCGCTCCATGAACATCTCTGTCGCCGTGTCGGACAGCTGCTGGCGCATCAGGCGCTTCTTGCGCTCCCGCAACCCTCCAGTCCCAGGCGTCCCGGCCTCCGGCGTCCCGGCCTCCGGCGTCCCGGCCCCCGAAGCGGGCGGCGCCGTCCAGTCAACCGTCCGACTGCTCATGTCCTCAGCATACTCCAGTCACCATATTTTTAGTGTTACTGTAAATTTATAACGACAGAACGAATCTGTCCCCGTCGGCCAGTATCAGCCTGAGGAGTTCCCGTGAGCGAGATCCACATCGTGCGTGACTACCCCCACCCGCCCGCGAAGGTGTGGCGGGCGGTGACCGACCCGGCGCTGGTCCCGCTGTGGACCGCGACCGGTGCGGGCGGGCGGCCGGAAGGATTCGCCCCCGCCGTGGGCACCAAGTTCCGGCTCATCGCCAAGCCCAAGCCCGGCTGGAACGGCATCGTCGACTGCGAGGTGCTCGAGGTGGACGAGCCGTCGCTGCTGCGCTACTCGTGGGTTGGTGGCGACGGCGGCGGTGACGTGACCGAGGTCGCCTACCGGCTCGAACCTCGTCCCGGCGGCACCCGCTTCAGCTACGAGCACACTGGCTTCACCGGCATCGGCGGCGTCTTCATGGCCGCCCTGCTCGGCCATGTCCGCAGGAAAATGCTCACCGTCGGCCTGCCCGCGGTGCTGAACGACCTCGATGAGGTCGGCACGCTCCGTCCCGGCAGCACCCTCAAGCCGAAGTCCCAGAGCTGACCCCGAGGGTGTCAGCTCGCCGTGCCGTCGCTCCGCCTGGCGCGGCACCCGGGTGTCAGCCCTGGCGGACGCTCAGCGCGCGACGCCAGTGCTCGGTGACGGTGTGGTGCAGCCGCTCAATGTCGACGGCCTGCGGGTCGAGCAGCCGCTGCAGCCCGATTCCGCGGAGTTGCCCGACCACCTCGACCGCGACCTCGCCGGGGGCGGCGTCGGGACGGATGGTGCCGTCCGCGATTCCGGCTCTGACGTCGTCGCGCAGGTCGGCGCGGAAGGCGTCGTCCCGCTCGCGGAAGATCGGAGCCAGTTCTGATGCTGTGGCCGCCTCGGCCCACAGCAGCAGGAAGGCCCGGTTCAGGACGCCCAGCTCGGCGAGGGCGCTGACGTAGCCGTCGATCAGCCGCAGCAGGCGGTCCAGGCCGGGCGGCAGTCCGCCGAGCCCCGGCACGAACCCCGTCTGGGTGGCCCGGGCGAGGCGCTCGAGCAGTGCCTGCTTGGAGCCGAAGTGGTGCGTGACGATGCCGCGGCTGTAACCGGCTCGTTCCCCGACCCGGGCCAGCGTCAGCGACCGCACGCCGTGCTCGACGGCCAGTTCGGCGGCGGCGTTGAGCAGAGCGGCCTCGGCCTGGTCCCGGCGCTCCTGCTGGGTTCGACGTGCGGTGGTCATGACCGGAGCATATCAAACTAACTTGCGTGTCGGCCAACAAGTATGTGAGAGTGGGGTGGTGCCCTAACCGCCCGCCGCCCGCCGCCCGCTGGAGGTTTCGATGACCGCGATCGACGACCGTGACCTGGATGTCCTGCTCGCCGAGGGCAGGTGCCGGTCCACCATTCGCCCCAACACCGCTCCGGCCTACTACCTGGGCCGCCCTGCGCGCCTGTGGATCACCGTCATGCATCCGCGCGGCAAGCGCACATCCCCACCACCGGACGCCGGCGTGTCCCGCCCCCGAGGCATGCCGGGCCCGGGGACCAAGCCGATAACGGAACCTTCGTCCCTGGCTCGCCGGTGTGCCGGGGCCTGACGGTGGTGAAGCGAACCTGCGGGCGCACTTCTGCCGCTTAGCCGGCGGCATCGGGAGCGAAGATCGCCCGCGGCGTCTGTGCTGCTCACCGTCCTGAGCGCGACCCGCAGCCAAATAACACGCTCCCAAGGGCCGAAGGTCCCTGATGCCGGGCGGCGACTTAGGCGTAGCGTGGCCGCCATGGCCTTGCGACCAGAGCGACGCGACACCACGCCGTTGCCAGATCTGCTGCACGGACGGTCTCGGGCCGGCCCGGTCCGCCAGGAGCGCCCCGTCTACCTCGACTTGCTGCCGCCGTGCAACGCCGGCTGCCCGGCCGGGGAAAACATCCAGGCGTGGCTGGCATACGCCGAGTCCGGTGACCACGAGGGCGCGTGGCGGCAGCTGACCGCGGACAATCCGATGCCGGCCATCCACGGCCGGGTCTGTTACCACCCATGCGAGACGGTCTGCAACCGGGCCAGTCTCGACAGCGCCGTCTCCATTCACTCGGTCGAGCGGTTCCTCGGCGATCTCGCGCTCGAACGGGGGTGGGCATTCGACCCGCCCCCGGTCCGCAGCGGCAGGCGGGTGCTGGTCATCGGGGCCGGGCCGAGCGGGCTTTCGGCCGCTTACCACCTGGCCCGGCGCGGCCACGAGGTCGAGATCAGGGATGCGGGCGCGTCGGCCGGCGGGATGATGCGGTACGGCATCCCGGCCTACCGGATGCCACGCGATGTCCTGGACGGCGAGGTGGACCGGATCGCCGCGATGGGCGTGCGGATGACCCTTGGCCACCGGGTGGACGACCTGGACGCGGAGCGGCGCGAAGGCGGCTTCGACGCGGCCTTCGTCGCGGTGGGCGCGCACTTGTCCAAGCGGGTCGACATCCCGGCCAAGGACGCGGGACGGATCGTGGACGCGGTGTCGTTCCTGCGCAGCGTGGCCTCGGGTGAGCGGCCGGTGATCGGGCGGCGCGTCGCCGTCTACGGCGGCGGCAACACCGCGATGGACGCCGCCCGGGTCGCCCGCAGGCTCGGCGCGAACGACGCGCTCATCGTCTACCGCCGCACCCGGGCCCAGATGCCCGCGCACGAGGAGGAGGCGGAGGAGGCCGAGCGCGAGGGGGTCAGGATCAACTGGCTGCGCACCATCACCGCCTTCGACGGCCCCGAGCTGACCATCGAGGCGATGGAGCTTGACGAGCACGGATTCCCCCAGCCGACCGGGCGGTTCGAGACGCTCGCCGCCGACACCGTGATCCTGGCGCTCGGTCAGGAGACCGACACCGCGTTCCTGCGTCAGGTGCCCGGAGTGGAGTTCAGCCGGGACGGCACCGTGCAGGTGTCGCCGTCCATGATGACCGGATGCGCCGGCGTGTTCGCCGGCGGCGACATGGTGCCGTCCGAGCGCACCGTGACGGTCGGCGTGGGGCACGGCAAGAAGGCGGCCACGAACATCGACAGCTGGCTGGGTGGAATCGCGCCGTCGAGCAGGCCCAAGCACGAGCTTGTCTCGTTCGGCGACCTGAACCTGTGGTACTTCGGCGACGCCGCCCGCCGGGAGCAGCCCGAGGTTCCCCCGCAGGAGCGGATCGCGGATTTCGGCGAGGTGCTCGGCGGCCTGTCCGAGGGCGAGGCGACCTACGAGGCACGCCGCTGCCTGTCGTGCGGCAACTGCTGCGAATGCGACGGCTGCCTGGGCGCATGCCCCGAGGACGCGGTGATCAAGCTCGGGCCAGGCAACCGGTACGAGTTCGACTATGACCGGTGCACCGGCTGCGGCGCGTGCTATGAGCAGTGCCCGGTGCATTCCATCGAGATGGTCCCGGAGGACTGATGACGCGTGCCACGGTCGACGGCAACGAGGCCGCCGCGTCGGTCGCCTACCGGCTGAACGAGGTCTGCTGTATCTACCCGATCACGCCGTCGTCGACGATGGCCGAGCTCGCGGACGAGTGGTCCAGCCAGAAGCGGCCCAACCTGTGGGGCGGCGTGCCGGCCGTGATGGAAATGCAGAGCGAGGGCGGCGCCGCGGGCGCCCTGCACGGCGCGCTGCAGAGCGGGGCGCTGGCCACCACCTTCACCGCGTCGCAGGGCCTGCTGCTGATGATCCCGAACATGTACAAGATCGCCGGCGAGCTGACCCCGGCCGTGCTGCACGTCGCGGCCCGGTCGCTGGCCACGCAGGGGCTGTCCATCTTCGGTGACCACTCCGACGTGATGGCGGTGCGGCAGACCGGGTTCGCGCTGCTCGCCTCCGCCTCGGTCCAGGAGGCCCACGACATGGCGCTGGTGGCGCAGGCGGCCACGCTGGCGACCCGGGTGCCGTTCGTGCACTTCTTCGACGGGTTCCGCACCTCGCACGAGCTGAACACGATCGAGATGCTGTCCGACGACGACCTGCGCGCGCTGGTGCCGGCCGAACTGGTCCGCGCGCACCGCGGCCGGGCGCTGTCACCAGAACGGCCGTTCATCCGGGGCACCGCGCAGAACCCCGACGTCTACTTTCAGGCCCGGGAGACGGTGAACCCGTTCTACGCCGCCGTGCCGGGCGCGGTTCAGGACGCGATGGACGGACTGGCCGCGCGCGCCGGCCGCCAGTATCACATCGTGGATTACACCGGTCACCCCGAGGCCGAGCGGGTGATCGTGGTGATGGGCTCGGCGGGTGAGACCATCGGCGAGACCGTGACCCACCTGTGCGGCCAGGGCGACCGGGTCGGCGTGCTGCGGGTCCGGCTGTTCCGGCCGTTCCCGGCCCAGGCGGTGCTCGACGCGCTGCCCGCGAGCGCCGGACGGATCGCCGTGCTCGACCGGACCAAGGAGCCCGGTTCGAACGGCGAGCCGCTGTTCCTCGACGTGGTGGCCACGCTGGCCGAGGCGTGCTCAAGCGGAGAGCGGGCGAGTTTGCCCGTGGTGACCGGCGGCCGCTACGGCCTGTCGTCGAAGGAGCTCACCCCGGGCATGGTCGCCGGGGTGTTCGCCGAGCTGGCCGCCGACCGGCCGCGACGCCGGTTCACCATCGGCATCATCGACGACGTGTCCGGCCTGAGCCTGCCGTATGACAAGTCGCTGGACATCGAGCCGCCCGGCACCATCCGCGCGGTCTTCTTCGGCCTCGGCTCGGACGGCACGGTCGGCGCGAACAAGAACACGATCAAGATCCTCGGCGCCGAGCCGGACCTGTACGCGCAGGGCTACTTCGTCTACGACTCGAAGAAGTCGGGCTCGCAGACCGTGTCGCACCTGCGCTTCGGGCCGCAGCCGATCCGCGCGCCCTACCTGGTCCAGCAGGCCGGCTTCGTCGGCTGCCATCACTTCGGGCTGCTTGACCGGGTCGACGTGCTCGGCCTGGCGGCACCGGGGGCCACGCTGCTGCTCAACAGCACGCAGCCGCCTGAGGAGGTCTGGGACGCGCTGCCCCGTCCGGTCCAGGAGAAAATTCTGGCCAAACGGATCGTGGTGTACGCCATCGATGCCGGCCGGATCGCTCGCCAGGCTGGCCTGGCGGGCCGGACCAACACCGTGCTGCAGACCTGCTTCTTCGCCATCTCGGGCGTGCTGCCCCGGGAGGAGGCGATCGGCAAGATCAAGGCGGCGATCGCCAAGACCTACGGCCGCCGCGGCGCCGAGGTGGTCGCGCGGAACCACGCCGCCGTCGACGCCACGCTGGAAGGGCTGCACCAGATCGAGGTACCCGGCCGGGTGACGTCGGCCCGGGAGCTGCCCGCGGTGGTACCCGCGCACGCGCCCGAGTTCGTTCGGACCGTGACGGCGGCGATGATGGCCGGGCACGGGGACGACCTGCCGGTCAGCGCGCTGCCGGTGGACGGCACCTACCCGAGCGGCACCGCCGCTTACGAGAAGCGCAACGTCTCCGAGCTGGTCGCGCAGTGGGATCCCGACCTGTGCATCCAGTGCGGCAACTGCAGCTTCGTGTGCCCGCACAGCGTGATCAGGGCCACCTACTACGACGAGTCACTGCTCAAGGAGGCACCAGCGGATTTCCAGTCGGCTCCGCTGGACGCCCGCGGGCTCCCCGACACGCGGTTCACGCTGCAGGTGTACGTGGAGGACTGCACCGGGTGCGAGCTGTGCGTGCAGGCCTGCCCGGTCGGGGCGCCTGACAACCCCGAGCGCAAGGCGATCAACCTCACGGCCCGGGAGCCGCTGGTGGCCGCCGAGCGGGACAACATCGCGTTTTTCGAGACGCTGCCGGTGGCCGACCGGTCCCGGGTGGACTTCGGCACCGTGCGCGGCACGCAGTTCCTCCAGCCGCTGTTCGAGTTCTCCGGCGCCTGCGCGGGCTGCGGCGAGACGCCCTACGTCAAGCTGCTTTCTCAGCTATTCGGCGACCGGCTGATGGTGGCCAACGCGACCGGCTGCTCCTCGATTTACGGCGGGAACCTGCCCACCACGCCGTGGACGGTCAATGCCGAGGGCCGGGGGCCGGCCTGGTCGAATTCCCTGTTCGAAGACAACGCCGAATTCGGCCTGGGATTCCGGCTGACCGCCGACCGCCACGCCGAGCTGGCCCGCAGCCGCCTCACGCAGCTCCGGGACGTGGTGGGCGCCGAGCTGGCGGACGGCATCCTCTCCTCGCCGCAGCTCCGCGAGTCCGAGCTGCGCGAGCAGCACGACCGGATTACCGGGCTCAAACAGCGACTCGACGAGCTGGACTCACCCGACGGGCTGGCCGTCGACCTGCGCAGCGTGGTGGATCATCTGCTCCGGCGCAGCGTCTGGATCGTCGGCGGTGACGGCTGGGCCTATGACATCGGCTCCGGCGGGCTCGACCACGTCCTGGCCAGCGGCCGTAACGTGAACGTGCTGGTCCTTGACACCGAGGTCTACTCCAACACCGGCGGGCAGTCGTCGAAGTCCACTCCCCTCGGTGCCGTGGCGAAATTCGCCGCCGCGGGCAAGACCATGCCGAAGAAGGATCTCGCGCTGCAGGCGATCGCCTACGGCTACGTCTACGTCGCCCGGGTGGCGATGGGCGCCGACCCGCAGCAGACGCTGCGTGCCTTCCGCGAGGCGGAAGCCTACGACGGGCCCTCGCTGGTGATCGCCTACAGCCACTGCATCGCC
>JBEKKH010000173.1:0-15507 GCA_050010815.1 Streptosporangiaceae bacterium | reverse complement strand
CGGTGCAGCTCGCCGAGCAGTTCCAGGATGGACGCGCCGGTCGCGGTGTCCAGGTTGCCGGTGGGCTCATCGGCCATGACCAGAGCGGGCCGGCCGGCCAGGGCGCGGGCGATCGCGGTGCGCTGCTGCTCACCGCCGGACAGCTGGTTCGGGCGGTGGTTGCGGCGGTGGCCGAGCCCGACCCGCTCGATGGCCGCCTCGGCCAGCCGGCGGCGCTCGGCTACCGGCTCGCCCCGGTACAGCAGGCCGCCGGCCACGTTGTCGAGCACGCTGAGCCCGTCCAGCAGGGAGAACTGCTGGAACACGAAGCCGATACGCCAGGCCCGCAGGCCCGACAGTTGCGTGTCTGACATGGCCGAGGTGTCTTCCCCGGCGACGCGGACCACCCCGCGGGTGGGCCGCTCCAGGGTGCCCATCACGTGCAACAGGGTGCTCTTGCCCGATCCGGACGGGCCGATGATGGCGGCCAGCTCGCCCCGTCCGATCCGCAGATCGATGCCGGCCAGGGCGGTGACCGGCGGGTCGCCGGGATACTGCTTGACGACGCCGGCCAGCTCAAGCACCGGCGCCAGGCCGGCGGCCTTCCCGGCCGGGACTTCGGCGGCCCAGGTCACGGCGACGGCACCTCCACCTGGGTGCCGGCGGTGATGCCGGACCCGCTGACCTGGACCAGGGTGCCGCTGTACAGGCCGGTGATGACCCCGGTCAGGTGGCTGGTCTTGCCGGTTACCACGTCCACGCCGTACCCGCCGCCCTGCAGGGCCAGCAGCGCGTTCACCGGCGCGGCCAGGACGTTGTCGGCCGTCTGGGTGGTGATGTTGACGTTCACCGGGGCCTGGTCCAAGGTGGCGCCGGGCGGGGTGCTGTCCAGGGTGATGGTGACCGTCACCGTCGGCGTCGACGCGGTGCCGGACCCGCTGGACTCACACGGCGAGCTGCCGCCGGCTCCGGCGCCGGTGCCGCCCCCGCCCGGGCAGGTCGCCACGGTGCCTACCGTCTCGATCCGCCCGCCCACGGTGGTGGTGCCGTCGGGCAGCACGACCGTGACCGCGTCGCCCGCCTTGACCAGGTACTCCTGGCTCACGTCCAGGTCGACGGTGACGACCGGGGTCAGGCTCGTCGCCGTCAGCACGGTGCTGCCCGCGCCCTGGGCCGGCGTGCCAGGCGACGGAGCGACCGAGGTGACCCGGATCGGGCCGGGCTCGAAGTACACCCCGCCGAGCGGGACCTGGCCGGTCGCTGATAGGCCGAGCCCGCGCTGCCAGCGTTCGACCGCGGCGGCGGTGGCCGAGGAGTAGTGGTTGCTTTGAGTCAGCCCGGCGCCGTAGCCAAGGGCGATCAGGTTACGGGTCAGCTGGCCCACGTCGGGACCGTCGGACATGCCGGCCGTGAACGCCCGGTAGGCGGGAACGGTGCCGTACAGCAGCGGCACCGGCTGGTGGCTGACCGAATAGAGGGGCTGGTCCTGCTTGATGACCTGGCCTGGCCCCGGCAGCGAAGTATAGACACCCCCGCCCCCGCCCAGAACGGTGATGGTGTAGGAGCCGTCGTAGCCAATGGAGCCGCCCACCTGCACTGTGGTGCTGAGGTCAGTGCGCACCACCGGCGCGGTAGCGACCTGGCTGCTGCTGCCGCCGGACGACGAGGACGTGGTGGTGGTGGTGGTGTTGCTGTTGCCGCTGTCGCTGTCGGCCGCTGCGGCCACCGTGCCGGCCGCCAGCGCCCCGGCCAGGGCTCCGGCGGCGACGGTGAGGGCCGCGACCTGCCTGGTGGTGAGCTCAGCCATTGAAGGCCGCCCCTGGGCCGTTGCCCGACGGGACGCCGCCGGCCGGCTTCGTGATATCTCCGCTGCACGGATCAACCTTCTGGAAGAAGCAGGCCGGGGCCGTGGGGTTGACAGGCATTCCAGCCGTCCGGACCTCGATCGATCCGGGTTCATACGAGCCATTGACCCACCAGGTGGGCAGGCCTAGCTTCTTGGCGCACATCGTCCCGACCCGTACCACGTTCGGGGCGTTGGGGTTCACGCCGCTGCCCTGGAAATTGGTGGTGTCCCCGGTCGGATAGGGGTAGTCAGGGACTCCGTTGGCCCGCACGCAGTTCACCCACTTCAGGTTCTCGGCACCGTTCGGCGGGGGCTGGACCGGGTTGGCGGCCCGCAACTCGTTCTGGGCCTCGGCCAGGTACTGGCTGCATGTACCTTCAAGCTCGTGCAGGTTCCCGGCCAGCTGGGCTCCTCGCGGGACGATGACCCAGATCACCCCGTTAGCATCGACAGTGGGGTCGGCCTGCTGGGGATCACCGTTGCTGCGCTCGCAGGCCGCCCACCGGTTCAGCAGCGAGGTCACGTTGCCCGGCAGACTGGCCGGGGTGCTCCCGCTGGTGGCGCCGCCACTCGCCGGAGCGGTGTTACTCCCCGGCGCGGTGTTACTCCCCGGGGTGGTGTTACTCCCCGGATCAGCGCCGGTTCCCAGGCTGGCGACCTGCGGTGTGGTGCTGGCGCCGGTGCACCCGGCCAGCGCGAGAGCGGCCGCCGCTACGAGGACCGCAAGCCAGCCCGCCTGCCCGCTGATTACTCGCGGCCGGAGGGGCCGCCTTCCGTGCCCTGGGCACGGCCGCCACCTACGCCTGAGCCTCCGGCGGCCGCCCGTATCGTCGCTCATCGTATGTCCCTCGCATGCATCCTTGTCATATCCCGGACTTCCGGCCCCAGGGCACTGCTGACGATGCCCTCCTCGTTTTCATCTCCTCTGCCTGTGCGGCCGAGGCGATGCTGGGCGTAGTTGTACTAAACGGGAGGTCATAACCCGGTCACAGTTGTGACCTGGCTGTGACCGGCGACGTGGCATCTTGTGGATAGACAGGGACCGTCGGCAAGATGCCGCCGGGCCGGCCAGGACTGATGCCAGGCCGGTGAGCAGGAGCAACGATGAGAGTGCTGGTAGCAGAAGACCATGAGCGGCTGGCCAGGGCCGTCGCGGCGGGACTGCGCCGCTACGGGATGACCGTCGACGTGGCGCTGGACGGCGACGACGCCCTCGCCCGGCTGGGCACCAGCCGTTACGACGTGGTGGTGCTTGACCGGGACCTCCCCGGCACCCATGGCGACGAGATCTGCCGTACCCTCGCGGCCGAGCGATGCGAGAGCCGGGTCCTGATGCTCACCGCCGCCCGCTCGGTCAAAGACCGTGTCGAGGGGCTCGGCCTGGGCGCCGATGATTACCTGCCCAAGCCGTTCGACTTCGCCGAGCTGGTCGCCCGGGTCCAGGCGCTGGGCCGCCGGCCCGGCGCCGCGAGACCGGAAGACCTGGGCTACCGTGACCTGACCGTGGACCCGCAAAGACGACGCGCATGCCGCGCCGGACGACGCCTGGCGCTCAGCCCCAAGGAGTTCGCCGTCCTGGAATGCCTGCTTCTCGCCGAGGGGAGGCCGGTGTCGGCGGAGGAACTGCTCGAACGAGTGTGGGACCAGGCGACCGACCCGTTCACCACGACCGTCAAAGCCACCATCAACCGGCTGCGCGCCAAGCTCGGCGAACCGGCGTTGATCGAGACCATCCGCGAGGCCGGCTATCGCATCGGAGGACAGTGATGGGCACCGCGCACTCCCGGTCGGCGATGGGCACCGCGCACTCCCGGTGGGCATCGCGTCCGTGGCTGCCACGGCCGCGCCGCACCGCCCGGCTGCGGCTCACAGCCCTTTATGGCGCCTTGTCCCTCCTCACCGGGGTCGCGCTGGCCGCCATCACCTATGTTCTCTTCGAACGGGCGACCGCATACAGCTCACCGCCCCTACCGAAGATCCCGAACGCTCCCGCCAGCAAGAATCTCCAGCTCTCGTCGTTCGAACCGCTCTGGCAGCAGCTGACCAAGGATCAGTATCAGCTGTCACAGACGCAAACCCAGCTGGCTCATGAGCTGCATCAGCCGCACGGGCTGCCGGTCGCGCCTCGGGGCCCGTTTGTGACCGCGATCCAGCATCAGCTGGCCCAAGACCAGCATCAGCTGACCCAGGAACAGCATCAGCTGACCCAGTCCGTGAATCAGCTGACCCAGTCCGTTCATCAGCTGGCCCAGGCCGGGACCGTGCAGGCCGCGCAGCGCGCGGCCGATGCGCACCAGCTCCTGGTCAACTCGGGGCTAGCCCTGGCCATCATGGCCGCGGTCGCCCTGCTGGCCGGCTGGCTCGTCGCCAGCCGGATCCTGCGGCCCATCCGCACCATCACCCGCACGGCCCGGCGGATATCCTCCACCAGCCTGCATGAGCGCCTGGCCCTTGACGGCCCGCAGGACGAGCTCAAGGAGCTCGGGGACACCCTCGACGGCCTCTTCGCACGCCTCGAAGCCGCCTTCGAGGCGCAGCGGCACTTCGTCGCCAACGCCTCTCATGAGCTGCGCACACCCCTGACTGCCGAGCGCACCCTTCTCCAGGTCGCCCTCGACGACCCCGGCGCCACGACCGCCACCTGGCGTGCCACCGCCCTGGAGCTACTAGCCTCCAGCGATGAGCAGGCGCGCCTGATTGAGGCCCTTCTCGCCCTCGCCACCAGTGAAAGCGGGCTGAATAGACACGACCCCGTCGACCTGGCCCCCGCCCTCACCGCTAGCCTCGCCGACCTGCAGCCCGAGATCGGCCAGCTCGGGATAGGCATCGACGAGGTGACGCAGCCCGCGCTCCTCGATGGCGACTCCCTGCTCGTCGAGCGGCTCGTCGCCAACCTGCTCACCAACGCCGTCCGCCACAACATTCCCGGCGGCCGTGTCGAGGTCAGGACCGAGGTGAGGGGCGGCACCGCCGTTCTGTCGGTAACCAACACCGGACCGCTCATCCCGCCAGCGGAACTCAACCGCCTCTTCCAGCCCTTCCAGCGGCTCGACCGGCGCCGGGCCAACTACAAGGATGGGCACGGGCTCGGGCTGTCCATCGTCCGGGCCATCGCGACCGCACACGACGCCACCGTCACCGCCCGCCCCATGCCCGGCGGCGGCCTCTGCGTCAGTGTCAGCTTCCCGCCACCCGCGAGCCCGGCGGCAGCTCCGGCCGGAGTCACGAAGACCTGGGACAAGCACACCCCGCCCGGAGCCAGCACGAGCGGATGCGAGAGACAAGGAGGCGTGAGCGCATGCCGGTGAAGGTTTCCAGGCGAATTGGTGCGACGGCAGCGGCGATATTCGGGGTCCTGGCTGATCCTGGGCGCCATGTGGTACTGGACGGTTCCGGGATGGTCCGCGGAGCGGTGACCGCGACCCCCATTTGCGGCGTGGGGGATGTCTTCGTCATGAAGATGTTCTTCGCCGAGCTTGGTGACTATGAGATGAACAATCACGTGGTCGAGTATGAGCTGGACCGGCGCATCGGCTGGGAACCGGAGGCCGGGCAGGGGCGCCGCGGGGACGGACGTAGCCGAAGCCATGACCAGGACGCTGGAACGGCTGGACGCGGCCTGCACCAGGACGCAGGACGAGGCAGGTCAGGGATGAGCACCGTCGCTGGCATTATGACAATCTTTCATCCGAACGGACAATGGTTCATCCTCCTTGGACAGGTCTCATGCGCAAATTTAGTCACATTCTGCACCAGAAGTAGAATGTTCCAAACACCATTAACGGCACTATCTATCAAGGTTTGTCCCCAAGATGTTACAAACTCCTACACTGCGTTTTCTGGCCTTTCCTGGTAGCGTCCCGTCCCGCGGGTAACGGCACAAGCCGGGCTGGATCGCAATGAAGGAGGCGCTATGGCGCATAAAAGGCGCAGGAAACTAATAGCATTCGTCGGGGTGGCCGGCCTTTCGTGTACGGCAATGGTCGGCGGAATCGTCGGAGCGCAGACGGCAGGCGCGGCCACTTCCAGCCGGACTCCACTCAAAGGCACCCTCGTTCCAGCGGCTGCCCGCCAGCATCCGGCGGGTGCCGTCGCCAAGTCCGCCCAGGTGGGTTTTGAGCTGGTACTGAAGCTGCCCGACGCAGCCGCAGCGCAATCGCTCGTGCAGGCGATCAGCTCACCGGGCAGCGCGAGCTACCGGCACTACCTCACCGCGGCCCAGTGGGAATCGGAGTTCTCGCCGAGCGTCAGTGAGGTCAACAGCGCCCGCCAGTGGCTGGTGAGCGAGGGTTTCACGGTCGGTGCCACGGCCAAGGACCGCACCACCATCTCGGCGTCGGGCACCGCCGCCCAGATTGAGAGCGCGTTCGGTACCGGGCTGGAGAACTACAAGCTGGACGGCCAGACCGTGCGCCTGGCCACGAGCGAGATGTCGGTTCCGGCGGCGATGGGCGGCAGCGTGGTCGGCGCCCTGGGAGTCAACCAGAACATCGCCACGCCAGGGGACGCCTCGGACAGCGCCGCCAGCACCGCCAGCACCGCCAGCACCGCCAGCACCGCGGCGAGCCTGCCGTCGGCCACGCCGAGCCAGGACCCGCCCGCGCCGACCGCATTCATCACGGCTCCGCCGTGTGGCAGCTACTACGGGGCCGCGACCACGAAGCTCACGCCGCCGTTCGGCCACGGCTACCCCGGCACGGTGCCGGACACGGTGTGCGGTTACAAGCCCGCCCAGTTCCGCTCGGCGTACAGCGTTGGCTCGGCCGACACCGGAAAAGGCGTGACCGTGGCCATCATTGACGCCTACGACTCCTCGACTATCGCCAGCGACGCGACCCGGTACTTCAATACCAACGATCCAGGCAACCCGTTCGCCAACGCGGACTTCACCCAGCTCGACGCGACGCCCTTCGACGACGAAACCGAGTGCGCCGCCTCCGGCTGGCTGGACGAGCAGGCCATCGACGTCGAGGCCGTGCACTCCATGGCCCCAGACGCCCACATCCTCTACGTCGGCGCCCAGGACTGTGTTAACGGCCTGTTCAACGCCGAGCAGGAGGTCGTCGACAACGGGCTGGCCAATGTGGTCACCAACTCGTGGGGCGACACTGGCGGAGATCTCCTGGATGACGTCGCCACCCGGACCGCGTACGACGACCTGTTCATGCTCGCCGACTCGACCGGGATGACCATCCAGTTCTCCTCCGGCGACGACGGCGACAACTTCGACGTCCTCGGCCTCTCGGCGGCCAACTATCCGGCGTCGAGCCCGTTCGTCACGGCCGTGGGCGGCACGGACCTCAAGATCGGGGCAAACGGCCAGCGGACGGGCGAGCTGGGCTGGGCCACCGGCCGCTCGTTCAAGTGCACGGCCAACGTCGAGGGCAGCGTTCCCGGCTGCTCCGCGTCGACCCTCAACACCTGGCTGCCGGTGAGCTTGGACGGCGCGAGCGGCGGGTTCACCAGCTACAACTACACCGAACCCTTCTACCAGGTGCCCGTCGTGCCATCCTCGCTCGCGCTGCGCAATGAGCCCATCCTCGGCCCGACCCCGGCGCGAGTGGTCCCCGACATCTCGCTGGACGCCGATGCGGCGACCGGCTTCCTTATCGGCCTGCACGAGACATTCCCGAACGGAACGGATGTGTACGGGCAGACCCGGTACGGCGGGACCAGCCTCGCCTCGCCGCTTCTGGCCGGCGTGATCGCCGACGCCGACCAGGCTGCGGGCGTTTCCGTCGGGTTCATCAACCCGGCGATTTACCGGCTCGACTCCGTCCCTGGCGCGATCTACGACGTCGTGCCCGGCGGCAAGCAAGGCCAGTACCGGGTGGACCACGCCGACAGCTACATTTCCGGTGGAACGGGTCTCCTCCAGCAATTCCGTGAGATCACCTATGAGGGCGTGGTCACCTACTGCGATGAGACAGGCAACTGCGCGTCGCGGCCCAACACGCTCACCACGGCGCCCGGCTACGACAGCATGACGGGGCTCGGGTCGGTCGGCTCCGGCTTCATCGCTGACCTGGCCAGTTCCTAGCACCGAGCGCCGGTAAAGACCGGTATGGCTGCCCAGCGGCTCACCGTGAAGGTGACCGCTGGGCAGCCAGGCCGGACCGGCCCGCCGAGCCTCGCCTGCTTCATCGCTTTCCTTCCGGCCTATGCGGCAACGAATCGTGTGAGGCTCCGCGACGCGACGATGGTCGAGAGTGCGGACGCTCCGGCGTCCGTCGCGCGCCAGTCGCGGTACGCCAGATCATGTTCAATGGACTCCCACTTCTCGATCAGCAGCAGATGGGCCTCGTCCTCAGTGTCCACAAGGACGTCGACTCCGATGCAACCGGGGAACGCGCGGGTGGCGACCAGCACGCTCTCGACTGTCTCCTTGGCCTCGGCGACTGATTCCGGCTTGATCCTCAGGTCCAGCAGTGCGGTGACGGTAGCCATGAAACTCCTCACTGATTGGCGATGTTCCTGGAGCGCACTCCAGGGTGCCTAGTTGCTGCGTGCCCAGCAACCTACATCCGAGAAAGGCCAGCCCGGCCAGCAGATGCATGACCGGCTCCCCCAGGGCGGTTCCCCACGAGCGATGGCGTATTAGTCTGGGATTTCCTAAGCGCGGCCATTCCGGGGGGGAGGGCCCATGACAATTCCCGCGCCATCCGCCAGTTCTACCTCCCCGCAGCAGCCGGGCAGTTCCGCCTCCGCTTCGGGCCAGGCGCCCACGATCGCCCACGACACTGTCACCCAGGGAACGTCCGTCACCGGCCTCATGGGAGTGTTTGCCGAGCGCGATGCCAGGGACGTGGCCGACAAGATCGCTCAGGTGGTCAGGTCATACGTCCAGCGGCACAACCAGGATTCCGACCAGAACAAGCAGATCCAGGAAATCCGCGTCACCGGCGATCTGTCGGCGCTCAGCGACATAAACACGCTGAGGATCCTCACCGGCCAGGCGACGCAGCTGAAAAGTCAGGTCGCCGAGTATGTCAAGTCTGTCCCTTCCGCGGAACAGCAGACGAAACGGCCTGGGCGGGGTGAGCAGGAGCACTTCGTCACGGACGCATTGACCGCTGCAGGCACTCTGCTCGGCCTGGTCACGCAGCTGGTGGCCGGGACCTATACCTACAGCGGGCAGCCCATCCCGAACGCCAGCATCGGCGGTCTCGACATTCTCGTCGCGAACAAACTCAAGTCCGAGACCGGGATCCCGGTACACGTCGACCGGATCGCGACCATGCCCCCCGACAGCCACATCCTGAAGCTGATCCAGGGGCTGGTGCCGTCGGCGGCTGAAGACCTGAATCCGGCTCTGAGCCGGGCCGCCTGGGATGCGGCGGCCAAGGCGCAGGTCGTGGCCGACGACAAAGACCGGCTCACCCAAATAGACGCAGAGAAGACCGCGCTCCTTAAGTCCTGGTGATCGATGAGGCCACGCAGGTCAGCACCGCTGACTACGCCATGGTCCAGGCCGCAGCACGGCAGGCAGGGGCCCGCATGACGCCGGTCGGGGACACTCAGCAGCTCGGCTCCGTGGAGGCCGGGGGCATGTTCCGGCTGATCGCCCAGGAGGTGCCCGCAGCGGAGCTGGTGGAAGTCCTACGGTTCAATGCTGCGTGGGAGGCCAGGCCGGGCCCTCGATGCAGCTCCGTGCAGGCGACTTCGCCGCGATCGCGGCCTACGACCGTCACGGCCGGATCAGGGGCGCAGACGAACAGGCCGCCTATGAAGAGGCCGCGGGCAAGGATGTTCTTCTTCTTGCTGCCACCAACGAGGAAGCCGCGGAACTGTCGCGCCTCGTCCAAGCCAAGCTGGTGCAACTCGGCAAGGTCGGTGCACTCCCGGTGCAACTCGGTGACGGCAACCAGGCTGGGCCCGGGGACCTGATCCGCGCCCGGCTTAACTGCGAGATCGACGCGGGCGGCCAAAAGCTCACCAACCGCGATACCCTCCGCGTCGATGAGATCAGGGGCCCGCAGGTTCACGCCCGGAGGCTGAAGGCAGACAGGACCTGGACCGCGCCGTTCACGGTGCCCAGGTCCTACCTGAAGGGGAGCGCTGAACTTGCCTACGGCGGCAACGTGCACGTGTCGCAGGGCCGCACCGTCGACAGCTCCCACCTGCTGGTGACCGAGAGCCTGATCCGGCGCGGCCTTTACGTCGGCATGACCCGGGGCCGCGAATCCAATATCGCCCATGTGGTCACCGGAAAGACCGCACCGAAGGGACATAAGCCGTTCGAACAGGAGACGCCCGAGGTGATCCTTAAGGGCGTCATGCAGAGGGAGGACGCGAACCTTTCCGCGATCGAGGCAATACGGCACTCGCAGGAATGGGCAGGGGAACCGGTCATCTTCTAAATCTCTGGTCCGCAGCAATCAGGCCGAGCATTTACCCGGAAATAGACCGGATGGTTAAAGAGCGGCTGTCCGCGGATGAGGGAAAGCGTTATGACCGTGAGTATTCCCGGGGCGTGCTCCAGAACAAACTGAGGGAACTTCAGCTAGCCAGGCACGATGTGCAGGCGCTTATCGACACTATTACCGCTGACTCGATGGAGGGGCCCGCTCGATAGCAAGCGTTCTGTTCGGACGGCTAGAAGGCGTCAGGCTGCCCGAGAATGCCCCGGGCACGTCCTTCTCCCAGCGCACTCCTGAAAACGCGTCAGAACTCGCTAAGGAGCTAGCAGCAGGCCTTGACGGAAGGGCCGCCGCGCTCGGTGAGCGGATGGCTGACCAGCCTGAAGGATGGGTGGTTCACCACCTCGGCATGCTCTCCCCCGATGCCTCCCCGATCGAGCGGGAGGACTACGCCAGGCGTGCCGCCACCGGGGCCGCGTACCGTGAGGCCGCCGGGATCACCGACCCGGAACAGGCGATCTCCGCCGAGCCTCATCGCAGCAACCCCGAGCTGGAGTCGATGAGGTTGGCCATCATCAAGGCGCTTGAGATCGCGGTCGACCCGATGGAGAGCATGACACGCAGCGAGCTTGAGGCGATGGTACTCGATGGTGAGCGTGCACAGGACTGGGCACCTCCGGAGGTGACCAGCCAGCTACGTCTCACCTCGCAGGCCGAGGCCGACGCGTGGCGGCAGTCGGCGCCCGCCGAACCGGCCACTACCAGGCCCGGCAGGCCGGCACTGCGCATAACCCGGCGCTGCGCATAGGGTTCCTTATGTTCAACATAACCCGCCTTGCGGAGGTCCACCTTGGCTGTGAGTGTCTTCTTGGGAGCGTCGGCGCCCGTCATCGCGTGATGGCGCGCTGGGCGTGGACGTAGATGCCGAGGGTGCGGTCACTTGTCCTAGATAGGTAAGTCAGTCTGTGGAAGGTTTGACGCCGGGGGGATGACCTCGAGGGAGACGACGATGCACCAGACCGGCCAGACCATCACCATCTCGCGCCGGGTATTGAGACGCTGACCGCCGCGGTCGCGGAACACGAGGCCGGATGTGCGCCAGGCGGCCAGCACCGGTCAATCCGCCTACTGGCCGTGCCCCGGTGCCCTGGAAAGGCAGTAGCCATTCCCTGCGCCTGAATTGTTCCACGCTCCTCGTCGGCGTCAAGGGCACGCAAGAATTTTCGGTCCCGTACGCTGCGTCACCGGGCGCAGGTCCGGATTTTGCAATATCCTTTGCTCCTGAGCATCGGAAATTGACAGCTACGCCCACGGCAACGCATACTGAAGCGGCAGACTGGAGGCCATTCGATTATGCCAGAAGAACAATACACGAGGCAGCTTAGACCGCGATTTGTGATCGCCAGGCCCACATTCCGTGACTGCCTCCTTGCCTTCGCTGTTCTCGTCTCTGCTCTCTTGTATTTCCCGCTCAATCACGGATCGCCGCATACCCATATCCTGACGGCATCATTGAACGGTGACCTGCCAGTCGTTCCGATCTTCGCAGTACCTTACATAGTCTTCTTGCCAATCTTCTGGCTCACCGTGGTCTACGCGTTCGTTAACGGACGAGACTTCGCGGCGTTTGCTCTGTGTATCGCGTTCGTCTACCTGGTCAGCGACCTAGCCTACGCTCTTTATCCCACTTATGTGCCCCGGCCCCACCATGTTGCCGGCTTTCTCAGTGAGCTCGTCAGGTTTGTCTATGCTCACGACCGCCCGTACAATGACTTCCCGAGTGAACACACAAGTTCCGCAGTACTTCTGGCGTTCTATCTCTGGCCGCACGGCCGCCTGCTCCGAGGGGCTGGACTAATCCTGGCTGGACTCGTGCTGCCAGCGACGGTGCTAATAAAGCAGCACTCGGTCGCGGGCGCTGCAGGAGGCGTGATCCTCGCCACCGCTACGTGGTTTGCGCTGGCTTATACTCGCCATCACCGCACAAAACCCACCAACAGCTCGCAGCAGAATCGCGTGCACAGGATGACGCGTTCTCACCGGCTATGAACAGATTATTCAATCTGGGCACCGCTAAATTTAGCATTGGCCAACCGCTGGAGATGCGGATCGCGGGACTGAGCGCATCTTCCAAGGAAGCGTTGTGCACGTAGGCGTTCCCCGGGAGTAAGCATTCACCCCGTGCGCGGAGGGTAACGTGCGACGGCGTGAGTATATGACCGTTTCTGGCCATGATGACGGATCTCCGGCCGTCGCAGCGCAGACGCCGCCCAAGCTTGGCCGCCGGCCCCGCCTGCCGGTGGTCACTCGACGTAGACGGGGTGAATGTTTACCCCCGGGACTGGCAGAGCCGCCGGTGTGTAGCACAACTCGCGCCTGGCCCGCCCAGCAGCAGACAGGCCCGCCGCTAGGCTCTGTAAATCCGAGTTACATAATGCTGTCTGTCCAGTAAGTAGTCTGGTCGATCCGCTAGGCGTATACTGCAGTACCGCAAACGGCATCGAGTCCAGGACGCTGGGTCTTAGATCCGTGTGAGCGGCCCTCGAAGATCGGAACGTCAGTGCCTTGTCGGCTCTGCCGTCACGTTCGGGCAGGTACGCACCGACCCCCGATCCAGCCGTCTACCCGATCAAGATCAAGATACGGTAGGGCGCCTCTCTCGCGCGTTCCCGCATCTCACCCCAGGAAGGCCTTATTCAAAAGGTGCCCTAAAGGTGTCCTAAATTGCACGATGCATGCTGCAGGATGGATTCGTGGCCAAGAAGTTCCGCAAGTATCGGTTGTCGATCATCGCGCTGGCGTCCGTGGTGGGGCTTGCCGTCGTCGGAGGCGCGGCCGCCCTTAGGCTGACCAAGTATCCGGACTACTGGCTCAGCGCGGCCGGGCTCGTGGTCGCCGTCGTCCTCCCCATCATGGCCCACCTGGGGCGCGACAGGTCCGACTCCTCGCCCGACCGTCTCAACAAAATCGGGAAAGACTTGGCGGAGGCGGTGCGCGATCAATGGTCAAGGAACGTTGCGCGGATCAGGCGCCCGTATCCGCTCATGGTGCCGTTCTCGGTGGTGACGACGGCCACGGTTGATCCGTCCGATCTCCATCCCAAAAGCGAGGGGAAGGGTGACCCCGAAGGTGGTGCCGCCGCGCAGCCGCCACCCCCTGACGGGCCGATAGACGTCATGGACTCGTGGGCGTCTATCCTCGGAAATCCTGCTGCCGAGCCCCTGGTGCTGGACGGCGCCTTCACGGACATTGCCAAGGTGTTCGCCACCGATGGCCTGGACAAGCGCATGGTCATCCTGGGCGAGCCGGGCAGCGGCAAGAGCATGATCGCCCAGTGGCTGACGGTCCATCTGCTGCAGAGCCAGCCCGAGATGAACCTGGCGCCGGTCCTCTTGTCGCTGGCCACCTGGGATCCGGCTACCCTGCTGGAGGAGTGGGCCGCCGCCGAAATGGCCCAGACCTACCCGGTGCTCAGCGATGTCGTTCAGGCGGTCGGCAACGCGGAGCGCACGCTGGCTTACCAGCTGATCAGCGGGAAGCGCGTGCTGATGGTCCTGGACGGCCTGGACGAGATGGCCGTAGGCAACCAGTGTGACGCCCTGCAGGCGCTCTCCGAATTCGCGGAGAACGGCCAGCACTTCGTGGTCACCTGCCGGACCAGGGACTACGCCCGCATCGTGCACGAGGCCGGGGTGACCCTCGCCAAGACCCCGGTGATCGCCCTGGGGGCGCTGGAGATTGGCGACGTCATCCAGTACCTGAAGGACAGCAACCTGATCCAGGGTCGGTCGCGGAATCGCTGGGAGCGGGTTCTTGAGTCCCTGGTGACCGAGCCCGACGGGCCGCTGGCCATAGCGATGACCAGCCCGCTGGTCGTGTGGCTGGTGCGCACCAACTACGCAAGGCAGGAGACCCGCCCCGACGAACTGTTCGAGTGGGGCAACGCGGAGGAGATCACCGATTTCCTGCTCAACGGGCTGGTCGACGCCGCGTACTCGGTCGCCGTGCTCAAGAAGAACGACATGGAGATGTACCCGGCGCGCAAGCCCGAGGACCGCAAGATCCAACGGGAGCGGCTCGTCTACCTCGCCGACTATCTGAGCAGGCAGCTCCCAAAGGTCGACGGCAAACCCGGAGGCGAGAACAGACTCGATATCGAGTGGTGGTACCTGCCCAGGGCCGTACCCGAATGGTTCACCGGCGGTACGGTAGGCCTCATTTCTGGCTGCCTGCTCGGTGCGAGCGGGGGCCTGGCCGCGGCGATCAAGTTCGGGCACGGCGTCGGCGTGATCGTGGGCATCGTGCTCGGGATCGTGATAGCCGTGCACGCGGGCACGACCTCGGTGCGCTGGCAGGAAGTGCCGCGGGCGGTCGGTTTCAGCGCCAAGCTGACGTTCCAGCGTGTCGCGTCGTGCCTGGCGGTGGGGATCGGTGTCGCCGTCTGCTTCGGCTTCGCGGCCGAGCACGGCGGCGGGATGGTAGTCGCCTTGGTCACCGCGGCTGTGGTGGGCCCGCTGTGCGCGATGGCGATCAAGCCGACGTTCGGGACTATGCCCGCCTTCGCCACGGCAGTCTCCGCTTCGCTCGCGCTCGGGCTGGGCGCCAGCCTGTTCGGGCACTGGTCGGCCCCGTGGATCTCCGCCGGCGCGGCCGGCCTGACGTTCCTGGTGAGCGCGTGGGTCTTCACTGGAGTCTTCCAGGACACGAGCCGCATGAAGGCGGTCAGCCCGGAGAGCCTCCTGCGCGGCGACCGCAACGGGTCCCTCATCGTCGCGCTGACCGCCGGCCTCGCCTTTTCCGTCATCTTCGGCCTGGCCCTGGGACCTCTCGTGGGACTCCTCGCGTTCGCCGGCCTCGGGGTCACGGCCGCTTTCACGGTCAGCATGTGGGGGGCTTTCACCCTCACCCGTATCTGGCTGGCCTTGTTCCACAAAATGCCCCTCGGCATCATCGGGTTCCTCCGCGAGGCTGATACCCGCGGGGTACTGCGCCGCGAGGGCGGGGCATTTCAGTTCCGGCACGCCAAGCTGCAAGAGCGGCTGTCGGCTCCCGCGACCCAGCCGCCTTTGATACCCGTTGCTCCCTCTCGCACGGAAGCACAACTCAGCTAGGTAGCGCTCGCCGTCACACGTCGCCCAGCCAAACCCGTGCGACCGCGGCCAGCGCCTGCGCCTTCAAGGGCTCGATAGTGATGCTCTTGGCGATGTTCTCGGCCCGGTCTGGGCTGGTGTCGGCCAGCGCCTGCGCGACGCCGGCCAGCGCCTGAGCCCTGGAGAGCTCGTTGGTAATGCTTCCGGCGATGCGCTCGGCCTCGGCCGCCAG
>JBEKKH010000172.1:0-12591 GCA_050010815.1 Streptosporangiaceae bacterium | reverse complement strand
GAGCCAGTATGCTCAACGGCCAAGCTCGGCCGTGCTCGGCGACATCTCGGGCACGGGTACCTGGTGCAGACCTGGCCGCGAGCCGTTCTGCGGATCGTGCTGCGGATCGGGCGCCGGCGCCGAGACCGGCTCGTCCAGCTCCGGCAGGCTTCTGAGCCCGTGCAGCCGGGCGTAACGGCCGCGGACGGCCTCCAGCAGGACCCCCTCGTAGGAGGTGACGCAGCGGTCCCAGGTGAGCGCCTGACTGGCGTGCCTGGACGCGTCCTGGAGGCGCTCAAGCTGCACCGGGTCCTGGGCCAGCCCGCGCAGCGCCGCCCGCAGGGCGTCCGGGTCTCCGGGCGGCACGACCAGGCCGGTCGGGGCGGCCAGGTCCCTGACGCCCGGCAGGTCGGACGCCACCGGGACACATCCGGCCGCCATGCCCTCGATCAGCACCAGCCCGAAGGCCTCCGCGCGGGTGACCGAGGGCAGCACCACGGCGTCGTTGACCGCGTACTGGTGCTGTAGCTCCGCGTCGGACAGCCGCCCGGTGAACCAGGCGTTGGCGACGCCCAGCCGGTCCGCGAGGCGCCGGTAGCGGGTGAGCTCGACGCCGTCACCCACCAGCGTGAGCTTCAGCCAGGACTGGCCGGCCGCGGCGGCCAGCAGCGTGTCCACTCCCTTGTACGGCCGCATCTGCCCGACGAACAGCACGTTCAGGTCGCCGGAGGACGGCCGGACCCGGAACGGCGACGGCTGCTGCGGATCGGTCCCCCACGGTATGGACCGGACCATGGGGCCGTACCGGCTGCGATGCTGGTGGGCGTAGTGCGGGCTGCTGGCCACGATCCGGTCAGCGGCTCGCAGGGCCAGGCTCTGGTGCAGCTTGTTGTAGCGCGTTGACATCCGGACGGCGCCCTGGATGTCGATCGGGGAGTGATGGGTATAAACGATGGCCGGCCGGGCATAAGGTGGCAGCCGGCTGGTCAGCCAGAGAAAGGTATCGCTCATCGTAGGTACCGGCCCGTGCACGTTTACCACGTCGAAATACCGGAGCTGGCGAGCTATCTGCGGCCAGTGGGCGATGAGGAAGGATAGCCGCCACTCGCCGAACGCGACCCGGCGGATCTGGGTGCAGGAAAGCACCCGGACGCGATGCTCGCGGGCGATAAGCCCGGTCGCAAGCCGGTCGATGCAGGTGGAAATTCCGGAGACAATGGGCGGGGCCTCGGAGGTCACAATCAAGATGTCGAGCGGGCGCCGATGGACCTCGCCGGCCGCCGCTTCCGCCCGCAGATGAGCGCTCATTTGATGGTCCTACGCTCGGTGGTCCGCCCCGGGTAGCTCAGTCTCGCCGTACTGCCGACACCGCAATGGCGTCCAGCGAAGACCTCATGCACGCTCCAAAGGTGGCGATACGCCATTAATGCCCCCCATCTTGAGTTAACTGCCCGGTTTGATCAGGAAAGCGCGATTCGACGGCCTGGGACTAGTCGGAGCCTTTCCTCCATAAAGCCGCAGATTCCTCGGGCCCTTACGCTCACCATTTTTCCACCCTATAGCCCTGGTCACCTACAGTTCCAGTAAAGCTACTAAAAGTAGCTGGATGGCCTGCTTACGCCCCTCCAGCCCCACTCGCATCAGGCGGGCCGACAACGGGCAAAACGCCAGTCGGAATGATTGCCAGCGGAAATGCTCAGGAACGCCTGGCCGGCGCCGGGACGGTGACGTTAGGGAGATAGGCCGGATCCTGCGCTCGCAGCGCGCTCCAGCCGAGCCGTCCGCTGACGCCGTCGAGCTTGCCCCCGACCACGAGGCCTTTCTCGGAAATGACGGCGCTGTTCAGGGTCATCTTGTGCGCGCTGTTCCGCATCTTGACGACATTGAGCGCGCGGCCAAGCGTGGACTGCTCCTCGATGTACCGCAGGTCGATGACGTTGTCGAACAAGAACATGAGCCCTTCCAGCGACTGGGCGGTAATCCCGCTGCCGGTCGTCTCGCTGGTGGCTAGCAAGGAGACGTCCGCCGCCCTGACGAGCCCGACCAGGCTGCGCATATAAGCGGGGAAACGGTTCCATTCCCGGTCGGCCAGGACCAATTCGGCCAGGCTGTCGACGGCGACGCGGCTAATCGGGTGCTCGGCCAGGTTCGTCCGCACGGCATCCGCCAGCACGTCCAGGTCAAGGTCGCCCATCGAGACGTAAGAAATTACCAGGTGCCCGGAGGCCCGGGCGCCCGCGAGGTCCCATCCGAAGGTCGCGCCCATGTCGACGAGATTATCGACGGTATCCTGGAACGTGACGAACAGGCAGTGCTCTCCCTCGGCCAGTCCCTGCGCGATCCAGCCCATTCCCAGGGTCGTCTTGCCGACGCCGGAAGGTCCCATGACCAGGGTGGCGTCACCTCGCCTCATCCCGTCGGGCATCAGTTCATCCAGGCCCGCGATTCCGCTGCGCATCTGGCTGGACAGCGGCTTTACGTTGGCCGGGGCGAGGGTCTCTATCCGGGGAAAGACCCGAATGCCGCCCGCGCCGATCTGGAAGGTATGCCTGCCGGGCACGTGGCTCCCGCCGCGCATTTTCACGACCCGCAGTGACCGCCGGTCAATCGGCTCGCGGACCTGGTATTCGAGCTGGATGATGCCGTCGGCCAGGGAGAATTCGATACCGCTGCCCAGCTCCTGCGGAGTGTACTCACCCACAAGCAGCAGCACCGCGTCGGTTTCGGCGAAACTGGCGTTCAGGTCGTACAAGGCGCCGCGCAGTTCGCGCTCGTCGACGAAATCGCTCAGCATCTTGGCGCTGTCGAGCACCACGACCGCCGGCTCTTCCTCCAGCGTTTTCCGCACGATCTCGGTGACCATGGGCGTCAGCCCGTCCGGGCGGCCGGGCCGGAGGAAGTCACCCAGGTGGATGTGCTCGACCCGGCGGCCCAGGCCCCCGGCATCGAAGAAGGTGAACGGCTCCAGGTGCCGGACGAGCTTGGTGTGCGGCTCGGACACGGTCGTGTAGTACACGCTCTTGTGCTCGGCGGTCCCCAAAGCGAAGCACATCTGCTGGGCCAGGATCGTCTTGCCGGTGCCCGGCGCACCCGCCACCACCACGACCGCGCCCGGCTCCAGCCCGCCGTCGAGCACCAGATCGAGCCCGGCGACGCCGGTGTTAATCCGCTTCACCACGGTTCACCCCTTTCACCTTCAACAAGCCATCGGCAACTTCGGCGAGATGGCGCCACGCGTACGGCTTGGCCACGACCGCATCCGCGCCTTCGGCAAGATGGACATCACCGCTCGCCGCCAGGATCGGAATGCCTGCCGTGGCGGGCTCGGAGCGCAGCCGCCCGATGAGCTCGGGACCATCCATGACCGGCATCATCATGTCGGTCACCACCAGGTCGGGCCGGGAGGCAGCCACCGCCCGCAGCGCGGCGGCTCCGTCACTAGCATCGGAAACCTCGTGCCCAGCCCGTTCGAAGATCCGCCGGAGCAGGAGCCGATGGGCCGGTTCGTCGTCGACGACCAGGATCTTGGCCAACCGAACGTCGCTCCCTTCATGCTTCATCACCAGAAGCATATTTTTGATGACTAAAAGTAGTGACTAGAAGGTGAGTGGGGGGCACGCTGTTGCATCACACGATCCGGCCGTAATGCCGGAGCAGCTTGTCGGCGGCGCGGAACAACGTTGGATGCCGCTTGATATGACGGCGGGCCACGTCAGTGGCGGCACCATGCACCCGGTGCGCGTGCGCGAGTACCGGTCCGCGGGCCACGGCGCCCGCACTGATCAAGAGGTCGTGGTTCTTGAGCTTCTGCTTGTAGCGTTCCGGCCCGCTGCCCAAGTCGATCAGGTGAACGCCGATCGCAGCCGCCTCCTCGACCGTGCGCACATGCTCGAGCAGTCCCGGTGACCGCCTGCCAAAGCGCGGGTCGTAGGCGCAAAACCAGCCCGCGAGCACGCGGCCGGAACGAAGGCCGAGCTGCGCGGCGACCGGCGTCTCACCCGCGTAGAGAACGGAAAGCAGGCTAGCGAGATGGTCGCTACGGGTGCTGAAGAGCCGGTCAACCAAGGCGGCGACCCACGGGCGGTCGAAAATGTCGACCATGCCGTTCCGGCGGTACTGATCCGATTTCCAGTCGATGAGCACACGCAGTGCTTCGCTATCGCGGGAGTCGACCACGAGACGGAGTTCGCCGGCTTCCTGCTCAAGCTTTCGTGCCTTACGGGCCAGATCCTTGCAAAATCGCGGGGACGCTATCCGGAGCTTTTGCTGGTATGCGTCAAACCCGCTGGCCAGGTCTATTACCGGCGATGGCGTCATGGTCACCGCATAAGGTTCAAAAGGCCGTTGGCCTGCGACCAGGTTGTCGAACTGCCACACGGACACCCGGCACGCCCTGAGCAGTGCCCGCGGATCCCATTCCACGGCCGGCGCATGAATGAGGCCCTGACGGTTGTTCAGGCCAGCACCGATCGGCACGCCGACGCCAAGCCGACGCCGCTCGAATGGGAAAAATCCCACCAGTTCCGGCCCATCGGACAGCACCGCGACCCTGGTGTTCGGGCGGAAAGCGCCGACCGCGAGCGCAAACTCAGGGGACAAGAACGGGCTAGCCAAAGAGTCCGTTTTATGCTGCATGGAGCGCCAAACGGCAATTTCATCCGGGCCAAGTTCATGCGGAGACGTCACCGAGATCTGCACCTAATCTTTTCTCCTCTGCTCAATCATGGCGATCATACAGAACGGGCGCCAGAGCCGGCCTCGGTGTCCTAATTGTAAATAGATAAGTCCCTAGGATTGCTTTGGGATGCCTGGCCCCCTATTGCGGTGCCGAGCTGTAGCGATCCCGACCGGATCGCTACAGCCGCTCGGGCGCCGTGACGCCGAGCAGGCGAAGGCCGTTCGCCAGCACTATCCGTGCCGCTTCGGCCAGCGACAGTCGCGCCCGGCCGAGGTCATCGATGGGACCCCCGTCACGGGGCAGCACGCGGCAGGCATCGTAGAACCGGTGGTAGGTGCCGGAAAGGTCTTCCAGGTATCTGGCGATCCGATGCGGCTGGCGCAGTTCCGCCGCGCTGGCGACCACGCCGGGGAATTCGGCGAGCGCCTTGAGGAGGTCGTTCTCCCGGTCGTGGGAGAGCAGGCCCGGATCGTACCGGCCATCGGGGGTGATCCCTGAGTCGGCGGCGTGCCGCAGCAGGGAGGCGATCCTGGCGTGCGCGTACTGAACGTAATAGACCGGGTTGTCGCTGCTTTGCCTGGTCCATAGGTCCAGGTCGAGGTCGATGGGCGAGTCCAGTGAATAGCGAGCCAGTGCGTACCTGGCGGCGTCGGTTCCGATAGCCTCAACGATGTCGTCGATCGTCACGATGGTGCCTGCTCGTTTGGACATCCGGAGCGGCTGACCGTCACGGACCAGATTCACCAGCTGTCCGATGAGGATTTCTAGTGTTTGATCGGGATCGTCGCCGAAGCAGGCGGCCAGGGCGCGCAGGCGGCCGATGTAGCCGTGGTGGTCGGCACCCAGGATGATAATGACCTTGTCGAAGCCGCGCTTTCGCTTATCGAGGTAGTAGGCGCAGTCGGCGGCGTAGTAGGTGAAGTCGCCATTGCTCCGGACGTAGACGCGGTCCTTGTCATCGCCGAAGTCTGTCGTGCGGATCCAGCTGGCGCCGTCCGCGTGGTACACGTGGCCCAGCTGCCTGAGCCTGGTCAGGGCGGCGCGAAGCTCACCCTTGCGGTGCAGTTCCTTTTCGGCGAAATACACGTCGAAGTGCACTCCGAAGCCGGCCAGCGAAGCCTTGATCTCCTCGAACATCAAGGCCACGCCTTCGGCGCGGAAGATCTCCTTCGCGTCGGCCGCGGGCCTGGCCAGCACGTCCGGATGATCCGTCAGCACCGTGGCCGCGATCTCCGTTATGTACTCGCCGGAGTAGCCGTCGTCCGGCGCCGCCTCCTGCCGGGCGGCGGCCAGCAGCGAGGCCGCGAACCTGTCAATCTGCGCGCCCGCGTCGTTGAAGTAGTACTCGGTCGTGACGGCCGCGCCCTGCGCGCGCAGCAGCCGGGCCAGGGCGTCGCCGACGGCGGCCCACCTGACCCCGCCGATGTGAATCGGGCCGGTCGGGTTGGCCGAGACGAATTCCAGGTTGACCCGCTGGCCGGCGAGCCTGGTCCCCTGTCCGTAGGCGCCGCCCTGCTCGATGATGGCGCCGGCCACCGCTCCGGCCGCTGACGGCTCCAGCCAGATGTTCAAGAAGCCGCGGCCCGCGACCTCCACGCTGCGGATCGCCGGGTCGCCGATGAGCTTGTCCGCCACCGCCTGCGCCAGCTCACGTGGCGAGATGGCGGTCTGGCCGGCTATCCGCAGGGCGAGCGTCGAGGCATAGTCGCCGTGATCGGGATGCTTGGGCCGTTCCAGGCTGGTCTCGTTCGGCAGCACAGATGGATCCAGGTCCCGGTCGGTGAGGACGGCAGCGGCGGCGGCCAGGACGGCGTCGGCGAGCTGCGCGGGGGTCATACGGCGACATATTAGTAGGGCGGGGACCGGTGGGGTCCGCCCGCGATCCGGATGTGAATCGTCCGGAATCGCGGGTAACGTGCCCGGCATGGCTATCGCACGCTTCCCCAGCATCGTCATCGACTGTCCTGATTCCGGTGCGCTCGCGGCCTTCTACAGTGCCATGCTCGACTGGAAGGCCGAAGTCTCCCCCGACTGGGCCGATATCCGCGCGGAGTACGGCCAGTGCATCTCCTTCCAGCAGGTGGAGGACTACGCCCCGCCGCAATGGCCCGCTCAGCAGGTGCCCCAGCAGATGCATCTCGACGTCATCGTCGACGACCTTGACGCCGCCGAGGCCGCGGTGACCGAACTCGGCGCGACCAGGCACGAGCACCAGCCCGGCACCTCCTTCCGGGTGTTCCTCGACCCGGCCGGGCACCCCTTCTGCCTCTGCCTGAGCTGACCCGGGCCTGGTAGCGTCGCGATGTGACGGGGACCTTGCGGCTAGCGGTCGCGCAGACCGTGGTGCCAGAAGACCCGACAGACCCCGGGACCTTGCGGGAAAGCGGAGCACAGATCCGTTCTCTCATGCGCGACGCCAGCGCGGCGGGAGCGCAGCTTGTGCAGTTCCCGGAGGGCGCGATCAGCTATCCCGGCAAGCGCGTGATGTCCCGCGCGCCGGACCAGGTGGCCGCGTCGGACTGGAGCCGGGTGAACCCGGATATTGACGTAGCCCTGCGGCTGGCCTGCCCCTGGCGCCGCACGGCCCGGGCCGGACTCTACGAGAAACGCATCGTGCGCGGAGATCCCAGAAGCGACGTGCGCACAGCTTTCTGAGCGGCACGCAGGAGGGTTCGTTCGGGCGGCGTTGGACTGGATGCGTCGGCGGCGCGGGCCTGGTTCGTGTGGGGCGGGCCTGGTTCGTGTGGGGCGGGCCTGGTTCGTGTGGGGCGGGATAGTACGTGCGTTGCTGCTGCGCAGCGGGCCGGGGGTTTAGATTGTGGTGGATCCGGGCTTGGCGGTGGATCGGGGGTACTGGGATGCACCGGATCCACCACGCAGCCCGGATCCACCACAATCATTGCCCCAGCCCGCCGCACTGCAGCAACTCACGTACCATCACGCCACACACGAACCAGCCTCGGCGCGGCAAGCCGGTCCCGAGCCCGGATCGTGGATCGTTACCGCTCCTATAACGGAGGTAACGATCCACGATCCTGCCCCGGACCGGTCAGAAGTTGAACTGGTTGATGTTGGCGGCGGAGAAGACGAAGGGCGGGCCGAGCAGGACGGTCTTGTCCGCGCCGACGGTGAACGATCCGAGTTTGCCCGCGGTGAACGTCTGGCCCGCGGTTCCGTTGATCTTGCCCGAAGCGAGGTTCACCGCCGCGTAGCCGGCGAGGTATCCCAGGTCCGCCGGGTTCCACAGCTCGAACGAGGTCACCGTGCCGTCAGAGACATACTTCTTCATCTCATCCGGCGTGCCCAGACCGGTGAGCGCGATCTTGCCGCGGTACTTGGGCGTGTCAAGCACGGCCGCCGCGGCTGCGATCCCGACGGTCGTGGGGGAGATGATGCCCTTCAGGTTCGGGTACTGCTCGAGCAGGCCCTGGGTTACCTGGGTGGACGTCGCCGTGTCGTCGTTGCCGTAAACGGTGGAAACCAGCGTCATCTTCGGGTACTTCTTCAGCTCCTGCTTCATGTACCCGATCCAGGTGTTCTGGTTCGTGTCCGACGCGGTCGCCGAGACAATTGCGATCTGCCCGCTGTCGTGGATCTGCTTGGCCAGCAGGTCCACCTCGCTGGTGCCGAGTTCAGCCGACGAGGCCTGCTCGATGAACAGGCTCCGGCATGTCGGTGCGTCCGAGTCGTATGTGACGACGGGGATGTTCCGCTTGATCGCGGAGTTAAGCGTCGGGCACAGCGCCGTCGGGTCGGTCGCGGAGACGATCAGTGCGCTCGCGCCCTTGCTGACCGCGGCCTGGATGGCGGGGATCTGGGCCGCGGGGGTGCCGGCGGTGCCGCTGGTCTCCGTTCCGGTCTCCCCTAGGGCGTCCAGTGCGGCGATCGCGCCGCCGGAGTTGGCGCTGTCCGCGGTGGTGAAGTAGGAGTTCCCGAGGTTCTTCGGGATGACGAAGACCTTCAGGCCGGTCTTCAGGCCGCCAGAGGCCGAGGCCGGGGCCGACGTCGACGATGACGCGGCCGAACTCGGTGACGATGAGCTCGACGACGAGCACGCGGCGAGCAGGATCGGTACCAGCACAAGCGGCACGGCCAGCCCGGCCGTCTGTCTCAACTTCATGTCTTGATTCCTTTCAATTTTGGGTGTGAAAAAAGCACGTGGGAGTCGGCCCGGCGCGATATGGGGTCATGGCTGGCCTCCCGCCGCGGCCTGGCTCGGGCCTTCGGCCGGCCGGCGGCCGCGGGCCGGCATCCGCTGCCGCAGCCGGGTGGAGTACGACGCCGCGTTCCGGCCGAAGACGGACAGCAGCAACAGACCGCCGGCGACGACGCCGGACGCTTCCTGGTTGAAGTTCGTCAGCAAGAGCACGTTCTGGATGCCGACGAACGCCAGCACGCCGAGGACGACACCCGGGATGGACCCCTGACCGCCGAAAATCGAGATCCCGCCGACCAGCACGATCGCGACGACATCCAGTTCAAGTCCCACGCCGTTGTTCTGGACGGCGGTCGAAAGCCGGAAGGTGTACAAGATGCCGGCCAGCGAGCAGACCAGGCCGGAGACCATGAACAGGAGTGTCTTGATGCGCTTGACCCGGATCCCGGCGAACATGGCCGCTTCCGGGCTGGCGCCCATGGCGAAGATGGACCGGCCGGCCGGGGTCGCGTGCAGGATCACCCCGAAGATCACGGCAAGCACCGCGAAGATGACCGTGGAGTAGGTGATGGCATTGCCGGTGAACGGAACCGCGTTGACGCCGACGTTCGTGTAGGCGGTGGGGAAGTTGGAGACCGTATTCGGGCCGAGCAGGATCTCGGCGATACCCGCGTAGAGGGTGAGCGTGCCGATGGTGACCGCGAGCGACGGCAACCCGACCCGGGTGACCAGCAGGCCGTTGAAGGCCCCGGCGGCGAGGCCGACGATCGCGATGACGATGAAGATGGCGATCATCGGCCAGTGCCTGCTCCACAGGAATCCGAGCAGGCAGCTCGACATGCCGAGCGTGGAAGAGACAGAAAGGTCGATCTCCCCGCTGATGATGATCAGGGTCATCGGCAGCGCCATGATCGCGATCTCGCCGTTGGAGAGACCGAGATTGAACAGGTTGGTGCTGGTCAGGAAGTTTGGGGAGGCGGCCACGCCGACCCCGCCGATGAGCACCACGATGAGGCCCAGGCCCGTCTCCCAGCGGAAGGCCCACGGTGCCCTCGCGCGCAGGCCGGCCAGCCCGGTACGGGAGGGACCCGGTGGATCTTGCGATGACAGTTCGACGTCAGGCTGCACGGCGGGTACTCCTTAGCCGCAGGGCTGCTGTGAGCTTGACCGAGATAACCCGGTCCATGGTGATGGCGAGGATGAGCAGGAAGCCCGCGATCGCCTGGTCCCAGAAGTCCGAGATGCCGAGCACGTACAGGGCCGAGTTGATCGTGCTGAGCAGCAGCGCGCCGAGCGCGGCTCCCACCGCGCTTCCGCTTCCGCCGAATATTGCCACCCCGCCCACCACCACGGCGGTCACCACGGTCAGTTCGTAACCCGATCCGGCGGTCGAATCGACCGTGCCGTACTGGGCCGCCCAGAGCACGCCCGCGACGCCGGCGATCGCTCCGCTCGCGGCAAACGCGAACCAGACGCGCCTGCCGATTCCGATGCCCGCCAGCCGGGCCGCCTCCGGGTTCGACCCGATCGCGTAAAGCTCGCGGCCTGACCGGAACGAGCGCAGGTAATACGCTCCGGCCGCGACCACGACCGCGACCGCGAGAGCGATGTCAGGGACTCCGAGCACCGTTTCCTTCGGGATGCCGACGAAGCCTCCCGGCAGGGAGTTGGCGGTGACCATGCTGCCGCCCACGATCAAGATGTCGATGCCGCGGATGATGTACAACGTCGCCAGGGTCACGACCAGGCTCGGCACGCGTCCGGCCGCCACCAGCAGGCCGTTCACGATCCCCCAGCCGAGCCCGATGCCCAGCCCGGCTGCGAACACCACCGGAATGGGGACGCCGTGATGCCCGCCGAACAGGCTGGCCGAGAGGTAGGCCGACATCCCGAGCACCGACCCGACCGACAGGTCCACGTTCCTGCTGACCACCACCATGGTCTCGCCGAGCGCGAGCAGCGCGAAGATGGCCGTGTTGACCAGCACGAACTGGATATTCGACACGCTGACGAACCTGTGCTGGACGCCTGCCGTGACGGCGACGAACAGCGCGAGGACCACGATGATGCCGGATTCCCTGATCCGGAAGACCCGTTCGGTGAGCCTGGTCGAGCCGCTCTCGGCGGGCGTCTCGGGCGGTTCGTGCCGCAGCACCGTGGCCGTCATAGCGCCTGCGCCTCCCGCTGTCCGGTCGCCGCCGCCATGATTTCTTCCTCAGAAGCCTCCGCCCGGGAGTATCCGGCCGCCAGCCGCCCCTCCCGCATGACCAGGATCCGGTCGCTGATCCGCAGTACCTCGGGCAGTTCGGAGGAAATCATCAAGATTCCCACCCCGTCCCGCGCGAGCTGGGAAAGCAGCTGGTGAACCTCCGCCTTGGTGCCGACGTCGATGCCGCGGGTCGGCTCGTCGACGATCAGCAGCTTGGGCCTGCGGGCGAGCCACTTCGCCAGCACCACCTTCTGCTGATTGCCGCCGGAAAGCATGGCGACCGGGTCGGTGAGCCGCCCGTATTTGATCTTCAGCCGGGCCGCCCAGTCGGCAGCCAGCGCGTGCTCCGCGGCCGCGCGGATGAGCCCGGCCCGGCGCAGCCGGCGGATCGACGCGAGCGCCACGTTCTGCTGCACGGACATGTCCATGACCAGGCCCTGCTGCCGGCGGTCCTCGGGGACGAAGCCGACGCCCGCGGCCATCGCACCGGTGGGTGACGCCCGTCGCAGCTGGCGTCCCAGCACGGTCACCGTGCCAGCGTCATAGCGATCGATGCCGAAGACGGCCCGTGCTACCTCGCTGCGCCCGGATCCCACCAGCCCGGCCAGCGCGACGATCTCGCCCGCCCGCACGGTGAGCGAGACATCGACGAAGACCCCTTCCCTGGTCAGGTGTTCCACCCGGAGCACCGGCTCGCCGGGCGTGCCGTGCGCCTGCCCCCGCCACGCGGCCAGCTCCCGGCCGACCATCGCCCGGACGAGATCGTCGGCGGTGAGCTCGGTGAGCGGCCTGGTGAACACGTGCGCGCCATCCCGCATGACCGTCGCCTGCTGGCAGATGGCGAAGACCTCCTCCAGCCGGTGAGTGATGAACAGCACCGCCGCTCCTCCCGAGCGCAGGGTCCTGACCACGTCAAATAGCCGGCCCACCTCCGCCGCGGAGAGCGCGGCCGTCGGCTCGTCCATCACGATGATCCGGGCGTTGAGCGAGAGCGCCTTGCCTATTTCGACGAGCTGTTGGTCCGCTATCGAGAGCCCGCGCGCGATCCGCGCCGGATCGAGCGCCACGCCGAGCTGGCCGAATATCGCCGCGGCTTCCGCTCGCATGGCCCGGTTGTCGATGCGCCGGCCCGAGCGTAGCGGCTGACGGCCGATGAACATGTTCTCCGCGACCGTCAGGTCGGGGAAGAGAGTGGGCTCCTGGTAGATGACCGCGATCCCGGCCGCCTGAGCCATGGCCGGGCCGTGCAGGGTTACCTCCCTGCCGTCCACCAGCAGCACCCCGGCGTCCGGCTGATGCACGCCGGCCAGGATCTTCACCAGTGTCGACTTGCCCGCGCCGTTCTCGCCGACCAGGGCATGCGCCTGTCCTGGATACAGCTCGATCGATCCGTCCCGCAGGGCATGCACCGCGCCAAAGGACTTCGTCGCGTGCCGCAGCACCAGGATGGGACCGGACTCAGGATCCCCAGCAGCGTCTTGCTTCGCCTGGTGACCTGAGACACCGTCGGATGCCTTTTCCATCCTCCGTCCAGCTCCCTCATGGCCGGGGCCGCGCCGGGCGCCCGGC
>JBEKKH010000171.1:0-13365 GCA_050010815.1 Streptosporangiaceae bacterium | reverse complement strand
AGCGCGGGCAGGGTCCTGAGCACGGCGCTGGGCGCGGTCGCCGAGTGCACGAGCATGACGCCGTTGCCGTGACCGTAGCGCAGGTACCGGACGGTCGCGGCATCAACCAGCTCGGCCAGCACCGCGCGGATCTGCTCTGGTGCCGCCGGGACGCTGAAGCCGGCCAGCGCGTCCGGCCAGGCAGCCAGCGCGCCCAGCCTGGCCAGCCGGTCACCGATACCGCCTGCCTGCTCGGCGATGCGGGGGATTGCGGCCAGCGAGTCCAGCGGCGTGGCTGCGCGCGCCCGGCCGGCGGCCGCCGCAGCGGACGCGCCGGCGTGTTCGCCGGGCAGGGTCTGCCAGCGGGCAGCCCAGTAGGCAAGCCCGTGCGCCAGCTCCGCAAGGTGGCTTGGGTCATCGCCGTCCGCCAGCAGGGCCCGGACGGCATGGCCGACCCGGATGACCCCGTGCGTGGCGGCGGCCACCACGCCCGGCAGCAGCCGCGGCCACCAGGCATTAAGCACCTCCCGCCACGGCCGCTGGGCGAGCTCCGCGCGGAAGAACGCGGTCCAGTCAGCGACCCGGCGCAGGTCGCCAAGCGCCTCCCGCCAGCCGGACCCGATCGGGCCCAGCCCACTGGGGAACTCCTCCAGCCGGCGCATGTACCCATCGAGCCAGGAACCCACCAGGTCGCCATGGCCGTGACGGACCATCGGTTGGACAGAAAACCGTCGAACTCCGGTCCCGTCACGTGCAGCCGCTCGTAAGCCTCGTCCAGCGTTCCCGCACTAGCTGATGTCACCGTCATACCTCCGGTAGATGACGCGCCAGGCTCACACCGAATCTACGCGCAACCCTCTCTGTCAGCGAACGTGCTGATGTCGTGACTATCACTCGTTTGTGTGTGGCGCCGTGGGCATAGCCCGTCCAGGCCGGGACGCATTACCCACCGGCAGCAGGCATCCTTGCTCTGCCTGCAGCAACCGCCAGAACGCCTGTTATGCGCGGCGGTCACCACCCGGACGCCCTCTCCCCCAGGCGTACCGAACGGCGGCCCGGGCGCGTCAATTGCTTGAACCATTGCAACGGAGAGTGATACTGCGGGGTGCCGCTGAGTGGTCGGCGAGGCGGCCGTTGCGGTGGTTCAATGGCCAGTCTGGGGTCCTGGAGCGAGGATAATGAAGCCATGGCAAGCGGGCTGATCCGGTGCGGGCACTGCGGCCAGGCCAACCGGGTTCCGGAGGCAGCGGCCGGGACACCCCGTTGCGGCAAGTGCCATCAGCCGCTGCCGTGGATCGCTGATGCTGACGACACCACCTTCAGTGAGGTCGCCGAGGCGGCCAGGATTCCTGTCCTCGTCGACTTGTGGGCGCCCTGGTGCGGCCCCTGCCGCATGGTCAGCCCCGCGCTCGAGCAACTCGCCCGTGACCTGGCAGGCCAGGTCAAGCTGGTCAAAGTGAACGTCGACACCTCGCCGCGGATCTCGCAGCGGTTCGGGGCCCAGGCCATCCCGACGCTGCTGGTACTGCGCCGCGGGCAGGTGACTGCCCGGCAGACAGGCGCCGCCCCCCTGGCCACCCTGCGAACCTGGGTCGGCAACGCGCTCGCCGGCACCGCTGACTGAACCCGTATTCATCTGTCAGGGCGCGTGCGATGACGGTACGGCTAACATCGCCTGATGAGTGATGAGTTCTTCGTCCCGGCCGATTTCGCGGTTCCTGGCGGGCTCACGGATGGGGAATTTCCGGCTGGAACCGCTCAGGCCTGAGCACAACGCCGCGGACTACGCCGTACGGACGGACGGCCAGCATCGGCCACATCCGGGCGACGCCGGGATTCGCCGGAGGCAGCCGGCCGCACGAGATGAGCCTGGCGGAAAACCTGCGCGACCTCGAACGCCACGCGCGGGACTTCGCCAGTCGCCGCGGATTTACCTACACCGTGCTCAGCGCCAGCACCGGCGAAATCATCGGCTGCGTATACATCTACCCGCCGCGTGACCAAAGCCCGGGCCGCTCCGGCGCGGATGACCAGCATGCAGCCGTCAGCTCCTGGGTCCGCGCGGACCGCGCGGCGCTCGACCCGGTGCTTATCACGCGGTCCGGGCATGGCCGTTGACAAACGCGACTGGCCGTTCCGCTCGATCGAGTACGCGCCACGGACCTGACCCGGTGCTGCCTTGTCACATCACGGGCTGGAAATTCCGGCTGACGTAGCGGCTCAGCAGCCATCACAGACGCACCTTTCCTTCACGGAGTGAAATACCGGGTACTACGCCCGGCCGCAGGGGCTGATACGTACCTGCCGAATACGGGACAGTCGACACCGGGGTGCGGCAGCACGGCGCGTCCATGCGGAGATCCCGGTTCTGTGCAGGCTTCGTAGCCGAGCAGGCGTCTTCTCACGGTACCCATCAGGATGACACGATGCTGTGGCAACGGAGATCCGCCGGGGACACTTCGGCGAGGTCTTCGCCCCTGTGGCGTGACGGTAATGAAAACCGCGCTGCGGACCCGCGCGAGCTTCTCCCGGGAACGCGGACCGGAGCAAGCGGCTGCCTGGAGGCTACTACTGCAGCGCGCCAGCTGACCGGGCCCGGCACTGCCGGGCACCTGGCACGGCAGAAGCAGGAGCCGGCAGCCCCGCTGCTCTACGTGACATCGTCACCTACGAGCATGCCCCAGATGTGCGAGAGAGTCAGAGCTGCAACGAGCGGGAGTCCGCTGGCTTTCGAGTCGGTCAGGAGCGTCCCGTCCGGCAGTCGCCATATCTGCTCCACCGGGTCGTAGGCTCCCTCGACGGCGGGGTAACCGGTGATGGTGGTTTCGTCGACGTCGATTGGCTCGGTGAGACCGAGATGGAACGGTACCGAGGCGCGTGCTGCAAGCGTGGCGGCCATGCCAGCCTCCTGAGCCGGGGTTATGGTGCCGTTAGTGTAGATCGGCCCGCAAGTCCGGTCAATGTCGCGATCGGGGCCATTTGGTGAGGGTCCTCACCCATTGCGGAGAATCCGGGTTATCGTGGTGGTCGTGTCCTGTGAGCGGCCGGTGCTGATCGTGACCGAGCCCCTCGACGTTCACGCGGACTTCGTCCTCAGCGAGCTGAACAAGCGCGATGTGCCGGTGTTCCGTTTCCACACCGAGGACTTCCCGGTCGGCTCGCAGATCTCGATCAGCGGTGCAGGCACGGTGTGGTCCGGCGAGATCCGGACACCGCTGCGTTCGCTGCGCTTGGAGGATGTGCGCGCGGCGTGGCTGCGGCGGCCCGGCGACCCGGTCGTTGATTCGGCGCTGCGGCCCGAGAGCCGGGAATTCGCGGTCCAGCAGGCACGGAGCACGCTGACCGCACTGTACACGCTGATCGGGGACCGCTGGCTGAGCCATCCCGAATCGATGCGCGCCGCCGCCGAGAAGGTGCTGCAGATGCGCCGCGCCGCAGCAGCCGGGCTTGCCGTGCCGGACACCCTGATCGGTAATGACGTCGATCGCGTGACCGGATTCCACGACGGCAACGTGCGATCAGGGCGCGGCACGGCGGTCAAGTCGCTGTGGGTGCGCACCCAGGTCAGCTACGACGGCGGCCAGCGGGTCCCGCTGACCGCCAGGTGGCCCGAGAACATGGATCCGGGCCAGGTGGAAACCATCCGGCTGACTCCGGCCGTGTTCCAGGAATACGTGCCTAAACATCGGGAGATCCGAGCCGTGGTGATCGGCGGCCGGGTCTTCGCCGCGTCTGTGGACTCCCAGTCGATCCCCGCGGCACGCCATGACGTCAGGGGTGCCGGGATACAAGCCGGATATAAGCCTTACGACCTTCCCGAAGACGTCCGCAGGGCGTTGCTGGAGATGGTCCGCGGCCTCGGGCTGCGGTTCTGCTCCGCTGACCTGGTGCTCACGCCGGACGGCCGGCATGTCTTCCTGGACCTGAACCCTAACGGGCAGTGGCTGTGGCTGGAGCTAGAGGCCGGGCTGCCGCTCAGCGCCGCCATGGCCGACCTGCTGGCCGGCGGCATACCGGAGCCGCCGCCCTGTTCTGGCTGATGCTGCTCCTGCCGGGCAGTCCCGCTCACCACCGCAATCCGCCGGGCACCCTGGAACGCCAAGCCGCTCGCCTACTGCTGTTGCCCGATTGCGGTGGATGAAAGCATTGCCGTTGATCATGACTTGGTGTCCAGATGAGGCTCGGCACCGGGAACCGCAGACAGGGCCTGCCCGCGGTATGAGCGCGTTCCGTGAAAGCGTCTTGTGAAACGACGCACGAGGCGTAGCGGAAACGTGGATGTGACTGCCGGGTCGATAGTGACGGCGGCGAGACCTTCTAAACTGAGCCGAGGACCGATGCGCCCTGCGCTGGCCGCTGATCGTTTGTCTCGTGCTCTGGCCCGTTCTGCTCGTGGTCACCATGACCTCGCCCGCGCCGCAGTCCCGGCCTTCCGGCCACCCGGCACCCGGCGCCACTGGTTCAAGCCCTCCCGCCCGGACCCGTTCGTGCTCTCCTGCACCTGGTTCGTCCCCACCCGGCACCCCGCTGCGCTAGGCGCGGACCATGCCCCGCAGCGGCATGGTCCGGCCCGGCGAGTCCGCTTAAGCACCGGCGACACGGCCAGCGTCCTCGCCTGCCCCGCTCGCCGACTTCCATCAGAGGTTGCGGGCGCGATAATGCGAAGCCACGCCTCGCTCGGAGGAAAGACTTTTATTCCGAACGGATGGTGGTTTCTTCTGGCCGCGGCACGGTCAGCGACCTGGAGCCGCTGGCCAGTACCGTCGAGATGAGCGCCCGGACCGCCGGGCGCTGGGCGGTTCGCGGGTTAGTCAGCAGGACCAGGTCGATCGTGCCGAGCTCGGGCAGCCGGTGTGCGGGGCCGAGGGTTGCGAGCTGGGCCGGGACGAGGCTGGTGGCGAGCGCCGAGATGCCGATGCCGGCGGCGACGGCCGCGATGAGCCCGTTGACGCCCCGGCAGACGCAGGCGCTGCGGAACGGCAGGCGGGCGCGGTTCAGCGCGCGGCGAATCTCGGTCCGCGAGATGCTCGGCGCCGGGTAGACGACAAGCGGCAGCGGCCTGGACAGGTCCACCGTCGTCGACGGCGTGCCGACCCAGACGAGACGCTCACGCTTGATGAGCTGGCCGCGCTGCTCGCCGCTTGGCCGCTTGCCGATGAACACATCGAGTTTGTACTCCTCCAGGCGCTGGTGCAGCAGGCCGCTCTGGTCGACGTTGAGATCGAAGTCGACGAGCGGGTTGTCCCGGCGGAAGTCGCGCAGGATCTGCGGCAGCCGGGTAAGCGCAAGGTCGTCGGCGATGCCGATGCGGAGCCGGCCGCGCGGCCGGGACCCGCTGAAATAGGCCGCCGCCTGTTCGCTGGCGGCGAGGATGTTGCGCGCGAATCCGGTCATCGCCTCACCGTCGGGCGTCAGCGATACCGAGTGCGTGTCCCGTAGTACGAGCGTCCGGCCGACCTGCTGCTCCAGGCGGCGGATGTGCTGGCTGACGGTCGGCTGCTGGATGCCGAGCCGGGCCGCCGCGCGGGTGAAGCTGCCGGTCTGCTCGACGGCCAGGAACGTCGCCAGGAGCTGCGGATCGTAGCCGGTCATAAGACTTTCCTATAACAGTTAGGCAGGTAATAGCGGTTCAATATAAACCGCCCGCGGTCGAGAATGTCGGAGGACAGCCGGCAATCAGGAAGGCGTGCTCCCGTGACTACCGCCGAGGCGAATCGGCAACGGAGAGGCGCCTTCAGCGCCCTCAGCTCGCGCAGCTACCGGATCTACATCGGCGGCCAGAGCCTGGCCAACACCGGTACCTGGATGCAGAACATCGCCCAGGACTGGCTCATCTTCGACCTGACGCACAGCTCGGCCGCCGTCGGCGTGACGATGGCGCTTCAGTTCCTGCCGCTGCTGCTGCTCGGCCTGCACACCGGGGCGATAGCCGACCGGCTGCCGAAGCGGCGCATCTTGCTGATCACGCAGACGCTGAACGCCGTCGCCACCGGGGCGCTCGCCGTCATCACGATCACCGGGGCCGTAAGACCGGCCGACGTGTACGCGTTTGCCCTGGTGAGCGGGGTAATCTTCGCGTTCGACTCGCCGGCCAGGCAAGTGTTCGTGGCCGAGGTCGTGCCACCGGACCAGCTCCGTGCCGGGATCGCGCTGAACGCCGCGGTGTTCCAGTCGACCAGGCTCATCGGTCCGGCCGTGGCGAGCCTGCTGATCGTCACTGCGGGCACGGGATGGGTGTTCGCGGTCAACGCCGCCTGTTACCTCGGCCCGACGATCGGGCTGCTGCGGCTGCACCCGGCCGATCTCGTCCCCGTTCCGCCCGCCCCGCGGGAGCCACGGGCGCTGCGGATGGCCGCGCGGCACCTGCGCCAGCGGCCGGACGTGGTCGCCGCGATCTTCCTCGTGGGGATGCTCGGCACGTTCGGACTTAACTTCCCGATCGTGCTGACCGCGATGGCCAAGGACACCTTCCACGGCAACGCCAGCACCTACGGGCTGTTCAACATCGTGCTCGCGGTCGGGTCGGCGTCCGGTGCGCTGCTCGGCGGGGCCGGCGGGCGTACCCGGACGCGGGCGCTGGTGGCCTCGGCGGCCGGGTTCGGGCTCCTGGAGGCGGCCGCTTCGATCGCGCCTGACCTGCCATCCTTCCTGGTACTTCTGGCCGCCATGGGCTTCGCGAACCTGGTGTTCCAGGCCATGGCAAACGCGTACGTGCAGCTCGCCGTCGACCCGGAGCTGCGCGGCCGGGTGATGGGGCTCTACATGATGGTCTTCGCCGGCGGCACGCCGATCGGCGCCCCGGTCATCGGCGTGCTTACCAGCCACCTCGGCGCCAGGGCCGGCATGGCCATCTGCGGCGTCGTGCCGGTGATCGCCGCCCTCGTCGTGGCATCGCTCGGAGCTAACCGCCTGCGTCAGCGGTACCGGGATTGGCGGCGGAGACCGCCCTTGGATGCAACCGGGAGTCCTCGCGCGCACGTCTCACTAAGGTGAGCCTCCCCTGACAGTGCCGGGCATGCCGTGACCGCGGCAGTGGCCCTGACACTGATCATCCTGCTGCTGGGCTGCGCGCCGGCATCACCACGCCCAGCCGCTGCCGCTGGCCCCTTCTGCGACCGCAGCCACCGGTCACGTCTTCGCCGCGCCGGACGCCGTATGGCCGTATTACGCCGAGCTCAGCGCCGTCCCAGGCCCCGTCTACCGCAGTCCGCGCGACGTCACCATCAGGAATATCCGGCGGGCCGGTTCCCGCAGGCCGGGACCAGCTGGCAGCCGTCGAGCTGTCCCCCGATGGCACCCAGGTGGCCACCGTCATGGTGATGCCCGGCGTCTTCGAGGTGCGCGTCTACACCGTGGCCAGCGGCGCGGTCCAGACCTGGTCCCAGCGGGTGCCCGCGGCCGGCCTGCTGCCCGAATGGCAGTTCCCGCTGACCTGGCTCCACGGCTCCCGCACGCTCGCGGTCGGCTACCGGGAAGCCCGTCCGGCACTGGCCGTCCTGTACCTCGACACCACCAGGCCCGGCGGTGAACTGACCGAGGCGGGCAGGACGGTCGCCTTGTCTTTCCCCACCGGCGAAGCCCCGTCGTCGTTCAAGGGCCCCTTCCCGCCGGACGGATGCGCTGGCCCGCCGGTCGTGACCAGCGACGGGCAGACGGTGCTCTGCTCCGGGCTCGCCGTTACCCCCATGAACTTCGCCGGCGCGACGCAGGTCGGGGTATGGGTCTTCGCCGCGCGCACCGGGAAGCTGACCGCGTCCTGGAACCAGCACATGATCTGCTGCGCCCTCACGACGGACGAGTTTCCCGACATCCTCTGGGCCAGTCCCCGGGGCCAGCTCATCATCGCCTCGGGCATGAGCACCGCGAACTGGGGCGAGGAGCTCTTCCTGCGCGCCCCGGACGGGCAACTCCGCCGGCTTCCATGGAAGGGCATTTATGCGGACCCGAACACCCTCCCGCCAATCGAGCCGCCCGTCGCCTGGTAACGGCGCCGTCCCGATTCATGCGCTCGCCATGGTGCATTACCGCGGGCTTGCCCTCCTCGGCGCCGGTCACCTGGACCAGGTAGCGCAGGAAGCCGGCGCACCGGGTCCCGTCAAAGGCGGCGAGCACGTGAGATTCCAGCGCATGCGGGAGGCGGGAAGCCAGATGGCGGTCCTGGGCCAGCACGCGGGCCGACAAGGATGAGCACCTGCCCGAAGTGCGCTGTCCCAGACTGGACCTCCAGTACCTTGGCGTCCAGGCTCGTCAGCACGGTCATCCATCCGCCCATGCCGCCAGCCGGCAGGGGCTTGCGGCCTGACGCCGTCCAGAAGCCACAGCAGCCCAGGTCAGCCGTCGCGCCTGCGCCCCGGACTGGCGTGCCCGCCCGCGGTATGAAGACCGGGCACCGTCGGCCACCCAAATGGTCAGCCATTCCAGCTACCCGGACGTCAGGCCGGGAATGACGCATCGCGACGAATGGAACGTGCTTCGACGGATCAAACCACGCCTGCTGATTCCGTGCGGCGGGTAGTCGTCTCGGCTATCCAGGCGGTCTCGCGCAGATCAGCCGGTATGGGATTTTATCCAGTCACCGCCACCGTCGAGGTCCGGCTTCAAGAAGTGGGTAACTGCTGGGGTCGCCGGCCGGGTCCGGCTGTCATAATGCGCGAATGACCGCGCGTAGCCCGACTATCGTCGCGACGAGTATCGGATTCCGGCCGGCCGGGCGCGGGGCGATGGATTGGCGGCTGGGACCCGCATACGGACTGGCGGCCTCTTTGGCGCAGGCCGGTGACAGCCCTCGAGTGTGCCTGGTAGGGACCGCTCTGGGGGATGCTGGCGATACGCTGCTGTCGATGTATGCCGCCTTCGGCCGGGCCGGATGGCGCGTCAGCCATCTGGCGCTGTTCCCCGAGCCGAACGTCGCCGACGTCCAAGAGCATCTGCTGGCTCATGATCTCGTGTGGGTCGCCGGCGGCAGCGTGGCGAATCTGCTGGCCTTGTGGCGGCTGCACGGGATCGGCCCGGCAATGCACGCAGCGTGGCAGGCTGGCGTAGTTCTGATGGGCGTCTCCGCGGGCTCGGTCTGCTGGTTCGCCGGCGGCACCACCGATGCCTTCGGCCTGCCGTTGCGCCCGGTGACCGATGCCCTGGGTTTCCTCCCCTACTCCAACAGCCCCCACCACGACGCCGAGGAGCAGCGGCGTCCCACGATCCACCGGCTGATCGCGGAAGGCATCTTGCCTGACGGCTACGCGAGTGACAATGGAACCGGACTCATCTTCGAGGGGATAGATCTTGTCGACTGCGTGACCGAAGTCGACGGGGCCAGGACGTGGCAGATGACTCGCCGCGACGATGGGACTGTTGAAGAAATTCCCCTGCCGACCCGGCTGCTGTCGTCCTGACCAGCGCCGACCGGACTGGACGAACGCTGTATCGGCCGTAGCGGCAGCCGCGTACAGATCACTCGTTCGGTACGCCCGCGACAGCCGAGCCTCCGCGCCCTTTACCGTATCGAACGGCGGATATCGCACCCCGGCCAGGTCCGGCGGGCCCGGCCCGGGCAGGCGGGTGAGCGTGTCCAGCGGCTCATTCGATGATCGCGTGCAGCCGCTGGCTGGCGGTCGTGAGTGCCTTTTCGACCTGGTCGGGGGTGGCAGCCTCGGCGAAGACGAAGCCGAGGTACTGGTCGCCGTCGGGAAGCGGGCGCACGCGGCGGCCTCGCGGGATGGTGATGGTCACGCCGGTGATGCCGGGTACTGCTTCGGCGTCGGCGCGGCCCTGGACCGCGCGGAGCACGCCGGCTCGCGGCACCGGGAGCATGAACACCCCGGATGGCCGCGCGATGGGCTGGCTGCGGGAGGGGGGCGGTTCGCCGAGGGCGTTGGCCAGGATGAGTTCTTCCAGGCTCTTGCCGCCGGGGAACCGGAGTGCGCGTGAGCACAGGCCGCCGATGGAGCGTGCCGCCAGTTCCAGCATGGCGGGCCCGGCAGGGGTGACGCGCAGCTCGGCGTGCACGGGACCGGTCCGCAGGCCGAGCGCGCGGGCGGCGCGCCCGGCGGTGCGGACGGCGTCGGCGGCGACGTGCCGCGGCAGCCGGGACGGGGTGACGAGCAGGGTTTCCTCGAACGTGGGGCCTTGCGGCGTGGCGGGCTTGTCGAAGATGGCCAGCGGGGTCAGGGTGCCGCCGCTGAGCAGTCCGTCGATACTCAGCTCGGGGCCGGGCATGTACTCCTCGGCCAGCAGCGGCCCGGTCGCGTTCTGGCCTGCGGCGGACAGGACCCGGCGGATCCGCAGGGCGGCCTGGACCGCCTGGGTGGCGTCGTCGGCGCGCAGGACACCCTGGCTGGCGCTGAGCGAGACCGCCTTGATCACGCACGGGAGCCCCGTCGCGGCCGCCGCCTGCCTGATGGCGTCACCGCGGGCGTGGGCGGGGATGATCTCGAACCGGGGCTGGGGCACGCCGGCGGCGGCCCAGAGCCGGCGCTGCCGGGTTTTGCCGGCCGCGGCGAGCACGGCGGCGGCTGGGTTGTGCGGCAGGCCGAGGCGCGACGCGACCGCGGCGGCGAGCAGGAGCATGGGGGTGTCGGCGGCGACGACCGCGTCCACGGGTCCGCAGCGGGAGATGATCCGTTCGGCGGCGTGATCCGGATCGCCGGGGCGGACGGGGATGACCGGGCGGTCTCCGGCCGGTAGCGCGCCGTCGCTGGCCACGGTCAGGTCTAGGCCCATCGTGGTGGCCGCGAGCATGAAGTCCGCGGTGCGGTAGCTGCGGGCGGGGGCCAGCAGCAGCATACGGCGCACCGCGATCACCGTTTCTCCGGGGAGAAGAACGGGTCCGTGCCCGCCTCGTGGTCGGTGACGTCGGCTACGCCGGTCACGCCGGGTAGCCGGGCGCGCAGCAGCGGCTCGATACCCTGCCGGATGGTGACCTCGGCCAGGCTGCAGCCCTGGCAGCCGCCCTCGAGGCGGACGCGGACCCACCCGCTGCCGGTGCTGACGACGGTGACGTGCCCTCGGTGCGCCGCGATTGACGGGTTCACCTCGGCGTCCAGGATCCGCTGGGACGCGCAGCCTAGATCCCCGTCCTGCGGTGACTGCGGTGCCGGGCCGGCGCCGGCCAGCCTGACCCCGGTGACAGCGGGCACGGCGGCGCGGATCTGCGCCTCGATCCGGCCCAGGACCGGGAGCACCGCCCCGGGAGAGCCGTCCGCCTCCAGCAGGATCACGCCATCGTCACCGGCGGCCAGGACGCGGATGCCGGCGGCGCCCCGGGCGATGACCAATGGCAGGATGCTGCGCGCCAGGGCGTCGGTCACCTCCGCGACCAGGTCGCTCACCGGGGCTGGCCCTTCTCCAGCGCGGCTTGCAGGTCGGCGATCAGGTCCGCGGGTGACTCGATGCCCGCCGAGATACGGAGCAGGTCATCAGGAACCGGGGAGGAGGGGCCCTCACCGCTACGCCGGTGCTCGATCAGGCTCTCCACCCCGCCGAGCGAGGTGGCCCGCTTGAACACGCGGACCTCGCCCAGGACGGCGAGGGCGTGCCCGGCCCCGGCGGCGAACCGGATCGACAGCATCCCGCCGAACCCGCCGTCCATCTGCCGGGCCGCGATGGCATGCCCCGGATGACCGGGCAGCCCGGGGTACAGGACGGCCGACAGGGCGGGGTGCCCGGCGAAGTGCACGGCGATCGCCAGGGCGGTGTCCGAGGCCCGCTGCACGCGCAGGAACAGGGTGCGCATGCCGCGCTGCAGCAGCCACGCCTCGAAGGGGCCGGGCATCGCGCCGGCGTTGCGCCGCCAGGACCGGACCCGCTCCCAGAACGGATCCCGGCGGGCGGCCAGCACCGCGCCGGCCAGCACGTCGCCGTGCCCGTTAAGGTACTTGCTGGCCGAGTGCACCACCAGGTCGGCGCCGAACTCGAACGGCCGGGTCAGCACCGGCGTGGCCACCGTGTTGTCCACCGCTACCCGGACCCTGGCCGCATGCGCCAGCTCGCAGACGGCCGCCAGGTCGGTGATTTCCCACATCGGGTTCGCCGGGGTCTCCACCCACAGCAGCCGCGTCCGGCCGGGCCGGATCGCCGCCGCCACCGCGTCCAGGTCAGCGGTGTCGGTGAACTCCACGTCCAGGCCCCAGGTGAGCCCGAACTCGGCCAGCCACTTGCGCACCCCCCAGTACAGGACCCGGGAGACCAGCACGTGATCCCCGGGCAGCAGCGACTGGAACACCGCGGTGACGGCCGCCATCCCCGAGCTGAACAGTGCGCACTCCCCGCCCTCCAGCACGGCCAGCAACCGCTCCGCGTGCTCGGAGGTGGGATTGTCAGCCCGCGTGTAGACCCGGCCCTGCGGGTAGCTGCCGTCCGCCCGCTGCTCGTAGTTCGTGGACATGGTGATCACCGGCGCCAGGGCACCCGTGACCGGGTCCGTCTCGCCTAGCGCCTGCGCCGCCAGGGTCTGCGGGGACAGGGACAGGTGTTCCATCAGGCCGTACCTCCGTTCATGCCGCCGCCTCCCGCGGTTCTCGTTCCGCCGCAGGCCTGGCAGCGCTCGCGGCGCCCAGCGGCCGTCATCACGCTGCCCTCTCGATGGCGAAGACCTGCAACGCGCCGGCGACGGGACAGGCCCGGGGCCTCAAGGACGGGCCGAACGCATAACGGCCCCACCCGGTATCAAACCACTAGTCTCATCGCGAGCTGCCGATTAACAGGTGTGCCGTTTCGTCCGTGGGATTTCTGTGGGGATCAGTCGCCGTGTCGCCGACTGTGGGGTTTCTGTGGGGCCCGCAGGAGCCCCTGACTTACCTGGCGGACCAGGTCCCAGGCATCCAGGTACTGCAACTTCTGCATGCTGTGATCAATCTTCGAGTAACCCAGCGTGGCAGGGACAGCCTTACCCGCGAGAGGTGATTCCGCGCCTGCCGACTATGCGTCGCCTATTGATCGTGAGGCACCCCTCTCTGCGCTGTAACTCCTTCGCATTTCGGGCTCGATCCGGTCGTGCTCACCTTTATAACCCGAACCACGATCGACGTCGGCCCACTGCTCGCCGTCTGACATCACTCGATGTCGAAGGCCCGGGAACGCGGCCGGCGCGTTCCGGGTTCTCGACCGGTGTCCATCCGCACAGCACCGCGAATCCGGTCCGCGGGCCTAGCTGATGGCCGCCGAACAGCTTCCCGGCTCCCCAGATGGTCCCGCCGGCGCAACGGCAACGGCCAGATTGCTCCGGCGGTACCAAGGGTGGCGTTGCGCGAGGCTGAACCATCCTCCAAGCCGATTGCCATTACGGGCTTCCGGCCGTGACCGGGTTGCCTCCCTTCAAGCCGACAAGCGCGAGAGCGGCAGACACGACGGCGAGGAAGACCCAGCCCGCGCCGTAGCTCGTGTGGGGCA
>JBEKKH010000170.1:0-12803 GCA_050010815.1 Streptosporangiaceae bacterium | reverse complement strand
TCGCCGTCGGCTGGGCGCTGACCCGGGTCGCCCGGCGGTTCTTCGTGGCCCAGCTGGTTGACCAGGTGCTTGCCGTTGCGATCGTCCTCAACGTGGTGCTCTACCTCGTCACCAACGCCTCGGACGAGGCGGCGCACGAAGTCGCCATCATCACGCCGTTCGGCGCGGCGCTGGCGGCGCGGGTGCTGAGCCGCAGCATCGGGCCGTCACGCCGGACGCGGCTGGCCGCCCTGGCCGCCGGGGTGCTGGTGCTGGCCGGGTACGCCGCCGGGTTCGGCTACGAACTCGCCCAGCCGTCCGTCCCCCCGGCCAACACCGCCCTGGCCTCCTGGCTGCTTGATCACCACCTCAGCTACGGGCTCAGCGGCTACTGGACCAGCGGCAGCGTGACGGTGGACAGCGATGAACGGGTGCAGGTCCGGGCGCTGATGCAGTACACCTTCCGGCCAGACCTGTGGCTGTCGGACGCGGACTGGTACAACTCCAAGCAGCACTACGCCGACTTCGTGGTCCTCGACAGCCAGCCGGGCTTTTTCTCGCACTGGGAGCCGCGCGGGCTCGTCAAAAAGTATTTTGGCGTCCCGGTCCGTACCTATCAGACTGGTCCGTACACGATCATGGTCTGGAACAGGAACCTGCTCAAGGATATCCCCGGCCAGATTCCGCCGGCGCACGTGCAGGTCACGAACCGGTAAGCCGGCGTTGCGCGACGGCGATCAGGGCAGGCACGGTGAGGGCGGCGAGCGGGGAGAGCAGCCAGCCGCCCAAGCTACGCCGGGCCGTACCCAGCAGGATGATCACAGCCAGCAGGTAGACCTCGATGAAAGATCGCAGGTCGGCGTCGAGGCTGCCCCAGGTGCTCGGCGTCACGATGCAGATCTCGAACAGGTAGAGCACGAGAGCCAGCCGTTCATGAACCGGTGCGCTCGTGGACCGCAGGGTCAGCAGCGCCGCGATCGCGAAGAGGGCGATGATCGCGAGCTCAAGCAGCCACTGGTCATACTGGTCGAACTGGTGCGTGTTGATGTGGTCGAGGTTGTTCCTCAGCGACTGGAACGGGGCAATGAACGGCGCGCCCGCGTTACGGCCGCCGTCGGCCAGCAGGGGAATGCTTCCGGTCGCGGCTTTCACCACCACCTGCCAGGCCACGAACACCACGGCAGGCAGCACCCAGGTCAGATCATCACGACCGGGCCGCTGCATGCGGCGGAGCACGCCGATGACGCGGATGACGGCAATGGCCGCGACCGCGACCATGACCGTCTCCCTGGTCAGCGCGCCGTAAGCCAGGAGCACGGCCGCCAGGACGGGCCGCCGGGCTCGCACCGCGAGCAAACCGGCCAGCAGGCAGGCGGCGGCGAGCGGCTCCGCGGTATCGCGGGACAGGCTGGTGACGAGGCCGAAGTACCCGGGCAGCAGCAGGCCGGCCAGCGCGTGCCGCCCGCCGTCCCGGGCAAAGACGGCGCCCAGGTAGCCCATCACGCCGATGGCGGCGATGTTGACGGCGACCAGCATGGCGGGAACGGCGGCGTGCTGGCCCAGCGAAAACAGCCAGGTCAAGACCGGATAACCGACCCGCATGTACCGGTAAGACCGGTCCATGGTGATGCCGTAAGCCGTGTGATGGAAGTTGAGCGGATTGAGCGCGAGGCGGTAGAAGAACTGGCCGTCGTAGCCGTAGGTCGGCTGGACTGGTATGCCCCTCGGAAGCTGGCCGGCCACGGAGAAATGACGCCCGACCAGGATGAACGCGCCGATGTTGCCCTGGGCCCAGGTCTGCCAGCGGGCCAGCGCGAAGCCGAGCGCGGCGAGCAAGGCGATCAGGCCGGCGACCGCCGGCCGGTCGGCCCAGGCGGCCAGCGAACGAGCAGGCTCCGGTCCCGGTTCGCCGGAGTCGTGCCGGGGACCCGTCGTGCGGCCGGCCGGCATCACGGTTTCCGGGCCGTCAGGCATAACCGGCTCCGCGACCTGCATGCGGGGGCATCACGTGCTCCTGACCGGGCATGTTGCGTCACTCGTCGACTGCGGGCCAGGCCAGCCACGCGGCGAGAGCTTACCCTAAGTGACACCGCTCTCGCTCGACAAGGCCGCTAATCCGGGGGCTGTCCCAGGAACGCTACTGACCCGGATGGTGACTGGCAGGTTGGTATGCGGCGGAGCAGGATAACTAGCCTTTTCCTGGACGGGCATCGCGGTAAGGTGAAGCGCCAGAGACGTGACGTAGGCGCACCTATGTGGTGCTCCCCTTGAGGCCCCCGGAGGCCTGCGAATCAGCCGGAGGTATGCACCATGACGAAGTTGCCTGAGCAGGCCGGCCGGGATGTGGTCGTCATCGGAGGATGCGGGCACGTCGGCCTGCCGCTCGCGCTTGCGCTCGCTGACCGTGGCGCCAAGGTGGCCATTTATGACGTGAGCGAGGCGTCGGTGGCCGCGGTGAACGGCGGCCGGATGCCGTTCATCGAACCAGGCGCGGAGGAGGTGCTGCACCGGGTGCTCGGCACCGGCCGCCTCGAAGCCTCACTTGATCCCGCGATCGTGGCCACGGCGGAGTGCATCGTGGTGGTGATCGGCACGCCGGTGGACGAGCACCTGAATCCGGACCAGATGGCGATCCCGAAAGCGCTGGAGAGGTGTGCCGGCTACCTGCGGGACGGGCAGCTGCTCATCTTGCGGAGCACCGTCTTCCCGGGGGTGACGGCGCTGGTGGAAAAGATGATTGCCGGGCTGGGCCTGAAGATGGAGGTCGCGTTCTGCCCGGAGCGGATCGCCGAGGGCAAGGCGATGACCGAGCTTTTCGAGCTGCCGCAGATCATATCGGCCCGCACGCCAACAGGGACGGAACGGGCGTCCCGGCTGTTCGGCAGGCTGACCAGCAAGCTCGTGGTGATGTCACCCGAGGAGGCCGAGCTGGCGAAGCTGTTCACCAACGTCTGGCGGTACCTCAAGTTCGCCACCGCCAACCAGCTTTACATGATGGCTAACGAACGGGGCCTGGATTTCGAACGGATCAGGCAAGGGCTAGCCGAGGAGTACCCGCGGGCGGCCGACATGCCGGCGGCCGGCTTCGCCGCCGGGCCATGCCTGCTCAAGGACACCATGCAGCTCGCCGCCTACAACAGCAACAATTTCCCGCTCGGCCACTCGGCCATGGCGGTCAACGAGGGCCTGCCGCTCTACGTGGTGGCCCAGCTGGAGCGGCGGTTCGATCTGTCCTCGATGACCGTCGGGATCCTGGGCATGGCGTTCAAGGCGGGTTCGGACGACATCAGGTCGAGCCTGTCCTACAAGCTCAAGCGCATCCTTAAGTTCAAGGCCGCCGCGGTCCTGTGCACCGACCCGTACGTGACCAGTGATTCCTCCCTGCTGCCTCTTGACGAGGTGATCGCGCGGTCGGACCTGCTCGTCGTGGGGGCGCCGCATCCGGAATACCGGCGGCTGGTGTTCGATAAGCCGGCGGCCGACATCTGGGACGTCCTCGGACAGGGTGTCCGAATATGACCGAGCGCCCCAGGGTCTCGGTGGTGGTGCCCGCCTACGACGAGGGCGAGCATGTGATCAGCGTGCTTGACCGGCTGTTCGAATCGGTCCGGCTGCCGTGCGAGGTGCTGGTCATCGTCGATTCCGCCGAGGACACGACCCTGCCCGTGGTCGAGGAGTACGCGCGGAAGGAACCGCGGCTGAAGTGCCTGGTGAACACCTACGGGCCAGGACCCGCCAACGCGATCAGGTTCGGTATCGACACGGCCACCGCCCCGGTGGCCGTGGTGACGATGGCGGACGGGTGTGACGACGCCAGGCAGATCGACGACCTCGTCCGGCTGGTCGAACGCGGGGTGGCGGTGGCGGCCGCCTCCCGTTACATGCCCGGCGGTCAGCAGGTGGGCGGGCCCATCATCAAGGGCACCATGTCTCGCCTGGCTGGCCGGTCGCTGCGGACCTTGGCCCATGTGGGCACCAGGGACGCGACGAACTCGTTCAAGGCCTACTCAACGGACTTCATCAAGGAAGTGGGCATCGACTCAAGGGACGGGTTCGTGATCGGCATCGAGCTGACCGCCAAGGCCAAGCGGTTGCGCAGGCCGGTGGCGGAAATCCCGACCATCTGGCTGGACCGGCAGGCCGGGGTGCCGAACTTCAAGATCGCGAAATGGGTGCCGAGTTACGTGCGCTGGTATCGTTTCGCGTTCGGCCCGCGGCTGACCGCCCAGGAGGTCCGCAAGCACCGGCCGGGCCACCCACACGACGAGCAAGCAGAAACGGCAGGAGAGTTAATGGAGCAGGTTCTGGTCAGCGGGTCCGCGGGCTTCATTGGCGGGTACGTCGTAGAAGAACTGCTTATACGCGGTTACGCGGTGATAGGCATCGACAACTTTTCCAAATACGGGAAGGTCAAGAAGTCTTACGATGACCACCCGCGTTACCGGATCGTTGAGGGCGATGCCAGGGACGTCGCCCTGATGACGGAGCTCCTGGCCGATTGCGATCATTTCATCGCGGGCGCCGCGATGATCGGCGGCATCTCCTACTTCCACACCTATGCCTATGACCTGCTCGCCGCCAACGAGCGCATCAACGCGGCGTCCTGTGACGCGGCGATCGCCGCGCACCGGGATGGCCGGCTGCGCAAGGTCACCTACCTGTCCTCGTCCATGGTCTTCGAGACCGCGACCGAATGGCCGTCCTACGAAGGCCAGCAGCGGGAGATCCCGCCGCCGCTGTCGTCCTACGGGTTCCAGAAGCTGGCGGTTGAGTACTTCGCGCGGGCGGCCTGGGACCAGTACCACCTTCCTTATACGCTGCTCCGGCCGTTCAACTGCGTCGGCATCGGCGAGAGCCGGGCGCTGGGTGACGAGGAAATCCTGTCGGGAAACGTCCGGCTGGCGATGAGCCACGTCGTTCCCGACCTGGTGTTGAAGGTGCTCAAAGGCCAGGACCCGCTGCATATCCTCGGTTCAGGCGAGCAGATCCGGCACTACACCTACGGCGGTGACCTGGCGGCGGGCGTGGTGACGGCGATGGAACATGAAGCCGCCTACAACGAGGACTTCAACCTCTCGACCGCGGAGAGTACGTCCGTGCGTGAGCTGGCCGAGATCATCTGGCGTAAGGTGCACGGCACCTCCAAGCCGCTGCGGCTCGTCCACGACGACCCGTTCGAGTACGACGTGCAACGGCGTGTCCCGGCCACAGAAAAGGCCAAGCGGCTACTCGGCTTCGACGCCGCCACCTCGCTGGACACCATGCTGGACGAGGTCATTCCCTGGATTGACGCGGCCATCACAGCCGGAACCATCTGAGCATGGCGGCTGGAGTTGAGCGGGCCGGGGAGACGGCCGTAGGCCCGGTGGCCGCGAGGTCGGCGGGGACAGAACCGACGGCCCGGCGGCCATGGTGGGTCTGGGCGGTTCCTTTCACCGTGTTGTTCGTCCTGCTGTGCGTGCGCAACCGCTTCCTGTTCACCACCCGCCTGTACGAGCAGGGTGACGGAGGGGCGAACTCGCTCCTGATCAGGCAGGCCAAGCACTTCACGCTGCTCATCGGCAATTATTCCCGCGAGGGTTTCAACCATCCGGGGCCTGCCTATATGTACGTGCAAGCCTTCGGAGAGTACCTGTTCCAGAATGCTCTGCATGTCGTGCCGACCGCCTGGAACGCGCACATGCTGGCCGTGTTCGCGCTGGACTGTTCCTTCGTCGCGCTGGCCGTCGTGGTGGTCTACGGCTGGACGCGCTCGGTGGCGGGCGCGGCCGCCTGCTTCGCCGTCTTTTGCGGCTTCGCGATCGCCTACCCGTCGATCGTGAATTCCGACTGGATGCCGTACATGTACGTGCCGACGTACATGGTATTCGTGATCGCGGCCGGATCGCTGGTGGCCGGGCGCGCCCAGGACGCGTGGATCTTCGCCCTGACCGGCTGGTTCCTCGTCCACGGACATGCCTGCTTCTTGTTCTTCGTGCCAGTGCTCACCTTGGTGGTGCTCGCGGCCGTCTTGTGGCCGCACCGGCGTACGCTGCGGGCGTCGGTCGGATCCTTCTTCCGCGAGCGACGCGGGGTCTGGATTCCGGTCGCGGTCATCAGCGCGGTCTTCGCCTTGCCGATCGTCGTCAACCTGGTGCTGCACTGGCCGGGGGACTTCGGCAAGTACCTGTCCTACAGCAACTCAGGACAAGCCGGCGGCCACAGCGTGCGGCAGGTGGTGAAGTATGCGCTGTGGTTCTGGTGGCCGCACCACACCTGGGCGGCCGCGCTGGTGCCGGTGGCTGGTTACGCGCTCGCGCTCGCCGTCACGGTCTGGCTGAGCCGCGGTCCGTTGCGCCGGTTCCTGCTCGCGATGCTCGCCGTTAACGTGGTCTCGTCGCTGGCTTTCCTGGTCTACGCCGCCGTCGGGATCGACGACCTGACCGCGTACTACATCGGCTACTTCTACTGGTCCGCCCCGTTGATCACGGTGCTGGTGGTGGTGCTCGGCTTGGCCGCAGGCGCCGGGTCCGCGCGCGCGCGGCTCAGTGCCTGCGTGGCGGTGCTGGCCGCGGCCCTCACCTTGGCCGTGCTCGCGGTCATACCCGGCACGCATGCCAGCACCAACGACATCGACGAGGCCCTGCCGAAGGTGGTGGCGACGCTGGCCGCGCGGGCAACGGGTAGGACCATCGTGCTGCACATCGACCACCCAGCCTGGGTTGAGACGACCGGATTCCTCATCCAGGCCGAGCGCACCGGGGTCAGGGCGTGCCTGGACGAGCCGCAGTTCGCGTTCCTGATGACCAAGCAGCTCATCTGCACGCCCGCGGAGGTCGCCAGCGGCCAGGGATTCTGGTTCTACGGGGCCGGCACGCCACCCGGCACGCAGGTCATCATGCGCTTCAGCGGTGTCGCAGTGTCGGCAGGGCCGGGCCAGCCGTAGCGACCTGGTCGAGCAGGTTCTTCCGGTAGATCAAGATCGCCCAGTGCGCGACGTGGTCGATCGTCACCGGCTTGCCGAAGTATTGCTGGGCTGACGGGCTCAGGCCGTTGCCGTCGAGGCTGGTGATCACGAAGGTGGCATCGTGCCTGGACCCGTCGAACCACATCGTATTGGTCTCCCAGTCATACCGGATGACCTGGCCGCCCGCCACGATGACCGCGCGAACCTGCACCCGGTTGCCCGAGTGCAGCGTCGTAGCGGAGCTGGTCCAGTAACCAGCGAGACCGTATGTGAGTCCGCGGGCCTCAAGCCACGCGGCCAGCGGTGCCGTCGGTACCGTGACCGCGGGCCGGGCCGCCGCGATGCTCAACGGCAGCAGGACCGCGATGGCGGCCACGCCTGCCGTCAGGCCGGCCAGCCGCGGGCCGGCCAGCCGTCCAGGCACGCAGGCGCGGGCCGCGAGTACCGCGCCGCAGGGCAGTATGGCGACGACCTCGTAGGGGTTGCTGGGTATCGGCAGGGTCGAGATGATGTACGCCGCGAGGTCAACGACGATCGCGACGCACAGCAGCTGGTCGGCCCGGCTCGCGGTGCGCCAGGTCCACGCCACCCGCGCGATGCCAGCCGCCGCGGCCAGCAGGCAGGCGAACCCGAGGATGTATCCCGGATCGCGCGTCAGCGCGGAGGAGCCTGAGCCGGCCTCCGCCCCGAACAGGAGGCAGCTGGCGTGCCAGGCCAGGGCCGCGTTATGCGGCCATTGCCCGGGCGGCGAGATCGCGGTCTTCGGAGCGACCATCTGGTACCCGCCGAAGCGCAGCATCACCGCGCGGACCGCGCCGGCCAGCGGTACGGAGACGGCCGTGGCCAGGACGTTCGCGGCATCGCCTGTGCGGACCTTCCGTGCGGCCACGGCGCGGTAACCGCACACCACGACGATCGCCGGCACGGCGACGTAGCGGACCGTGGCGTCGCCGATCTGGCCGGCACACAGGATCGCGACCAGGAGCGGTGCGGTGTACCGGGCGGGCACCCGGTCGATCAGCAGGAAGGAGATCAGGAGGAACGTCACGGTCCCGGTGTGGTCGGGCGTTCCCAGCAGGTAGGGCGCGTTCGACTCGACGTGAAACATGGCGGTCAGCACGGCGACCGTGACCCCGCCCCGGGCCACTGCGGCGAGTCCGCGGCTGTCCTTGAGGGCCAGGCCTACCGCGCAGACCGTGACGACCAGGTAGATCAGCGCGGAGGCAACATGGCTGGCCAGGTCGGACAGCCCGAAAAAGATCTCGGCGAGCGCGAGTACCGGCACATCGAAGGTGTAATACGTCGCGTCGCCAACGATCCACCCGTGCAGCAGGAGGTGACCGTGCCACATGTCCCACGCTTGCAGCGCGCTGTTCGCCCCGTCCGACGTCACGTGCCCGTCGAACGAGATCCTCAGGTAGACGGCGAACAGCGCCGGGATGGCGAGGATCCAGGCCACCGTTGATATTCGCCTGCCCCGGACCATCGTTACATGTACAGAATACGGCGCCTGGCCACCACCACCAGCGCGGGCACGGCAAAGGCGGCGATCAGGATCAGGTAGCGCCAGGACAGGTACCGCCGCGGCGTGCCCATCAGCAGGACCAGCGCCATCAGGTAGGGCTCGATGAGCGAGCGGCCGTCGCCGAACGTGCTGGTCCAGATCTGGCTGGACAGCAAGCCGAGCTGGAGCACGAACAGGACCAGGGCGATCCGCTCGTGGGCCGGCGCGGTCGTGACGAACAGCACGGCCAGCCCGGCGAGCATGAAGATCGCCAGCGTGGCGTACTCGAGCAGGGAAATGTCAACCACACCCAGGTGGCTGGTGTTGATGTTAGCGAAGTCGTAGTTCAGCGCGTCGACCATGGCCGTGAACGGCACGGAGAGGTTACGGCTGCCGTTCGCGACCAGCGGGAAGTCGCCATTGACGACAAAGTGCACCGTGACTTCCAGCAGGCCGTAGGCCACGGCCGGAACGACCCAGACCAGGTCGGCCAGGCCACGCCGGCTGCGGCGGCGGGCGATCGCGATGAGCCGGGTGATGGCGATGGCCGCCGGGGCGAGCAGGATGGTTTCCCTGGTGATCGCGCCAAAGGCGAACAGGATCGTGGCGAGCACGTACCCGGCCCGGCTGCCCCGCCGGTAGGCGAGCAGGCCGCCCAGCATGCAGGCCTCGGCCAGCGGCTCAGCGGTGTCCCGGCCGACGCTGATGACCAGGCCGAAGTAGGCGGCGAAGGCGAGTCCCCACAGAGCGTGGCGGCCGGACTCGCGGGCGAACATGCCGCCCAGCATGGCCATGGCCGCCACCGCGAGGAGGTTGACCACGACCAGGGCGATGGATACGAACTGGTGCTGGCCCAGGGCCAGCAGCCAGGCCAGGACCGGATACCCGATGCGGGTGTACCGGTAGGACTGGTCCATGGTGATGCCGTGCGCGGTCGCCTTCCAGTTGGCCGGGGCCAGGGCAAGCCGGTAGTAGAACTGCCCGTCGTAACCCGCCGCGGGGACGAGCAGCAGGCCGTGGGGGAGCTCACTGCGGTTGGTGTAGACGTGCCCGGCCATGACGAAGTGGATGAGATGCCCCTGGGCCCAGACCTGCCAGCGGGCCAGGGCGAAACCGGTCCAGCTCAGGAAGGCGATGACGCCGGGTACGACGGGACGGTTCCAGCCCGGCCACCGCGATGGCGCGGGTGGCCGGAGGGACCTGTCCTCTTCCGACGTCGACGTAAGCTGCAACCGCGAGCCTCCTGGCTTTCTCAGCGGGGGGAGGGTGAAATCTTGGCCAGGCGGGCTGAGCTTACCAGGGCGACGTTGCACGCTGTGACGGCTGTAACGAATATGATTCGGCAGCGACGATGACACCGAGCCAGAAAGACGTGGTGGCTGCCGTGCCGAGAAGCGGGACGCCGGGGAAGCCCTCCGCGCCGCCGGCGGCCGGACCCCGCAGACCCGACGCGGCCGTCGGGCCGGCCGGCCCCGACACCGGCCCCGACACCGGCCTCGCCGAGTCGCCCGGCCGAGGGTTTCGGGGATTTCGGGGGTCTCGGGGATCCGGCCGGCGCATCCTCACCGCCACGGCGGCCGTGCTGGCCGTGGCGTTGCTCTTCGTCGCCTACCTGCAGGTGTCCCGCACCTATCCGGAGAACTCCGACGAGTCGAACGACCTGCTGATGGCATGGGACATGCTGCACGGAAATGTGCTGCTGCACGGCTGGTACCTGTCGGATGTCTCGTTTATCACGACCGAGCTCCCGCAGTACCTCGTGCTCGAGCGTTTCTTCGGGCTGCATACCGACACCGCGCACATCGCCGCGGCCATGACCTACACCCTCGTGGTCGTGCTCGCCGTGCTGCTCGCCGGGGGCCGGGCGCCCGGCCGGGAGGCCTGGCCCCGGATGCTGCTGACGGGCGGCATCATGTTCGCGCCTCAGCTCGGAGTCGCCGTCTTCGTCCTCGTGCTGTCCCTTGGCCATATCGGCACCGCCGTACCGCTGATGCTGACCTGGCTGGTCATGGATAGGGCCCCCCAGGCCGGGCGGGGCCGCTGGCTGGTGCCGGTGGTGGTCGGAGCGCTGCTGACGTGGGTGCTTGTTGCTGACCCGCTGGTGCTCGTGGTGGGGATCTTGCCACTCGTCGCGGTGTGCGCCATCCGCGTCATCCGCGGGGGCGTAGCCGCCCAGTGGTTCGAGGTGTCCCTGGCCGCCGCGGCCATCCTGGCCGACGGGCTGGCCTGGCTGGTCAGCCGGCTGCTGCGCGCCAGCGGCGCGTTTATCCTGCACCCGGTGCCCTACCAGCTGGCGCCGCTGCACACCTGGCCGAAGCATGCCTGGGTGGTCGGACACGGACTGCTCGCGCTGTTTGGCGCCAAGCCGCAGGGCCCCGCGGCCGAGCTGGCCTTCGCTCTCGTGCACCTGGTCAGCGTGGCGCTTGTCGCCTGGGCCAGCTGCCGGGTGGCCCGGCGCTTCTTCAGCTGGCCCGACATGATCAGCCAGATCCTGCTCCTCGCGATGGTCGTCAACGTACTGGTCTACGTGCCGAGCACGCTGGCCGACGCGACCGACCTGAACTCCAGGGAATTCGCCGTCGTCCTGCCGTTCGGAGCCGTCCTGGCCGGCCGGACCCTGGCGGCCCGCCTGCACGGCCGCGAGGCCACCTCACGCCGGTGGCCGCGCCCGGTGCGGCTGGCTGGGCTGGTGGTGCTGGCCTGCTATGCGGCCGGCCTCGGCTACGCCGCGGCCCAGCCGTCGGTCCCGGCGGCCAACCAGGGGCTCGCGGCGTTCCTAGCCGCGCATCACCTCAGCCACGGCATCGGCGGGTACTGGGAGTCGAGCGTGGTGACCGTCGGCAGCGACGGTGCCATCACGATCAGGGCGGTGGCGCCGGGAACCTTGCAGCCAGACCTGTGGGAATCCAAGGCCTCCTGGTACGACCCCGGCTCGCATCAGGCGACGTTCCTCGTCACAGACAGCGCGCCCGGGTTTTTCAACCACTGGCAGCCCGACTCCGCGGCGCTCGCTGCCCTTGGCCGGCCGGCCCGCACGTACCATGACGGCCCGTACACCGTCTACGTCTGGGACAAGAACCTGCTGGTTCAGCTCGGGCGCCCGCACTAAGCCGGCGGTCAATCGGCCCGGGTGCTGTTGTCAGTGGGCGACGGGACGTAGCCTTGGCGGGTGGACCGGCGAATATTCGGAGTCGAGAACGAGTACGGCGTTACGTGCACCTTCCGCGGGCAGCGACGGCTTTCCCCCGACGAGGTCGCGCGCTATCTTTTCCGGCGCGTGGTGTCGTGGGGTCGTAGCAGCAACGTCTTCCTCAGGAACGGGGCGCGGCTCTACCTCGACGTGGGCAGCCATCCGGAGTACGCGACGCCCGAGTGCGACAACGTCCTGGACCTCGTGGCGCACGACAAGGCGGGCGAGCGGATCCTCGAGGGTCTGCTGGTGGACGCTGACCGGCGGCTGCGCGAGGAAGGCATCGCCGGGGATATCTACCTGTTCAAGAACAACACGGACTCGGCCGGGAACTCCTACGGCTGCCATGAGAACTACCTGGTCGGCAGGCACGGCGAGTTCGGCAGGCTGGCCGATATCCTCATCCCGTTCCTGGTCACCCGCCAGATCATCTGCGGCGCGGGCAAGGTGCTGCAGACGCCGCGCGGCGCGGTGTACTGCGTGAGCCAGCGGGCCGAGCACATCTGGGAGAGCGTGTCGTCGGCCACCACCAGGTCGCGTCCGATCATCAACACCAGGGACGAGCCGCATGCCGACGCCGAGCGCTTCCGGCGGCTGCACGTGATCGTGGGCGATTCCAACATGAGCGAGACCACGACATTGCTCAAGGTCGGGTCGACCGACCTGGTGCTGCGGATGATCGAGGCCGGCGCGATCATGCGCGACCTGACCCTGGACAACGCGATCCGGGCGATCCGTGAGGTCAGCCACGACATGACCGGCCGCAGCCGGGTCAGGCTGGCGAACGGGCGCGAGCTGTCTGCCCTTGACATCCAGTACGAATACCTGAACCGCGCGAAAGACTTCACCGACAAGAACGGCGCCGACGCGGTCAGCAAGCGGGTTCTCGATATGTGGGAACGGGCGCTGAGCGCGATCGAGACAGGTAACCTCGACCGGATCGCGCGCGAGATCGACTGGGTCACCAAGTACCAGCTGATCGAGCGCTACCGGGCCAAGCATGACCTGCCGCTGTCGGCGCCCCGCGTTGCCCAGCTTGACCTGGCCTACCATGATGTGCACCGTGGCCGGGGCCTTTATTACCTGCTGCAGCGCGCCGGGGCGGTGGAGCGAGCCGCCCGCGACATCGACATTTTCGAGGCGAAGTCCGTCCCGCCGCAGACCACCCGGGCCAAGCTGCGTGG
>JBEKKH010000169.1:0-12855 GCA_050010815.1 Streptosporangiaceae bacterium | reverse complement strand
GCCCAGAACTCCGGCGACGACGTGACCGTGGCCGGGAACTCCACCGCGCAGGGCACCCCGGACATCGTCCAGCAGCCCGTCAGCGGCGCCTCCGGCAGCATGTGGAAACCAGAGCAGCAGTCCGACGGCTCCTGGCAGTTCCAGAACTCCAACAGCGGCCTGTGCCTGGACATATACGGCGCCGGCAGCAACACCGGCCAGCAACTCGACCAGTGGCCATGCAAGAACGCCCCCGGCACCAACCAGGACTTCACCCCACGCTGACACTACAGCCCTGCGACCTGGGCCGGCCGCAGCGCTGGCCCAGGTCTGGCAGGCATGTGGCGGCATAGTGCGACGTGCCGGTGCCGCACCGGACTGAAGCCCAGGTCACAGCCACTGGCACCATTCTGGTACCCCACACGCATCACGCCGGCCGGTTCAGGCTCCTGATCGGAAGCCAGACGCGCATCGTGCCGGGACCGCGATTGGCCCACTGATGGTAAGGGATGAGCCGGGCTCGCACGCGTTCGCCTTCCTGCCCGTCCGGCTCGGCCTGGTACGGCCACCCCGCCGAGGCCGGCGGGCGGCGGTAGACGTCGATGGTGGCGCTCTCCTCACTGATGCCGATGCTTCCCGGATCGGCCGTGATCTCGTTGACGGTCCATCCCGGCGGAAGGTCGGCCGACTCCAGGGCGAGCACGAGCGGCCCCCGCTCCACGGCGAACGTGCCACGGACGGCGTCGACGCGGGCGTCGGGGTAGGTCGCCCGCGGCGCGCCAGGAAACGTGACGTTGATGGATTCGCCGGCGCGGAAGATGCGCCTGATCTCGATATATCCCGGAGCCCGCGTGGTCGGGCTCTCGCTCAGCACGGCGGAACCACGCGCCCACGCGGGCACTCGCAGCCGGAGGGTCAGCTCTTCGGCGGGCGCCTCGATGATCTCCACCGAGATCGCGCCGCTGGCGGGATAGGCACCGGAAACCCGCAGTGTGACGGTTCCCGCGCCCAGCGCCGTGGACACCCGGTAGTCACCGTACTGGTGCAGCTGGACACCGTGCTCGCTGGCCGTCGCAAAGTACAGGCTGACGCTCGCCAGCGTGCGCGCGACATTGGTGGGGCAGCAGGAGACCTCGAACCAGGGCGCGCGGAGCCCCGATTCCGCGCGATGGCTGAGCTGATGCTGGTCGGGTACCGAGCCGGGGGTCCGCTGGTGAAGCGTGTTCGTGTAGTAGAACGCGCGCCCATCCGCTCTCGGGGACGCGAGAACGTTGTTCAGGAGCGTGCGCTCGATCAGGTTCGAGTACTGATCAAGGCCGGTGGCCAGGAGGAGCCTCCAGCTCAGCATCACCGACGCGATGCCCGCGCAGGTCTCCGCGTAAGCACGGTCGGCGGGCAGCTCGAAGTCATCGCCGAAGGCCTCGTCCTGGTGATGCGAGCCGGCTCCGCCGGTGATGTAGGTGCGGCGGGCCACGCCGTTCGCCCACTGCTCGCGCACCGCGGCTGACAGGTCCTCGTCGCCTGTCTCCGTCGCCACGTCCAGCGCGCCCGAGGCAAGGTAGAGAGCACGTACGGCGTGGCCGCGCATGGTCGTCGCCTCGCGGACCGGGATGTCATCCTGGAAGTACTCCTGGCCGAAGGGATGGATCCCGAGCGTGCGCGTGCCACGGCGCTCGATGAACAGCCGGGCGAGTTCGAGATAGCTTCCCTCCCCCGTCGCGCGGGCGAGCTCCACAAGTGCCATCTCGATCTCCGGATGACCGCAGACTCCCACCCGGCCGCCTGGGCCGAACTGGTCGTAGACGTGATCCGCGAGGCGGCGCGCGACCTGCGGGAGGAGATCGTCATGGCCGGTTCGCAGCCGGGCGACGGCCGCCTGGAAGAGATGTCCGAAGCAGTACAGCTCGTGGCCGGACTCAAGGCTCGAGTACCGAGGCGGCTGCCCGGACCCGCCGAAGCTGGTGTGCAGGTACCCGTCTGGCCGCTGGGCCGCGGCGACGCGCTCGACCAGCGCCTGGTACCGGCGCTCAAGGTCGCCGGAGTGCTCGCGCCCCAGTTCCCATGCCATGGCCTCGAGAAGCTTGTAGATCTCGGAGTCGACGAACTCGATGCCGGAGTGCCCGGCACCGATGGTGCCGCCCGCGGCGCGGTCGAAGTTGCCGATCCAGCCGATGCGCTCCATCCACGACTCGCAGTGCTCAAGGATCGTGTCCGCGTTCAGCCGCTGCTTCTGCCCCCAGATTCCGCCGGTGACCTGGATCTCGTCGGCCCCGAGCGGGCGCCAGGTCGAGGTGGACGGATGCACTGGCCCCCCTTGCTTAGCGGACGACATCGAGTACCTCTGCTCCTTCTGATACGAAGACGGGGATGCGGTCGAGGGAGAGCGGTACCGCCACGATGGTTCCCCCGTCATGCCTGTCGCCCGTCCCGGCCGTGACCCAGGTGCGGCCTTCCGGCAGGTAGACATCGCGCACGCGGACCCCCTGCTCAAGGACCGGGGCGATGAGGAGGTCGGGTCCGAGCAGGAACTCGTCCTCGGTTTGCCACGCGTCCTGGTCCTGGGGGAAGTCCACCCAGAGCGGCCGCATCGGCGGCACGCCGTCCCGCGCCGCCACCCGCATCTGCTCGTGGAGGTAGGGACGCAGGCGCTCACGCAGCCGCAGGACGGCAACGATCCGCTCGTAGGCCGCCGCGCCGTACGACCACACCTCATTCGGCCCGCCTGTCATGGTGTGGCCGGTGGGCACGCGCGGATTCCGGTCGCCGTGCAGGCGGAACAGCGGGCAGAACGCGCCGTACTGGAACCAGCGGATGATGAGTTCCTGATAAGCGGGGTTACCCGGGTCGCCGCCGTGGAAACCGCCGATGTCGGTCGTCCACCAGGGGATGCCGGAGATCGCGATGCTCAGGCCGGCCCGAACCTGCCGGCGCAGCGCGTCCCACGTCGCCGGGATGTCGCCCGACCATACCGCCACGCCGAAACGCGCCGATCCCGCCCAGGCGGACCTGGACAGGAGAACGGTCTGCTCCTGCCCTGCCGTGGCCATGCCGTCGGCGAAGAGCCTGGCGTTCTCACGCGGGTAGATGCCGGCGACCTCCGCGCCGGGGCCCGCGTACAGGGACAGGTTGGCGGGGTTCGCGGGGTTGAGCTCGGGCTCGGAGGCGTCGAGCCAGAAGACGCGGATGCCCCGGGCCAGGTAGTTCTTTTTCACCAGGCTCCATACGTACTCGCGGGCCCGCGGATTCGTCGGGTCGTAGAACGCCACCGGCATCGGCGTGCCCATCCCCTTGTCCGCGATGACCTGCTGGAATTCCACGCCCTGGTCGGCGCCGACAAGCAGGCCGCGGTCGTAGAACTCGCCGTAGTTCTCGCTGAGGGGAGAGACCGTGGGCCAGATCGACACCATGAGCTCGACGCCCATCTGGCGCAGCTCGGCGACCATCGCGTCAGGATCGGGCCACTCGCTTTCGTCGAAGCGGTAGTCGCCCATGGCGGACCAGTGAAAGAAGTCCGCGACGATCACCGACAGCGGCAGGCCGCGGCGCCTGTACTCGCGGGCCACCGTCAGAAGCTCCTCCTGCGTGCGGTAGCGGAGCTTGGACTGCCAGAACCCGCTGGCCCACGCGGGCAGCTCGGGCGCATGACCAGTGGCGTCCGCGTAGCGGGCGAGGATGTCCGCCGGGTCGGGGGACGCCGTGAGCCAGTAGTCGATCTCGCGTGCCTGCCCGGCCTGCCAGCGGGTGGCGTTCTCAGCGAATTCGACCCTGCCGACGGCCGGCGAATTCCACAAAAGGCCATAACCACGATCGGAGAGAACGAACGGTATGCTCACCTCCGCGTTCCGCTGGGCGAGGTCAAGCGCGAGGCCCTTGAGGTTGAGCTTCCCGTGCGTGCGCTGCCCGAGTCCGAAGAGGCGCTCGCCGTCGTAGGCCGCGAACTGCTGGTGGATCTCGTACGCGCCAGAGCGGTTGCCTGCGAAGACGCGGGCGCCTGGCATCCAGAAGTGCTCTCTGCTCTCGGCGAGAAGCTCGCTTGCGCCGCTCTCACCGCTCGTGCGGAAGGTGATCAGGGGTTCGGGATAGCTGGCGGCCGTGTCGAAGTCGACGTCCACGCGCAGGCGCCCGGTCGTCAGCGAAGCGCGCGTTTCGTCCGTGGTGATATGGACGCCGGCGTCTCCGCCGGTGCCGGGGGGCGGGGTTTCGGCCAGCGCGCCGGCGCTCTCGGCCGGGATGCGGTGCTGGGCCGCGCGCACGCGCACGCTGTCGGCGCCCCAGGCCTGGATGCGGATCACCTCGTGCCGGTGCCGCACCTCGAGGATGCCGTTGTCGTTGTGATAGCTCACCATGGCGGTGTTGTCCGTCCCGACGTCGAGCGGGCAGCACCGTGTCGCGCCGCCCGGATGAATGAAGACCTCGACTGCCTCTCGAAGGCTGGTCTAGTCCTTGACGGCCCCTGCGGTAACGCCGGCGGCGACGTAGCGCTGCGCGAGGACGAGCAGCACGGCCGCGGGAACCGAGGCGACGACGGCGGTCGCCATGATCGCGTTCCACTCCTGGTTGTTGTTGCCGATGTAGGCGTAGATGCCGAGCGTGATCGGCCGGAGCGAACCGCCGCCGTCGAGCGTGTTGGCGAACAGGAAGTCCGACCACGCCCACAGGAACGCGAAGAGCGAGACGGTGACGATCGCGTTCCTGCTCACCGGCACGATGATCGACGCGAACATCCGGAAGGTCCCTGCCCCGTCGATGCGGGCGGCCTGAAGCAGCTCATCCGGTATCCGCGACATGAACGCGGTGAAGATGAGCACGCCGAAGGGCACCGCGATGGTGGAGTCGGCGAGGATGAGGCCCCACACGGAGTTGAGCACGCCGAGCTTGATGTAGATGGTGTAGAAGCCCATCGTCATGACGATCGCCGGGATCATCTGGGCGATCAGCAGCACGAAGGTCAGCGCGCCGCCCCCGCGCGGCCGCAGCTTGGCCAGCGAGAACCCGGCCGGCGCAGCGAGCACGAGCGTGAGCGCGACCGTCCCGAGCCCGATGAGCAGGCTGGTGCCCAGATACGGCAGCTGCTGGTGCAGGACGACCGTGTAGCCCTGGAACGTCCCGTCGATCGGTATCAGGTTGGGCGGGCTCTTGCGCATGTTCGACGTCTTGGTCAGGGAGACGTTGATCATCCAGTAGACGGGGAAGAGCATCGCGGCGGTGAACAGGACGCCGAGCGCGGTGAGCCACCAGGAGCGCCGGTTCATGTCAGCTCCAGTCTGCGGCGGGCACGGATGTAGATGAGGCTGAAGAGGACGGCGATGATGATCAGCAGGTTTCCGACGGCCGCCGCGGAACTGAAATCGGGCAGGAGCGAGCCGAACCCGAGCTGGTAGGACCAGATCGCCAGGGTCGTCGACGCCGTCCCCGGTCCGCCGCGGGTCATGATCCAGATGATGTCGAAGACCTTCAACGTGTAGACGAAGCCGAGCAGCAAGGTGATCGCGGACACCGGCCGCAGCAGCGGGAAGGTGATCCGCCAGAAGCGCTGCCACCCGTTGGCACCGTCGATCGCGGCGGCCTCGAAGACGTCCGGCGAGATGCTCTGCAGCCCGCTGTACATGATGACGAGGTTGAACGGTATGCCGATCCAGATGTTCGCGATCAGCACGGCGACCAGGGACAAGCGCGGCGAGGTGAGCCAGTCGGCCGGCCCGATGCCGAAGGCCTGCAGGAAGGAGTTCACGATCCCCGAGTCGCTGTCGAGCATCCACGACCAGGTCGAAGCGGAGACCAGCAGTGGGAGGAGCCACGGCACGAGGAACAGGGCCCGCAGGATGCCGGAGAGACGGAACCTGCGGAAGAAGAACACCGCGAGCGCTAGGCCGATGGCGAACTGGAACGCGATCGAGACGAAGACGAAGATCGCGGTGTTGATGAGGGCGGGGGCGAACGTGGAGCTCTCGATCACGTTGGCGTAGTTGGAAAATCCCGCGAACGGAGCGTCGCCGGTAATGAACGACGCGAGGGTGTAGCTCCTGATGCTCAGGTCGATGTTGCGATAGAGCGGATAGGCGTAGAAGAGACCGAGGTACACCACCACCGGCGCGATGAAACCCCACGCCGCCAGCTGCGCCCTGCGTCGCGATCTCGCGCGCTGCGCGCGTGCCGGGGCGGCGGCAAGCGCCGCCGCCCCGGCACCGTGACGCGCAGCCGAGCGAGCCTTGGACCGCTCTGTTGTCATGGCTCTCACGTCGGCTGGTCGTGCGCTACTTGTTGATTTTGGCGGTGGCCGCGGCTTGGGCGGACTGCAGTGCGCTGGCGGGTGACCCCGCCCCGCTCTCCGCCTTCTGCACCGCGGTCCACATCTGCTGGGAGATGATGGGGTACTTGGTGCCGAGGTTGTCCCCCGTCCGCGCCTTGGCGACGCCCACCGCGTTGACCCACGACTGCAGCGAGGCATCGGTTGCCACCTGAGCCTGCTGCCCGGCCTGCGTGGGGGCGATGTAGTTCAGCGTGTTGTCGGTGGTGACGATGTTACTGGTGGACGAGAGGCAGCTCACGATCTTCGCGGAGGTCGTGTAAGTGGCCGTGTCCTTCTGGACCGGGATCGTGAAGAACTCCCCGCCGGTCGGCACGGGCGCCGCCCCGCCGTTCTCGGCCGGGATCGGGATGACCTTCGCGCCCATCTGAGCGGCAAGGGCCTTCTGCCAGGTGCCGTTCTCGCCGAAGGCGAAGTCGCCGGTCTGGAACTCCTGCCATGAGGTGGTCTGCGTGTTCTGGATCACGGAGTTCGGGGCATAGCCGTCCTTGATCCAGGTGGACCAGAGCGTGAGCGCGGCGACGGCCTGCGGTGAGTCGATGTTGGTCAGGTTCGCTCCGGAGCCCCAGAACCACGGGAGGAACTGGAAGCTGCCTTCCTCGGTGTTGATGCCGGAGAAGGTGATGCCCTTCTTGCCGATCGCCTTGACCTTGGCGAGCGCGGCCGTCAGCGTGGCCCAGTTCGTGACGGACGCCGGATTGACCTTCGCCGCCTTCAGGATCGTCGGGTTGTAGTACAGCGCCAGCGTGTTCGCGCCGATCGGCACGCCGTACGTCTTGCCGTCGATGACGCCGGCACCAAGGATGTTCGACGCGATCGTGCTCGTTGACAGGCCGTTCTGCGCGGTGGTGGTGAGAATGCCCGCGCTTGCGAGCGTGGAGACCACCGGATTGTCGATCAGCAGGATGTCCGGTGAGTTGCCCTGCTGTCCAGCGAGCAGGGCCTGCGTCGTCAACGCGGTCGTGTCGTAGGCGGTGCGCTTGACCGTCACGCCGGCCTCGGTCCCGCACTTGGCGACCAGCGTGGCCCAGGGGGACGACGCGCTGTACTGCGGGTACGGGTCCCAGAAGTTATAGGTGCCGCCGGCCGCCGCGGACGAGCCGCCGCCTGTGCTGCTGCTCGGGGAGCTTGAGCAGCCGGCCAGGGCCGCTGCGGCGCCAATGGTCAGGAGCGCAGCACCGATGGCTGACGCCTTGCGAGATCTTTGCACGGTCATTCCTCTCTGAACGCCCCGGATCCGCGTGAGCGGAAGCCGGAATTAGTGCCATTACATTTCTGTTTTGTTGCGTGTCATGGGTATTTGTCGCCTTATCTAGTCGAACCGGTTCGACACGCGGCCGACCTTCGGATGCGGCCGTTAAGCTCGGTTAGCGGGTGCTTCCCCGGTCCGTGATGAGAGGTGCGACGAGTTCCACTCGGGGGGCGGCAGCGCCCTCCGGGCTGGTCATGCGTTGCACGAGCGCCTGGACCGCCATGCGGCCCAGCCTGTTTGGTGACGTCTCGACGGCCGTGTACGGCAGCGAGAACAGCTTTCCGAAGTCCTCCGAGAAGATGCCCACGACCGAGAGGTCGTCGGGCACGCGCAGGCCGCGCGAGTAAAGCACCGGCGGCAGCGCGGCGATGACGGCGTCGTTGTGCACGATCATCGCGGTCCCAGGCCGCGCGTCGAGGATCTCGTTCAGCTGCTGGTTGATGGCCGGCTGCTGCGTCTGGCCGAAGTGGGAGCGGACGCGGATGCCGTGGCTTGCCGCTTGCTGAAGTGCCGCATCACGAAACCTCCAGGCATACGCGCCGCCGCGCTCGTAGACATCCTCGCGCGCAGTGATGAGGGTCAGCTCACGGTGGCCGCGCTCGGCGAGGTGCTCGAGGAGGATCCGTCCCGACTCGGCGAAGTCCAGGTCGAAGACATCGAAGCCCTCGGTGGCTCGCGGCAAGCCGACCATGGAGGCCGGCTGCCTCATGGTCCTCATCACGGGCAGTCGCGGATCCTCGTGCGCGACGTTCAGCAAGATGACCCCGTCCACCATCCCCGAGCTCGAGATCCGGTGGACGGCGTGCGGGCCGTCCGCCTCCGTCACCATGAGGATGTCGTAGCCGGCTTCGCGGGCGGCATCGGAGATCGGCAGGACGTACTGGAGCATCGCGGGCGAGAACTCGTCCTCAAGGAACTGGACGAACAGGCCGATCACCATCGTCTGCGACGTGGCGAGTGCCCGCGCCCCTGCGTTCGGCGTGAAGGCAAGGTCCTTGATGGCAGCCTCGATGCGCTCGCGCGTTTCCCGCGAGATGCTCCGCTTACCGGACAGCGCGTAAGAAACCGTGCTGCGCGCGACGCCGGCGCGGCGAGCCACGTCCTCGATAGTCGCCACGGTCACCTACCTCTCGAACCGATTCGATTATCGTAGCGACGTGCCTTCTGTCACACAAGAACCTTGCCATCAAAATTCCTACTGCCTAAAACAGGTAGCAATAGGGGTAATCTTGCGTGTACGGCATCCGGATCACGTCGCAGGGCTCCCCTGCGTGACGGCCACAGAAGAACCGATTCGATTGTCGAGCTCCGCCTGGAACAAGAGCCGCGGCCCCGCGACGCACGTTAGCCGACAGTTGGGGTTGGGTTAGCTGGCCGTCAGGGTCCAGAGGTGGTCGGCGGTGCCGTTGTCGGTCCACTGCAGGACCTGGGCGCCGGAGGCCTTGCTCGCGCTCGTCACGCCGAGCAGCAGGCCGCTGTTGATGCTTGCCAGGCGGTCGGAGCGGGCGCGGTTCTCCCGCGTTCGTGCCGCCCTCTTGCTGGTGAGCGGGCTGTTCGGCAACGGCCGGGCTTGCGGCTTTTCCCTTCAGCCCGCCCTCCTCATTACCCGCAACGCACGTCGTGGGCGAGGACAGACTGGGGGGACTGGCCCGCGCGACCCGCCCTGCGGTCGAGGAGATGTTCACGATGTCGGCGACCTGGCGCAGGTCGTCTCCGGCGGCGGCCAGCAGATGCGGCAGGGCCGCGTTGGTCATGTAGAGCAGGCCGTTCTGGCTGACCGCGATCATCTGCTCCCACTCCTGCACGTCGGCGCCCGCGATCGGGCCGAGCAGCATCAGGCCGGCGTTGTTGATCAGGATGTCGAGCCGGCCGAACCGGTCGAGGACCGCCTGCACCGCCTGCCCGGACTGGGCGCGGTCGGCGATGCCGGCCTCGACGGCCAGCCCGGTGCCGCCAGCGGCGTGGATCGCGGCTACCAGCGTGTCGAGGCGGTCCTTGCGCCGGGCGACGGCAGCGACGGAGGCGTCCAGCTCGGCGAGCCGGCGGGCGGTGGCTTCGCCGATGCCGCTACTAGCCGGAGTTTCAGTTGATCATGGTTTTGTGAGGCCGGCCGGGTTGCCGGCTTGACGAGTTTCCCCTGATGACACGCCGCCTGGGTGTTTGATTTAATCGAGGTACGGGTGTATGACCTAATGTCATGGCGAGTCTGTACCCGAAGAAGGTCAGTGGCAAGACGTACTGGTACCTGCGCGAGATGGGCCGCGTAGACGGCAAGCCGAAGATGATCTCCGAGCGGTACCTGGGCACCGCCGCGGACATCGCCGCGGCGATGGAGACGCGGGAGGAGGCGGCGCTGCCGGAACGGACCCGGCATCTGGCCTTCGGGGATGTCGCCGCTGCCTGGGGAATCCTGCAGGACCTCGGGGTCGCCGCGGTCATCGACGAGGTGACCGGCTCCCGCCCGGCCGGGGCAGCGCTGTCCGCCGGCACCTACCTGGCGCTGGCGGCGCTGAACCGGCTGGTCGCCCCCTGCTCCAGGGCGGCGTTCGCGGACTGGTGGAAGACCACCGCCGGCGACCGGCTGGCCAAGATCGGTGCCCCGGCGCTGGATCACCGGTACTTCTGGGACGCGATGCACGCCGTCACCCTGGAGCAGCTGGAGGAGATCTCCCGCGTGATCGCGGTGCGGATTGCGGGATTGTCCGGGGTGGACGTGTCGTCGGTCGCGCTGGACATGACCAATTTCGCCACGTTCATCGCGACCGCGAACGGCAAGGCGCCGGTCGCGCAGCGGGGCAAGGCCAAGCAGAAACGCTCCGACCTGCGGCTGGCCGGCCTGGGCCTGGTGGTCACCCGGGACGGCGGGATCCCGCTGACCTGGCACGCCTACCCCGGCGACCGGCCCGACGTGACCCAGTTCCCCGCCATGATCGACCAGCTGCTCACCCGGTACCAGGCGGTCACCGCCGCGGCCGGGGTCCCGGCCGCCGCCGCGGACATGACCGTGGTCTTCGACGCCGGCCAGAACAGCGAGGACAACTTCGCCCACCTGGCCGGCACGAACCTGCACTACATCGGGTCGGTGCCCGCCTCAGACTGCCCGGACCTGACCGCTTTGCCCGCCCGCGTCCGGTCAGTGGCGGATGAGGACCGGTTCGGCGGGCTGACCGCCTACGACACCCGCCGCGAGGCCTACGGCATCCAGCGCCGCACCATCTTGACCCACTCACCCGAGCTGCACGCCGCCCAGGCCCGCGGGTTCGACGGCACCACCCTCGCCAAGGCCGGGAAGAAACTCGACGAGCTGGCCGCCACCCTGGCCCGCGGCAAGACCCGCCGGCCCAGGGCGAAAGTCGAAGCGGAGATCGAGGCGATCACGGCCAAGCCCTGGGTCCGCCGCGTCATCACCTGGCAGCTCGACGGCGACCAGCCCAAGGACCTGCGCCTGGCCTGGTCCGCCGACCCGGCCGCCCGCGCCGCGCTGGAAGAGGAAATCTTCGGCAAGCACGTGCTGATCACCGATCACGACGACTGGCCCGTGCCCGAGGTCATCGCCGGGTACAGGTCCCAGTCCGAAGCCGAGTTCTCCTTCCGCCAGATGAAAGACCCGCACGTGGTGTCCTTCTCCCCGATGCACCACTGGACCGAGCACAACATCAGGGTCCACGTCTTCACCTGCGTCCTGGCCCTGCAGATCGCCCACCTCATGCGCCGCACCGCCGCTCAGGCCGGACTGCACCTCTCCGTCCGCCAGCTGCTCGCCCAGCTGGCCGGCATCGGCGAGACCGTCCTGATCTACCCCTCCACCGGCGGCCGGCCCAAAGCCCGCCGCATGACCACCGAACTCACCGGCGACCAGCACGAACTCTACGAAATCTTCGACCTGGCCAAGTGGGCACCCCGAAGTTAGGTCATACGCCTAAACGGGCAGCCGAAGCCCACCTGACCAGCAGGAACAGTTAGCCAGCATCAAGATCATCTGAAACTCCGGCTAGCGCCTGTCATGATCGCGACGGTGCCGGCCAGTGGAGCCAGCGGGGTGGCGGTGGTTGTCATGGAGGTGACTTTTCCTTTCGGTGTTCAGCAATGGAGCACCGACGTCGGGAGGCGGGGGTGGTGCCGGGTGATGTGCGCCTGTTGAAGCGGGCTTTCAGGCGTCGTAGGCCAGCGACGCGGACAGGCCGCGGTGGGCGTCGATCTGAGCGCGGACGGTGTCGAGGTTCTGCTCGACCCCGCCCATCGCGTCCGCCCCGGCGACGAACCGCGGCGGCAGCTCACCCGAGGCGGACAGTGTGATGAGGGCCTGGGCGAGCTTGGCCGGGTCGCCGCCCTGCTGCCCGTGCATGCCCCGCCAGGCTTTGATGGTCTGGGCGGTGCGCTCGGCGTAGTCCTCGATCTCCAGCTCCGGCCAGATGGTCGAGGCCCCTTCGACGAGCAGCTCGGTGCGGAAGAAGCCGGGCTCGACGGCCATCGTCGTGATGCCGTAGGGAGCGAGGTCGAAGCGCAGCGACTCCACCCAGCCTTCGAAGGCGAACTTCGACGCCGCGTACGCGGCGCAGAACTCCTGCCCGATCAGGCCCGCGGTCGAGGTGACGGTGATGACCGACTACGCCGCGGGCGTGCTCACCCTGACCATCCCGGTCCACGAAGCCGCCAAGCCGCGCAGCATCCAGGTCACCAGCAGCGACCACCAGCAGGCCGTCACCGCGTAACTTCCCCGAGCGCGCCACCGGGCTCCCGCGAGCGCGCGGCTGGCATAGGCCACTGGCAGCCTGCGGCTCATGCCAGCCGCCCGTAGCGCGAAACAGTGCCGGCCCGCGCCGAACTGGGCCGTACTGCTCCGTGTCCCGCGGACTACATGGAGGCCGGGTGGTGCTTCGCGGTCCAGCGGGCGCGGTTCCGGGGATTCCTTCGGCGAGGGCTGGATCTTCACGGTGGAGGGTGCCTCCCACGGGATTCGCAGCAGATTACTCCGCCCCGAACATCGGAAAATCTATAGTGGCCGTAGTAGACATTGGGTGCTTGAACGAGTATGTTTCTCACGTAGCCCAGAGAGAGTGTAGGGCCTGGCAGAGACGAACTGCCTGGCGGCAGCGAAGTCAGTGAGCAGTACCCCGGTGAAGGCGTCGGCTGCGGACGCGCGCACCGGGAAGTCCGGAAGCGGGGTTTCTGTACGCAGTGACCGCTTGGTAAGTGACTGATCCCAGAGGGAAGAACGGAGGAGCCAGGCACCGTCAGGATCGCCCGGGCGGGACTCTTGAGCCCGGGTACCGCAGGACATCGATAGTGAGGTGGTCTCCGGTCAAGCAACCGCGAT
>JBEKKH010000168.1:0-12864 GCA_050010815.1 Streptosporangiaceae bacterium | reverse complement strand
CCGTTCGGCCCTCAGGATTGACGGATACGGCCCCGGAGATATGCTCGTTCAGAGCCTGGGCGCTGGCCCGCACCACGGCCGGCTCGAACCCGGCGGCGAGCGCGGCCAGCGCCGCGTCGAGGTAGAAGGTCAGGTCCGCGTCGGCCCGGGCGGACCAGCGATCGTAGGCGGCGCGGCAGGCCGCCAGGGTCGCCCGGCCGACCGTGAGCGGGTACAGCGAGTCGGCCGGCTGTCCGATCCTGATCGCGGCGAATTCACTGATGGCTCGCTCCCACGCGTCATAGTGGACCGCCGCGCTGGACTGCAAGGCGGGCACACCGCCGATCAGGTTCATCCGCATCCGCAGCTCCGGGACATCCTGGGGTCCGTAGTGGCTGGCTGTGGCCACGGCCCGGCGGATCGCTGCCATCATCGGTATCTCGGGCCGCACCTCGGCCAGCGCCGCCCGGATGGCGTCGACCTCACTGTCGAACTCGCTCCACAAGACGCTGGCCTTGGAGCCGAAGTACCGGAAGAACGTCCGCTTGCTGACCCCGGCCTCCGCGGCGATCTGCTCGATGGTGGTGCTGTCGAAGCCCTGGTCGGTGAACAGCCGCAGGGCGATGAGCTCGAGCTCGCGGCGGCTGGTGCCGGGAGGCCGGCCGCGCCGGCTGCCTGTCGCGTCCACCGCCTTACCGGTCAGCATGGTCGCTGCCTCCTGGGGAGAAGATCACCTTGACCAGTCTTGCTTATGGCACGAGGTGACGTTAACCTTCGAATATATTCGTCACCCTGTGACGGAAATCGAACGACAGCAGTACTGGCATCTCTGCACCGCTATCTGCGCAGCTAGGAGAGCGTCATGAGCGAACGCGTCGGGATCGCTGAGGTCACGGACAGCAGCGCTGAAGTCACTACCGACCTGACGGCCGCACCCGAGCTGGCGACAGAGGACCTGCTCGTGGAAGAGGTCTCCATCGACGGCATGTGCGGTGTCTACTGACGCACCGGCCAGCGGCGTGCGGGCCGGGTTTGAACCCTTCAACCTCGACCGCCCCTGGCAGCTGCATCCGCAGGTGTCGGTGCGCCCGGAACGGTTCGGCGCGCTGCTCTATCACTTCGGCACCCGCCGGCTGTCGTTCCTGAAGAGCCCGGCCCTGCTCACCGTGGTCAGCTCGCTCGGTGCGGCCGCCAGCGCGCGGGACGCCTGCCGGACCGCCGGCGTGACCGACGCGGAGCTGCCGGCCTACGCCAGCGCGCTTTCCACCCTGGCGAGCTCGCAGATGATCACCGCGCGGGAGGCCTCGTGACCCAGCCGGTCAAGACACTGCCCCTGGTTGAGCAGTTCGCCTACGGGCTTGACGCGCCGATCTGCCTGACCTGGGAACTCACTTACGCCTGCAACTTGTCTTGCGTGCACTGCCTGTCCAGCTCGGGGCGGCGGGACCCGCGCGAGCTGTCCACCGCCGAATGCCGGGCGGTGATCGACGAACTGGAACGGATGCAGGTCTTCTACGTCAATATCGGCGGCGGTGAGCCCACGGTCCGTTCGGACTTCTGGGAGCTGGTGGATTACGCCACCGCTCACCACGTCGGCGTGAAGTTCTCCACCAACGGCGTGAAGATCACCCCGGAGATAGCCCGGCGGCTGGCGGCTGGCGACTACGTCGACGTGCAGATCTCCCTCGACGGCGCGACCGCCGACGTCAACGACGCGGTGCGCGGCGTCGGCTCCTACGCCACCGCGCTGCGGGCGATGCGCAACCTGGCCGAGGCGGGTTTCCGGGGATTCAAGATCTCCGTGGTGGTGACCAGGCAGAACGTCGGCCAGCTCGACGACTTCAAGGCCATCGCCGACCGGTTCGGCGCCCAGCTGCGGCTGACCCGGCTGCGGCCCGCTGGCCGCGGCGCCGACGTGTGGGACCAGCTGCACCCGACCGCGGCTCAGCAGCGGCAGCTCTACGACTGGCTGGTGGCCCGGGGCGAGCAGGTGCTGACCGGTGACTCGTTCTTCCACCTGGCGGCCTACGGGGACGCGCTGCCCGGCCTCAACCTGTGCGGCGCGGGACGGGTGGTCTGCCTGATCGACCCGGTCGGTGACGTGTACGCCTGCCCGTTCGCGATCCACGATAGCTTCCTGGCCGGCAACGTCCGCGGTCCCGGCGGCTTCGCCTCGGTCTGGCGTGACTCGGAGTTGTTCGCCGACCTGCGCAGGCCGCAGACCGGCGGGGCCTGCCAATCCTGCTCGGCGTACGACTCGTGCCGCGGCGGGTGCATGGCCGCCAAGTTCTTCACCGGGCTGCCGCTCGACGGGCCCGACCCCGAGTGCGTCAAGGGCCACGGTGAGCGCGCCTTGACGGCGGCGGGCATCGTCACCGCACCGCGGCCGTCAGGTGATCACTCGCACCGATCCGGGGTAGCTGGGGTATCTGGGGTATCTGGGCCTGTGCCGGTGTCGATCGGCGCCCGGCCCCCGGCGGACGGCGCGCTCGCCGCCCGGCGCCCGGACCGCAGCTGCGACGAGAGCCCGCTGGCCGGCTTCCGCCCGCTGACCTAAGACCCGGCCAGACCGCCGCGGCACGCCGCGGCCAGGCCAGCCAAAGAAAGGCCGCGCCAACGACTGTGACACAAGTGAAAGAGGCGAAGCAAGTGGCAAGCAAGCTCGAGGGCGCGGCCCTGGCCGCGCTGAATCCCACCCTCGCGGACAAGGTCGCCGGGCCGTCCGAGGTCATCGTGCTCGATGCCGGGCCGGCCGGCGAGCCGGCCAACGGAAAGCTGTAACGGACTTGAGCCCTCTCGCGGACCGCGTGGCGCTCGTCACCGGCGCGGCGCGCGGTATCGGCGCGGCCACCGTCACAGCCCTGGCGGCCGACGGGTGGCGCGTGGTCGCGACGGACCGGTGCGCCGACGACCCGGCCCTGCCGTACCCGCTGGGATCGCGCGACGAGCTGGACCGGGTGGCGGCGCGCGCCTGCGCGGCCGCCGGCGACCGGACCGTCGTCGCGGTGCAGGCCGACACCCGCGATGCCGGCGCCCTGGCCGCCGCCGTGGGCCTGGCCACCGATCGCTGGGGCGGGCTGGACGCCGCGGTCGCGGCGGCGGGCGTCATCGCCGGCGGCGTACCCGCCTGGCAGCTCCCGTCCGAGCAGGAGCAGGCCGTACTCGACATCGACCTCGGCGGCGTGCTGGCCCTGGCCCGGGTGGCGGTGCCCGCACTGCTGCGCCGCCCGGAGCCGCGCCGCGGACGGTTCCTGGCCGTCGCCTCGGCCGCCGCCACCCGTGGCCTGCCGATGCTCGCCGCGTACTGCGCGGCCAAAGCCGGCGTCGCGGGCTTCATCCGTGCTCTCGCCAGCGAGCTGGGCGGGACCGGCGTCACCGCGAACGCGGTCAGCCCCGGTTCGACGGCCACCCCGATCCTGGACGAGAGCGCCCGGCTCTACGGCCTGGCCGACGCCGGGGCCTTCGCGGCGCAGCAACCGCTCGGACGGCTGCTCGACCCGGCCGAGGTAGCCGCGGTACTGGCGTTCCTGGCCGGAGACGGCGCCAGCGCCATGACCGGCGCCGTCATCCCCGTCGACGGGGGGCTGGCGCTGTAATCGGGCCGACCTCGAGCCCGGACCAGCGGCCCGGCGTCAGCCCGACCCGGGCCGGGCGGTTACCCCGACCCGGGCCGTTGCGGTCAGCTTTCGAGCGCTGCGTCTAGGGTGATGTCCACCCCGGTGAGTGCCTTGCTGACCGGACAGCCTGCCTTCGCGTCCGCGGCGGCCTTGGCGAACTGGTCCGCGTCAAGGCCTTCTACCTCGCCGCGGACCGTGAGCTTGATCCCGGTCAGCCGGAAGCCACCCGCCGGGTCCGGGCCGAGCGAGACGTCGGCCTGTACGTCGAGCGCCTGCGGCGTACCGCCGGCCTGGCCGATCAGCGCGGACAGCTGCATCGCGTAGCAGGCGGAGTGAGCCGCCGCGATGAGCTCCTCGGGGCTGGTGAAGCCCCCGGCCTCCTCGGCGGCCCGCTTGGGGAAGGACACCTCATAGGTGCCGATCTTGGAACTGGTCAGCTCGACCTGGCCCGAACCCTGCTCCAGGGTTCCGGTCCAGCCAGTGCGGGCGGTGCGGGTTGGCATGCTTCTCCTCGTTCGACGTGATCGCTTCTCTGCTTTCAACCCTAGTACCCGGTCCGCGCACCACAGGCGGATGCGGCCTCGGTGAGCGGTCACATAGGTTGGAGTCATGGCGACTGCGAAGCAGCACGGCACATCGGCCCACCGGCTGGTGCCTACGGTATTCGTCCTGTTCGGCGCGACCGGCGATCTGGCCAAGCGGATGGTGCTCCCGGCCTTCTACCGGCTCGCCATCGAGGGCCTGCTGCCCCGGCAGTGGCTGCTGGTGGGCAACGGCCGCGGCAACCTGGCGCACGAGGATTTCCGGGCCCACGTCCACAACGCGCTCACCGAGTTCGGCCCGCGCCCGGAGCCGGAAGACTGGAAGGCTTTCTCCGAACGGGTGTGGTTCGCGGGCGGCGGCTTCACCAGCGACAGCCCGGGCACCCTTCTGGACGACCTGGAGCGTGCCCGCAAGTCCCTGGGCGGCGGCGACCCGCAGCTGGTGCACTACCTCGCGGTGCCCCCGGTGGCCTTCAGCGAGACGACCAAGGCGCTCGGCCAGCACGGCCTGGCCACCGACGCCCGGGTGGTCTACGAGAAGCCGTTCGGCACGTCACAGCAGGCCTTCCGGGCGCTGGACCGCGTCGTTCACTCGGTCCTCGACGAGCAGCAGGTCTACCGGATCGACCACTTCCTGGGCAAGGAAGCGACCCAGGACCTGCACGTGCTGCGTTTTGCCAACGAGCTGTTCGCCGCGACATGGAATCACAGGCACATCGAGTCGGTGCAGATCGACGTGCCCGAGAAGCTCGGCATCACCGACCGGTCGGTGTTCTACGACGCCACCGGCGCGGTGCTTGACATGCTCGTTACCCACTTGTTCCAGGTGGCGGCGGAGGTCGCGATGGAGCCGCCGGCCAGCCTGGGCGCCCTGGACCTGCAGGCCGCGCGCGAGAAGGTGATCAGGTCGTTCCGCCCGATCGATCCGGACGAGGTCGTGCTCGGCCAGTTCACCGGGTACCGCGATGTCCCCGGAGTCGCGGCCAATTCCAGCCGGGACACGTTCGTCGCCGCCCGGATGTGGATCGACAACCCCCGCTGGCGCGGGGTGCCGTTCTACCTGCGTACCGGCAAACGGCTGGCCGCGTCCAAGCAGCGGGTCAGCGTGATCCTGCGCGAGCCGGCCGGGCCGCTGGCCGGGCAGCTAACTTGTGAGTCGAACGTGCTGTCCTTCTCGCTGGCCGGGGACGGCGAGATCGACCTGTCGCTGGTGGCCAAGAAGCCCGGCCCCGGTCTTGCCCTCGACAATGCTCACGCCTCGATCCCGCTATCGGGGCTGACCGACGCGAACCCGCTGCCGCCCTACGTCCGGCTGATCCACGATGTGCTCCTCGGCGATCGCTCGCTGTTCACCCGCCCGGACGGGCTGGCCGCGGTGTGGAAGGTGGCCGGCCCGCTGCTGTCGAACCCGCCCAAGGTCCAGCCGTACGCCCCCGGGTCGTGGGGGCCGGCTCAGGCCCGCAAGCTGATCGCGCCCGGCCGCTGGCTGCTCGGCCAGTAGCGCCGCCCCGGCCCTCCTAGGTATGTCATGGATGTGGCACCCTGCACCAAAGAGTGTGCACGGTGCCACATCCATACAAAACGGACGCACGTCTCGTGAGACTGGATGTACGGGTGTTGCCGACGGTACGGGTGTGAAGGCGATGCGCCTGGGGCGGCGGCAGCCGCTAGGCCGAGGCGACGAGACCGGGGACGGCGAGCTGGGCGGTCAGGGTGGCGTGATCCCACAGCGCTCGCACTGAGCGGATCCGGCCGCGCTGGAAGGCGACGACCGCGATGGCCAGCACCTCGGCGCGCCGGTGCGTGGGCTCGATGCCGGGCAGGAGCCAGGGCAGCTCACGGTCGTGGGTAAACGACACCGTCAGCTCATCGACCAGCCGCCACCGGTCCACGGTGCGGGAGATCCTGGTCAGGGTCAGGTCGGCGGGCAGGCAGGGCAGCAAGGCCTGCGCGTAGAAGCGCTCGACGCCGGGTCCTCCGGTGCCCCCTGTCATGGCCGGCATGTGCAGCACCGACGGCTCGGCCGACATCCGGGCGAGCGCCGCCGCCAGGTCACGGCGGCCGAGCAGGGCCGCCAGGTGATCATCCCATATCCGCTCAAGCTCGAGCATGAACTGCGCGATGGCCGTGGTCACGTCATCAAGCTACCCATTTCACCGCGGCCGACCCCGACCGCGTTCCTCGTTCCGATCCCGGTGGCCATCACGCGCGCCTGACCTCCGTCAGTTCTTCGAGCCGTGGCCACAGGTACCCGAGTGCCTCGTCGACCTCCATCGCGGCTAGGCGCTCCGCTTCGCCGCCGTCTTCCAGTTCGTGCACCAGGTCGGTCATCGGGCCTTCTCCCAGGGTTCTCAGCACCTGCTCGAGGCTAGGCTTGAGGGCAGGGCCGAACCGCGATATCAAGGTGGCGAAGGTGCCCAGCTCATCGCGGCGCGGCCCGATCCTGGCCGGCTGGGTCCGTCGCGCTTCGCGCGCGGAAAGCTTGCCGAAGTCGTGGCATCCGTCCCAGTAGCGATCCGCCCCCGCGAACCGCACGGTGCTGATCGGGCCGAGCCGGATGGCGCCCGCGCACTGCAAGCACGGCTGGAGCGTCGTCGTCAGAACCAGGTCCCGGTAACGGCGGAACGGCAGCCGCGCCAGCACGTTCGTCTCGGCGTGGGCCAGCGACGATCCGAATATCTCTCCAGGCGGTCCTTCAGCGTCGCTCACCCGGTTGCGGGCCGAGTGCACGATCTCCCCGTCTGGGGTGCAGGCACAGGCGCCCACGGCGATGTTCCCGCTCCGCAGGGCCGCCCAGGCCTGGCGGAACGCCTCTTGCCACGGCTTATCCAGGCCCGCCCAGAGCCGGGCCGCGAGGGCCAGCGGGTCGGGCACAAGGTCCACCGCACCAGTCTCGCCGACCGCACACTTTCCGGGCAACTGGGCCTGGCTGCCACCGCGGACCCAGCTGCCGCCCGGCCCCGACGGCCCCGAGGGCGTGACCTTTATCTAAGGGCCAGCGAGTTTGCGCTAGTAGTGCCTCGCGTCCGGCAACCAGCCCGGCCACCGGGGTACCCCCGCGGCGTGAGCCGGCCCGCCCAGCCCCCTCCCACCCGCCCGCCCGCCCGCCGGACAAAAACGGCAATCCGGACCCTCGTCGAGGAATTCGAATTATCGTGGATACTTGCCTACCCTATGAGGGTAGTAACGATCCACAATCACAGCAGAGCCCCGGCAGAGCCCGGGACACACGAGGCCACCGGGACACGCAGGACGGGCGAGGGCTGCTTCGTGACTACCTAACAGAATCGACGTGCACCCTGATGGCCTGGATCCAGGCAGGAATGTCGGAGCCCGGAGGTACCGTAAGCGGATGCTCGAGTCGTTTCATCCCGCGGTGCGGACGTGGTTTGCGGGCCGCTTCCCGGCGGGCCCGACCGAGCCGCAGGCCGCGGGCTGGCAGGAGATCGCCGCGGGCCGTCACACGCTGATCGCGGCGCCGACCGGTTCCGGCAAGACCCTGGCGGCCTTCCTGGTCTGCATCGACCGGCTCTACCGGGCCCATGACCTAGCCTGTCCGCACGATCTCTACTGCGGGCACGAAGCCGCAGACGCCGGGCCAGCCGGGCCCGCGGCACCGCCCGGGACCGGACCCCAGGTCGTCTACGTGTCGCCGCTCAAGGCGCTGGCCACGGACATCCAGCAGAACCTGGAAGCGCCGCTGCGCGAGATCGCCGCGGCGGCGACCGGGCTGGGGCTCAGCTCCCCGACCATCCGGGTGGCGGTCAGGACCGGAGACACGGCCGCCGCCGAGCGCGCGGCCATGCTCAAGCACCCGCCGGACATCCTGATCACGACGCCGGAATCGCTGTACCTGCTGGTCACCGCGGAGCGAAGCCGGTCCATGCTGCGCAGCACCACGACGGTGATCGTGGACGAGATCCACGCCGTCGCCTCGAACAAGCGCGGCTCGCACCTGGCCCTGACCCTGGAACGGCTCGCGCACGTCGCGGACGAGCCGGTGCAGCGGGTGGGTCTTTCCGCCACCCAGCGCCCGATCGAGACCGTGGCCCGGCTGCTGGTCGGCTCGGGCCCGGACCGCGACAACTCCGATGGCACTCCCCGGTGCGCGATCGTGGATTCCGGGCACCGCCGGGAGCTTGACCTGACCCTGGAGCTGCCCGACGACGAACTCGGCGCGGTCGCCACCACCGGCCAGATGGGCCAGATCCTGGACCTGATCGCCGGGCACGTGAGCAGCCACCGCACCACGCTGGTGTTCGTCAACACCCGGAGCATGGCCGAGCGGGTCGCCCATCAGCTGGGGGAACGCCTTGGCGAGGAGCTGGGCGCGCAGGTGGCGGCGCATCATGGCTCGCTGTCCCGGGGCCGCAGGCAGCGGGTCGAGGCCCGGCTGCGGGCGGGTGACCTGCGGGCTCTGGTGGCCACCGCGTCCCTCGAACTCGGCATCGACATCGGGCCGGTCGAGCTGGTCTGCCAGATCGGCTCGCCGCGCAGCCTGGCCACCTTCCTGCAGCGGGTGGGCCGGTCGAATCACACCCGCACCGGGACGCCGTGCGGACGGCTGTACCCGACCACCCGGGACGAGCTGGTGGAATGTGCCGCGTTGCTGCGCGGGGTGCGTCGCGGCCGGCTGGACGTCATCGAAGTCCCGGTGCGGCCGCTGGACATCCTGGCCCAGCAGCTGGTGGCCGAGTCGGCCGCCGAGGCCTGGCCGGAAGGCGAGCTGCTCGCGCTGGCCCGCCAGGCCGCGCCGTTCCGTGACCTGTCGGAGCAAGACTTCGAGGACATCGCCGACCTGCTGGCCGAGGGGATCAGGACCGGCCGGGGGCGCCGGGCGTACTACCTGCACCGCGACCGGGTGAACGGGACCGTCAAGGGCCGCCGCGGCGCCCGGCTGGCCGCGCTGACCTCGGGCGGGGCCATCCCCGAGCTCGGCGATTTCCGGGTCGTCGCCGAGCCCGACGAGGTCCAGATCGGCACGGTGCACGAGGAATGGGCGGTGGAGAGCGCACCGGGCGACGTCTTCCTGCTCGGCACCCACTCCTGGCGGATCCGCCGGGTGGAGCCGGGTACGGTCCGGGTGGTGGACGCGCAGGGGGCGCCCCCCTCGGTGCCGCACTGGCAAGGGGAGGCACCCGGGCGCACCAGGGAGCTGTCCGAGGAGGTCTGCGCGCTGCGGCAGGCGGTCGCGGACGCCGAGCCCGCGGCGGCCCGGGCCTGGCTGCAGGCGGAGTGCGGGATCGGCCGGGCCGCGGCGGACATCATCGTCGCCTACCTGCGAGCCGGGCTGGCTGCGCTCGGGGCGCTGCCGACCATGGACACCATCATCTTGGAACGGTTCTTCGACGAGGCCGGCGGGATGCAGCTCGTCGGCCACGCTCCGTTCGGCGCCCGGGTGAACCGCGCGTTCGGGCTGGCCCTGCGCAAGCGGTTCTGCGTGACGTTCGACTTCGAGCTGCAGGCGGCGGCCAGCGACAACGCGATCTTGCTGTCGCTCGGGCCGCAGCACAGCTTCGCGCTGGACCGGGTGCCGAAGTTCCTGGCCTCGGCGACGGTGGAGCAGGTGCTGCGGCAGGCGGTGCTGACCTCGCCGTTGTTCCAGTCCCGCTGGCGGTGGAACCTGAACACGTCGCTGACGGTGCTGCGGATGCGGGGCGGCCGCAAGAACCCGCCCGCGATCCAGCGGATGGAGTCCGACGACCTGATGGCCGCCGTGTTCCCGACCCTGGCCGCCTGCCAGGAGAACGTGGCGCCGGGCCCGATGGAGATTCCCGACCATCCGCTGGTCCGGCAGACGCTCGAGGACTGCCTGCACGAGGCGATGGACATCGACGGCCTGCGGGAGCTGATCGCGGGGATCGAAGCGGGCCGGATCAGCGTGATCACCCGCGACACCGTCGAGCCATCGGTGCTCGCCCACGAGATACTGAACGGCAGGTCGTTCACCTATCTGGACGACGAGACCGAAGCCGCCAACCGGCGCAGCCGGCAGGTGCAGATCCCGCGCGGGCTGCCGGTGGACGCCCGCGACCTGGCCCGGCTCGATCCTGGCGCGATCGAGCGGGTCCGGGAACAGGTCAGGCCGCAGCCCAGGGACGCGGACGAGCTGCACGACCTGCTGATGACGTTGTTCGTGATGCGGCCGCAGCCGTCCTGGCGCTCCTGGTTCGACGACCTGGCCGGCGCCGGCCGGGCGGCCGAGTTCGGTGCCCACGACGGGCCGTTGTGGTGTGCCGCCGAGCGGCAGGCGATCCTGCCGCCGCTGTACCCTGGCGCGCCGGTGACGCCGGGCATGCCGCCGTCCAAGCCGATGGAGCCAGAGGCCGCCGCGGCCGAACTGCTCCGCGGTCACCTCGACGTACTCGGACCCGTCACGGCGGCCGGCCTGGCCCAGGCCACCGCGCTGCGGGGGCCGGACGTCACGCTCGCTCTCATCCGCCTGGAGGAGGAGGGCTTCGCGCTGCGGGGCCGCTTCAGCGACCCGGCCGGAGCCGAGGAGTTCTGCGCCCGCAGGCTGCTGACCAGGATTCACGGCTACACCCGGCAGCGGAAAAGACGGGAGACGGAGCCGGTCACGGCGCAGGATTTCATCCGGTTCCTGCTCCGCTGGCAGCATGTCACCCCCGATACCAGGCGAGAGGGCAGCCGGGGCGTGCTGGCCGTCGTCGAGCAGCTGCAGGGCTTCGAGCTGGCCGCCGGCGCCTGGGAAAAGGCCATCTTCCCCGCCCGGGTGACCGGTTACCGCCGGGAATGGCTGGACGAGGTGTGCCTGGACGGTGGCGTCGCCTGGGGACGGCTCTCGGTCCGCGGGGACAGCGACGAACTTCCCCGCCGCGCCGGGCTGACCCCGTCCCGGGCCACCCCGGTCACCCTGATGATCCGCGACGACCTGGCCTGGCTGCTGCGGGCGGCGCGCGGTGACCACCGCCCGGCCGAGCCAGGGCCGGGCCGGACCGCTGACGTGATCGAGGCGCTCAGGGAGCGCGGCGCCCTGTTCCCGCCGGACCTGGCCGCCTCGACCGGGCGGCTGCCCGCCGAGATCGAGGAAGCGCTGTGGGACGGGGTGGCCCGGGGCCTGATCACCGCGGACGGCTTCCGCGCCGTCCGGTCCCTGTTCGCCCGCCGCGCCGCCAGCAACGCTCCAGGCCGGCACCGGCTCCGCCGCGGCAGCCAGCTCAGCGCGAGAACGGCAGGCCGGTGGTCGCTGCTGCCCGACGCCGCACCCGACTGCGACCCGGACGAGCTGGCCGAGGCGGTCGCGGAACAGCTGGCCGCCCGCTGGGGCGTGGTGTTCCGTGACCTGCTGGTCCGGGAGAACCTGGCCGTCCCGTGGCGCGAGGTGCTGTGGGCGCTGCGGCGGATGGAGGCCCGCGGGACCGTCAGCGGCGGGCGGTTCGTGCACGGGTTCAGCGGCGAGCAGTTCGCCCACCCGGACGCGGTGAGCATGCTGCGCGAGATCAGGAAGCGGCCGCCGAACGGCGAGACGATCCAGCTCTCCGCCGCCGACCCGCTGAACCTGGTCGGCATCGTGCTCCCCGGCCCGCGGATCCCGGCCCTGGCGGCCAACGTCGTCAGCTACACCGACGGCCTGGTGACGTCGGACGCCGGACTCGGTCACCCGGTCCTCACCGCGTGACCGATAACCAGTGGCCGGGACCGGACCGCCAGCGTTAAGTTCGCACCTAGCGCACCCGGCTGGAGGGGACAGGGGATCAGGTGGACGGTCACCGGCACGAAGTCGTCAGCACGGACGGCACCCGGATCGGCCTGCTGACCGCCGGATCGGGGCCGCCCCTGCTGCTGGTCCACGGCGGGATGGGCTGCATAGCCAGCTGGCAGGCCATGTGGAGCACGCTGGCCAGCCAGTGGCGGGTGACGGCGATGGACCGGCGCGGCCGGGGGTCAAGCGGCGACGCCGGACCGTACGAGCTGAGCCAGGAATTCGCCGACGTCGCGGCCGTGGCGGCCAGCCTGGCCGACGGCGGCCCGGTGGACGTGTTCGGCCACAGTTTCGGCGCGACCTGCGCCCTGGGCGCGGCCGGCCAGGGCGCACCGGTGCGCCGTCTGGCCCTGTACGAGCCTGCGGGCCCGCAGGCCGCGCCGCCGCAATGGCGGGACCGGATGACCGCGCTGATCGAGGCCGGCCAGCCAGGCCGGGCGATGGTGAGCTTCCTGACCGAGATCATCGGGTTGACGGGCCAGCGGGTCGGCCGTCTCAGGAACGCGCCACGCAGCTACGACGTCATGCCGATCGTGTCCGCCACGATGCCCAGGGAAGCCCGGGCTCTGGCCGGCGCGGACCTGACCGCGCTGGCCGCCGGCGTCAAGGTCCCCGTCCTGCTGATCCTGGGCGCGGCCAGCCCGTCCTGGGCCGGCGATATCACCCGCGAGCTGACCGCCGCCCTGCCGAGCAGCCGGGTGGCGATGCTGCCCGGCCAAGGTCACGAGGCGATCGACTCCGCGCCCGAGATGCTCGCCAGCCAGCTGCGTGAATTCCTGGCTGTCCCTGAGGAATCTAGGGGCCGTTACCTCAACCTGACCCACAACGAAGGTCCATAGGTGTTGCCAGGCAACCACAATGGACCATCGGTGTGACTCGGCTCCGCCCGGGAGCCCGGATCCACCACGGTCCTTGCGGGGCAGGCCGCACCACCGGCACGGGCGCCGCATAGCCACCACGGGTGTCACCGGGATCCGTCCCGGGCCGGGGATCTGGCTGCCCC
>JBEKKH010000167.1:0-12888 GCA_050010815.1 Streptosporangiaceae bacterium | reverse complement strand
CGGCTGACGGAGATGCTAGCGCGGGTCGAGGCCGACGACCGGGCGTCCTATAAGTGCTTCGACAACGCCGACGATCTGGCGGAATTGCTTGCTGATGATATCGCGGTGCTGCTGACCGAGCGGTTCGCGCGGCCGGTCCCGGCCGCGCTGCTAGGCCGAGGACCGGCGCCGCTTCCGGCGCCGCTGACCCCGATCGTCGGCCGGGAGGATGAGATCGCCGCGGTGCTCGCCTTGCTCCGCGACCCGGACGTGCATCTGGTCACGCTGATCGGGCCGGGCGGCATCGGCAAGACCCGGCTGGCTGTCGAGGTGGCCCGGAAGATGAGCACGGCCGGGCCGGCCGACCTGGACGGGGTGTCGTTCATCGACCTGGCCGCCGTCCGCGACGCCGCGGGATGGACCGAGGCCGTCACGGCCGTTCTCGGCGTCCGGCCGGAGGGCACCCGCCCGGTGCTCGATCTGCTTATCGACCGGCTTCAGGGTCGGCGGCTGCTGCTCGTCCTGGACAACGTCGAGCAGCTGGTCGCGGCCGCATCGGACCTGGGTACCCTGCTCGCGGCGTGCCCGGACCTCACCGTGCTGGTCACCAGCCGGATCGTGCTGCGGCTGCACGGAGAGCATGAGGTCGCCCTGGCGCCGCTGCTGATCCCCTCAGCCGGCCCGCGGGCCGATCCCGGCGACGCTGCTGCGCCGCCTCGGCACCGGGCTGGACCGGTCCCTGGACCTGGCCGCCAGCGCGGTCGATACCCTGGCTTCCCTGCTGGCCCAGAGCCTGATCCTGATCGACGAGTCGGACCCCGCCGAGCCGCGTTTCCGGATGCTGAACACCATCCGTGCCTACGCTCGGGAGCAGCTGGCCGGGCGCGGCGAGGCCGACGCCACCATTGTCCGGCTGACCCGCTACCTGGTCCGTGTCGTCGAGACGGTCCGGGACGCTCTGCAGGGACCGGATCATCGCGCGGTGAGTGAGCGCCTGGACCGCGAGCGTGACGAGATCCGCTCGGCCATCGACTGGGCCCTGCAGACTGACGACGCGGAGACCGTCGGCCAGCTTCTCACCCCGCTGTTCACCTACTGGTGGAGCCGCGGGCTGCTCCCCATGACCAGTGAGCTGGCTGAGCAGGCGGCGGCGATGCCGTCGGCGGCGAGCCTGTCGCCCTACGCGTCGGCGCTCCTGCTGGCGGCCCGGGGAATATCCATGGTGATGATCGGGCGGGCGACCGAGGCCGAGCCGCTGCTGCGCCGCACGCTGGAGACGGCGATCTCTCTGGGTAATCGCTGGCTGGCCGCCTACGCGCTGCTCGGGCTGGGCGGGGCGCTGGTGCGCCACGCTCTCGGCGAGGCATGTGAGCGGCTGGACGACGCCGCCAGGACTTTCCGCGAGATCGACGACCGGTGGGGCCTGGCGCTGACGCTGTCCACATGCTCGGACTCGACGCCGCCACGGTCGGCGACATGGCCGCCGCACGAGACCGCTACGCCGCCGCCGCCGAACTGCATATCCGCCTGCTCGACTATGAAGGCTCGGCCTACGGCCTGTCCGGGCTCGCCGGATTGGCGCTAGCGCAGGGCCGAGCACCGGCCGCGGCGCAGCTGATCGGCGCATCTGGACACGCGCGCCAGGTCGTCGGGGCGACGATCTGGCCGGGCATGCAGTCAACGAGCGACGACCTGGCCGCCGCGGTAGCCGGAGCGCTGGAACCGGCCGTGTTCGCGGCGGCCGCGGCGGCCGGCGCCCGCATGCGCGTCCCGGACGCGCTTCGTTACGGACTGGCGGTCACTGCGGAGCAGACGACGGCAGATCCCTCTCAGCCGCCTGCGCCGCAGCCATTACGAGCGGCCGGTTCGATTCGCCAGTGCGGTGGGCGCCGCCCGGAGTCAGCCGTATGACGGGGAACGGCCGGGATGTCTGCTGCTCGTAGCCGGCCAGGAAGGGCCAGTGGTCACGAGCCACCTGATATAGCTGGTCTCGCTGGTCCGGCCCTCCAGCACCAGGTCCAAGGACACCCGGGTAGGTCAGGGTCTCGATGTCGGCCCCGTCGACGTGGACCTTGAACTCATAGCGGGCCTCGGGGTGGAAGCCCGGCTCTGAGTGCAGGCCGTTGACGTTGGAGTTGACGTCCATGACGAACACCGTGCCGCCCTCGCCGGGAAACACGTACAGGTCGTCGAGGTAGAGCTGGCCGGTCTGGGCGGCCAGCGGCGTGTCGAGATGGTGAGACCTCAGAACGTCCGGATGGCGATCTCGGCGGGCGCCGCGAGCAAGTCCGTGATCTCGGGGTCGAGGCGGCTCAAGGTGATCGACGTGCCCGCCATATCCAACGACGTGCAGTAGTTACCGACGTAGTTCCGCCGGACGTTGATCCCGCGCTGCGCCAGCAGCTCGTGGGCGTACCCGTACAGCAGGTACAACTCGCTGACGGGAGTGCCGCCGAGCCCGTTGATCATAAGCGCCACATCGTCGCCCCGGCCGAACGGCAAGTCGGTGACCACCGCCTCGAGTAGTTCGTCGACGATCTCGTTCGCGCTGGCCAGCTTCTCGCGGCGGCGCCCAGGTTCACCGTGAATGCCGACGCCCATTTCCATCTCGTCGTCCCCGAGATCGAACAGCGGGGAGCCCTTGGCCGGCGGCGTGCACGAGGTCAGCGCCATGCCCATCGTCCGGGTCACGGCATTGACCTTGTTGCCGATGCGCAGCAGCTCCTCGAGCCCGGCACCCTGCTCGGACGCGGCCCCCACCGCCTTGATGACGAAGAAGTTCCCGGCCACCCCGCGCCGCCCGACCGTGTAGGTCGAGTCCTTCACCGCGACGTCGTCGTCCACCACCAGCGTCCCGATCGTGATCCCGTCGGCTTCGGCCATCTCCTGGCCCATCTCGAAGGCCATCCGGTCGCCGGTGTAGTTGTTGATGATATGCAGCACGCCCATGGGCGACGCGAGCAGCTTGCTCGTCTCGAGCACGTAGTCCATCGGCGGAGCCGCGAACACGTCGCCCGGGCACGCGGCGTCGAGCATGCCCTTGCCGACGATCATGACGTGGGCAGGCTCGTGGCCGGACCCGGACCCCTGGATAACCGATACCTTGTCGTCGCGAGGCGCGTCCGTCCGCATGATGAGGTTGTACTCGGGGACGTACTTCAGCGTGTCCGGGTTGGCCAGCGCGATGCCCTTGAGCATCTCCGGTACGAACTGCCGGGGGTCGTTAACGAACTTCTTCATGGCCATTACCTCCAGGGGTTCAGGATTGAGCGGGGCGGTCCGGCCACCGGTCGGCGAGCGCCTCCAACATCACCGCGACCGCGACCGCGCCCGCGTCCAGGGTGCCGACGCTGCGCTCGCCGGTGTAGCTGGCCCGTCCTCGCATGGCCTGCATGGACCGGGTCGCCTCGGCGTTGGTTCGCGCCGTGGCCGCTGCCGCCCGCAGCGTCGTGGCGGTGTCGTGGCCCGCGGCGATCTGCTCCTCGATCGTGCCGACCGCGGGTACCAGCGCGTCCAGGAGCGTCTTGTCTCCCACGTCTGACTTACCGCGCGCCTTGATCCCCTCGATCGAGGCGCGCAGCATCGCGATGATCTGGGCCGGCTCCAGCTGGGGCACGGACCCGGCGGTCGAGCCTGCGCGCAGGAACGCCGTCCCCCAGATCGGTCCCGACGTGCCGCCGATACGGCTGGTGATGACGACGGCGACCTTCTTCAGGAAGGTGCCGATGTCGGCGCGGTCGAAATTGTCCCAGTCCGCCAGGATCTTCTCGAAGCCGCGCGCCATCGAATAGCCGAAGTCCCCGTCTCCCACCACCGCGTCGAGGTCGCCGAAGTATTTCTCGTTGTCGACCGCGGTCGTCGCGATGATGCGGACGACCGCTTCGACGTCGGCGAGGTCGGCTGTGGCCATGACTGCTCCTTTGGCCGGGTTGGTGGTGGGAAGCAGGTCGGCCAGGTCGGCCAGGGTGATCCAGTCACCCGGCGTGGCCCGGCTGCGGTTCGCCAGGACCATCGCGTGCTCCGCGCCGGGGTCGCCCAGCGAGGAAACCACCAGGGCGGCCTTGCTGAAGTCCTCGGCCGCGGTGAAGTCGTTGACCGTGATCATGCAGGTCAGGCCGGCCCCGGTGGCGGCCAGCAGGCCGTTCCCCGAGTCTTCGACGACGACTGTGCTCTCGGCCGGGACGCCGAGGGAGTCCAGGGCGAGCAGGTAGATGTCGGGCGCCGGCTTCTTCTTCGGCGCGATGTCGCCGGCGAACACCCGGACCGCCTTGGCTTTCTGCGCGCCGACCGCTCGCTCGAGCGTCACGCGGACCGAGGGCTCGGCTGACGTCGACGCGACGGCGACCCGCCAGCCCGCGGTCAGCGCCTCGGCCACGATGCGGGCGATGCCCGGCCGGGGCGGGACCGCCCCGGACGCGACCAGTTCGGCGTAGATGGCGGTCTTGCGACGGTGCCAGGTGGCGACGGCGTCCCGCTGTCCCGCGGCATCGGCCGGCAGGCTCGCGGCCACGACGAACTCCGGTGTGAGCAGGCTGGCCAGCCGCTCCTTGCCGCCGCCGATACGGACCTTTTCCTGGTAGTCCGCGACGCTCCAGCGGACCGGGAGGCCGAATTCGGCGAACATCTGGTTGAACGCGACCAGGTGGCCGTACCGTTCGGTGTCGGCCAGCACCCCGTCGCAGTCGAGCACGAGGGCCCGGGGCGCCGGGCCGGTCACGCGCTCACCAGGCCCGGCCGACGCTGCCGAAGCGGCGCATGTGATCGGCGGCCATATCCTTCACCGCGGTCCGCGTCGCGGTGAACAGCGACGGCGGATCCCAGCTGTCGCGCTCCTCCGCGCCGCGCAGGAAGGCCAGGTTCGCCTTCATGTACGTCACCTTGAGCGCGGTGGAGATGTTCACCTTGGCGCAGCCACGTGCGATCAGGTCGGTGAACTGGGCGTCCGTCATCCCGGTGCCGCCGTGCAGGGCGATGGGGATGGGCTGCGCGGCCACGATGTCGGACACCCGCTGGGCGTCCAGTTTCGGCTCGGCGCGGTAGACGCCGTGCGCGTTGCCGATAGCCGGCGCGAAGACGTCGATGCCGGTCGCCCGGATGAACTCCAGCGCCACCGGCAGCGACTGCCGCTGTGCCTCCTCCTCGGATCCGATGTCGTCCTCGACGCCGGTGATGGACTCGATCTCCCCTTCGACATGGGCGCCGTAGGCTCTGGCCTCGGCCACCACCTCCACCGTCTGCCGCTGGTTTTCCTCCACGGGCAGCCTGGACGCGTCGAACAGAACCGAGTTCCATCCCTTGCGCAGGCAGTCGCGGATGACGTCGCGCTCCGGGCAATGATCCAGGTGCAGGCTGACCGGAACCTCGATGCCCGCCGTCAGCGTCCGCCACATGGCGAACAGCAAGTCGATGCCGATGCTCCGGACCGTCTTGACCGACGTCTGGACGATGACCGGGGAGCGCTGCTCGACCGCCGCCGCGAGCACCGCCTCCAGCGTCAGGTCATTGACCACGTTGATCGCCGCGACCCCGTAACGCTCGCGGAACGCCCGGTCGACGACCTGCTTCAACGGCACCACGGGCACGGGCAGGACCTCCAGACGGGGACAATCCGAACCTATGCACCCCGGCTGCCGGCCGAATCGGTGGAATCACCCATCTTGGGGGAGGGCTTCCCCTACCTGGCGTCCGCCCTGAGCCGGGCCCGGCTGGCCAGCGCGGCGAGCTCGGTGCGGTTGCGGGCACCGGTCTTCCGCAGCACGGCGCCGGCGTGTTTTTCTACCGTCTTGACCGACAGGACCAGGTGCTCGGCAATGAGCTTGTCCGGCAGTCCCTGCTCCATCATGCTGCGGACCTGGCGTTCCCGGTCGGTCAGGACCGGTCCGGCCTCGTCTTCCTGCAGGCCGCGATGCAGTTGCTCAAGCACAGGACCGGACAAGATGGCCTGGCCTCGGCCGGCCGCGGCCACCGCCCGCAGGAGTTCCGGGCCGTTCGCGCCCATGTCGACGCAGCCGCGCGCGCCGGCCCGCATGGCGCTGGCGACCAGCTTGGAGTCGCCGACCTCGCACAGGCCCACCACGGACAGATCGGGACACTGGCTGAGCAGGAGACCGGTCACGCCGCCAGCCAGGTCATGCCGCCGCCCTCGCGTGTCGCCGTCGGCCAGCCCGCCGTCGGCCAGGCCGCTGTCGGCCAGGCCGAGGTCGGCCATGACCACATCGGGCCGCAGGTCGCGACAGGCTTCCAGCGCCTGCTCCGCCGTCGCGGCCTCGCCGATCACGTCGATGTCCGGTTCGTGCCCGGACAGCAGCCGCACGATTCCGGCCCGCAGCAGCGGCCGGGCCGCCGCGACCAGGACGCGCAGCCGCGGGCCGGGCTGCTCGTCGTGCCGCCGGTAGGGAAAGCGGGCCCGGATCCGGGTGCCCCAGCCGACCAGCGAGTCGACGTCGACCGTCGCGCCGAGAACCCGCGCACGCTCGCTGATGGCGCGCAGCCCGAAGCGATCGCCTGGCCACGCGGCCTTCGGATCGAAGCCCTGGCCGTCGTCTTGCACGAGCAAGGTCACGGCCGCCTGGTCGTACATCAGCCCCAGCCGGACCGAACGCGCCTGAGCGTGCCTGACGATATTGGTGAGCGCCTCGCGCGCGACTCCGAGCACCTCCTGCGCTAGGCGCTGCTGCATCGCCGGCGGCGTCCCGGCCGATACGTATCTGACCTCGAGCCCGCCCACGCTCTGCGCCCAGGCCGCCTCCGAGCGCAGGGCGGCATCGAGCGTCTGCCCGTTCAGCGGCGACGAGGCCAGGCCGAGCAGGGTCAGCCTGGCCTCCGCCAGCGCGTCCCTGGCGGCGGTGCTGGCCAGCCCGAGCTGGGCCGCCACGGCCTCGAACCCGCCGAACCCGTTGTTCCCGTCACCGGCCGCCTCGTCACGAGCCGCCGCCTGCTGCGTGGAAGCGGCCAGATCCCGCTCCGCGTTGTCGAGGTAGACCCGGATGCTCACCAGCCGCTGCGCGAGGCTATCGTGGATCTCCCCGAGCAGCCGGTCGCGTTCGGCCGACGCCGCCTCCGCCCGGGCTCGTTCCTCGGCCGCCTCGTGCATGCGGGCGGTGGTCAGCGCGATCGCCGCGTGCCTGGCGAACAGCCCAAGCAGCTCGGCGTCGTCAGGCCCGAAGACTCGTCGTTCGTCCCGGCTGAAGACGATGCAGACCCCGATGACGCGCCCGCGCCATTCCAGCGGCACGCCGATGACGCCGCGCAGCGTGGCGCGCTCCTGCGCGGCCACGTGGCCGCCGTGGACCTCGTCGTAGCGGGCGAACCAGACCGGAGCGCGGCGCGCCACCACGGCCCCGGTCATTCCCTCGGTGAGCGGGAAGACCTGGCCGGATTGGCAGGCCACCCCGATGTCAGCCTCCTTGCGGTAGGTGCCGTTGGCCTCGTCGACGCTGCAGATCGAACCCGCGTGACAGCCGAGCAGTTCGGTGCAGCGCCGCAAGATTCTGGCCAGCAGGGGACGCAGCGAGAACTCGCCGGCCAGATCCTCCGCCACCGCGATCAGCCCGGCCGCTCGGGCGGTGACGTCTTGCCGACTGTGCGGTGGCCCGCTAGGACCGTCGGTGGACACATGCCCTCCGAATCTGCAACGGCGCTGTCGCACCCCCGAGCGGTTCGCCCAGCGGGTCGATTTGAGCATCGCCCGCAAGACGTTGAGACGTCAAGACGTCACGCGTCAGCCTGCCGTCTCGGCCGGCGATTGCCTGCGCTTTCACCCCTGCCAGTCAAGATCGTTCGTCAGTTTTGGTCGCTGCCACGACCAAAACTGACGAACGATCCCCGGGACCCCCACTCCGCCTGGTTGCCGCTCGGGTAACGGGAACACGGGAATACCCATCAGAGGACGCAACGCCGCAAACAGGGCAGTCGTCAGCGTTCCGAGTTCCGCTAGTGCGACCCGCCGAAGACGCGGGTTGATCCGGAATGCTCACGGATGCACGGATCTTCCCGGAAGCCCCGAATCCACCACGATCCTGGCCGAGCCGGTTGCATCGCGGGACACTGGCAGCGTCACAGCACACGTTTCCCGTCACTCACGTGCCGAAGCGGATGGGTATGGTTGCTACACCGTGCACACTCTTTGGTGCACGGTGCCACATCCATACCTCCGGCCGGGTCCGGAGCGGCGAGCTGGAGTCCATGGATCCCGCGGGATGAGGGTTTGAATGCCAACTGAGGACCCCTCGGGGGGCCGGATGCCAGATCTGACGGACTTCCAGCTGGCTGGCCTGGTCAGTTTCAGTAACCGGAGAGCAGCGCCTGGAGGCGGGCGAGATCAGCTGGGGTGAGGTGGCTGCGGAGCCGGCCGCGGTGGTCGGGACGTCGTCCCCAGATGAATAGCTGACGCGCGCCGGCGTCGATCTCGACCGAGGGTTCGTCGGCGTCATCGCTGGCCCAGGCGAGGGTGGCGTTGCCGTTTTCGACGATGACCCGGAGGTCGGGCTGGCCATCGGCTCGCAGCCTGACGTGGAACTCGGAGTCCGGGTCGGGATCGTGAGAGCGGCCTGCCACGAGCAGGATCCGGCCGAGCTCCCCGACCGAGTGGCCGACGAGATCCATGTCGCCGAGCAAGTGGCGGCTGGTTTCGTCGTCGCCGGCGATGTCCCAGCGATGCAGGGCGTGTTCGTTGCGCAGGTGGGGGATGAACTTCGCCACTGCCATGTGCCGGCCCGTCCACGGGATGACCGCGTCAGGCTCGCGGTCGAGCACGTCGCCGACCAGGCGGCGCATTCGTTCCTCTTCGGCCTCGAGCCGGCTCAGCAACGCCGGGTGCTCCATCTCCTGCAGCGGAGCTTCGCGTTCTTCGAAGCTTCGCGTCTGTGGCACCGGATCGCCTTGCAGGTACGGTTCGAGATGACGGATGACCTCGACGGCGATGCCGGTTACGTGCGCGGCGATCTCGTGTGTGGTCCATCCGTCGCAGGCACTCACCGCCTCCGGTGCGATCTGGTCAACCGCTGCCAGGAACGCGTCCGCCTCACGGCTTCGCTCGACCACTGCACCCTCTTCCCTGTTCGCTTCCTAACCCGCCGCCGCTGCCGATGCTAAGGGCACAGCGGGCGTCCGATGGCCGTCAGCACGGTCAAGCCGTCTCAGACGGCCACGAGGAGCATGCGGCTGGCCAGCGCCGTCGAGGTCGCGAGGCTGTCCAGGAGGAGGCTGCGGGTGATCCGGTCATCGCGCACCGCCCATAGCAGCTGGCAGTTGGTCCAGGCCAGGTCCCGGGCGCTGTTGATGGTCCAGTTCCCGATCAGGGTGGCGACGGCGCTGAGATGGCGGTCGGCGGCCAGTTCGGGTGCGGACTCGAAGGACTGCCGGACGGACTGCTCAGCCGCGTCAAGCAGCTGGTCCACCTTCTGGTAGTCCGCGAAATGCGACCCGGCGCCGGGTGAGGTTGCCAGGGCCATGCAGGTGCTGACCATCGCCAGCGGTAGGTCGTGGTTGATGTGGGCGTTCATGCCCGCCAGCGCGAACTGGACCGGTTCGATTCCCGTCGCGGCGCGCTGTTCGATCAGCGGCCGCCAGGCCAGCGGCGCCGCCGCCGGATCGCCTGCGGCGCTGGCCGCGGTGAAGTACAGGTTGGCGAAGGTCACGTCCAGCTGGGTCATGAACGCGGGCTCGGCAAAGAAGCCCTGGCCGAGCTGGCTGTTCACCTGCCGGGTGACGTCCAGGTACATGCGGTTGAAGCAGGCCAGACCGTCGGCGGCGGGGAGCGCCGCCGCGATTGCCTCCATGCGGGTAATCGCCCCGGCGACCGAGGTCACCGGGGTGTCCGTGACGGGCGGAGCGGCCGACATGGCAGCCACTATACGATCACCGGGCTCACAGCCGCCGGGAAGCCGACTCCGCACGGTGGCACGTTCGGGATGGCCCAGGCCGGGTCGGCGCGTATATTCGTGCAGGTTTGAGCTTGCCCTGCTTCTTCCGCGGCCGACGATCCGGACGGTTCGATCTGTACCCTCGTCAGCTAATCGTGCCAGTTCTCTGCGATGCCAGCTCTGACGTTCATGACGAGATCCTCCCGGCGCGGGCTTCGGGTGATCTTGGCGCGGGTCAGCTGGGTAGTGAATTCGGCCAGCGCCCGCCCGGCACCGGCCGCCCAGTCCAGGAACTCGTCAGGAGCCATGGAATATCTCGCGGTGTTACCCGTTCCGTCGGGAGCGAGGCGCGCAGACTGCCCGCGGCGGCCGGGGCGATGCGATGATGCGCCGGCGCGCGGGGAGACGAGGGCTTGTCCGAAGATCTTGGCGGCCGTACCAGTGCCGACTGTGCTGACGGCTGGGGCCAGGCCGGTGAGGACACAACCGACACGGTGGGCGTAGTCCGGATCGGTCCTTGCCCGTGTTGCGATGGTCCGCAGGGCGCGCAGCCAGAGATGGTTGAGGTTGCGGTTACGGAAGAGCTGGACGACGAGCCGGGAAAACGCCATGTCCGTACGCAGGCTCTGATGCACGCGCTGTTGGTAGCCCTCCAGGGAGGCCGCGTCCAGCCGGTCTGACGCAAGGCAATCGGCCGCGATGTCGGCGGCCCACCGGGCGCTGTGCAGCGCGTACTGGATTCCCTCGCCATTGAGCGGATTGATCAGCCCGGCCGCGTCACCGAGCAGCATCACGCGGTCGCCGATCAGCGGCAGCCGCGGATTGTAGGTCGTCAGCGGGTGCCCGAGGACCTTGCCGCGCATCCGGGCACCCCGGAGCCGGTCCTGCAGCGAAGCGTCCTCGGCGATCAGCCGCAGCAGCATCTCGCGCAGATTACGGCCGGACTGGGGGTAGGTGGAGGTGAGCATGCCGACGCCCAGGTTGGCCGAGCCGCCTCCGGCCGGGAACAGCCAGTAGTAGCCGGGGAAGCTGTCGCTGCGAAAACAGACGTCGCCCTGGCCAGCCGGGCCGTCGACATCATCGAAGTAGGCTCGCACGGCCACGATGCGGTCCTGGCGGGGCGGCCCGCCTCCCCGCAGCGTCCGGGCGACCATCGAGTTGCTGCCGTCGGCTCCCAGCAGCAGCCGGGTCCGCAGCTGCCACGGGCCTGCCGCGCTCTGGCCCCGGACGGTGATCGCGTCGGGCGCCTGCTGCACCGCGGTCACCTTGTGCCCGTCCAAGATGGTTGCTCCGGCCTGCCGGGCCGCGTCCAGGATCCAGGCGTCAAGCTGCAGCCGGGGAATGACCCGGCCGTAACCGGGAAGCCCGTCAACCTGGGGGATACCCATCACGGTGAGCTGGTCTCCATCGACGTGCAAAGCCAGGTCAGCCATCTTGCTGGTGGCGCGGAACGCCGGTGTCTGGGCCACGCCGAGATCGGCCAGTTCGGCGAGCGCCGCCGGTCCGACGAAGTCGCCGCATACCTTGTCGCGCGGGAAGCTGGCCCGGTCGATCAGCACGATCCGGAACCCCCGCGTGGCCAGCCGCCCCGCCGCCGCCGCGCCGGCGGGGCCGCCGCCGACGACGATGGCATCGCAATCGTGTCCCGCTGCTCCGGTGCTCGGCTGAGCCAGCCGGTCGGCAGCGGGCTGTCTGTCGAATTGCATGGTGATCCCTTCACGCGGGGTGTGTTGCATCCGGCTGGCGAACTCCCTTCATCTCCGGTTTCCCGGGCCCGCGATCGTGGCGTTCGCCTAGGCGACCTCGATCAAGCCAGTGGCCTTCGGTGAACCGGCCCCGTAACCAGACCGGTTTTCCCCGCCCCCAACCAGACCGGCTTTCCCGGCCGGCGCCAAGCATAAACGGCTTGCGCGACCCGGCTCAGGATCCTCAGAGGCCACGATCAATCTATCGAGCGTGCCTGCGCCCCTCTCTGACCGGGGCAAGACCCGCAGCGCAGCGGAGGCGGCCACCGCCGCGTGTGTCCGTGGAAGGTATCCAGGACGTCCCGTTCCACGCGGCCCGCGAGCGTACCGCGCGTACCTGACAGCCGACCGCCTGAAGGTAATTTCCATGTTCGGGGAATGCGCCGGCATCATCGCCCGCGACTGGTGCCGGGATTGGGGAACACCGGGCCTGGCTACCATCCCGGGACTCTGGCCAGCCGGGATCTTGAGCCAGTCAGGTACGATGCGTCGATGCGCTCCTCCCGATCACAGATGTCGTCGGCTGTCTCGATCCATGCCTGAAGGGAAGTTATGCCATTCGAATCGTTGTCGTGTCAGCGCTGTGGCTCCGGGGATCTTCAGGAAGTCAAGCCTGAGACGTACTTCTGTAATCATTGCGACAGCGTGTTCAAGTATGTCAGTCCTAACCGGGCGGGATCGGCCGGTGGCTGTGAGGTGCTGGCTGACCGGCGGCCCTGTGGAGTCCAGGCTATAGGACGCTGCCGGAGTTGCCAGCGTGCGTTCTGTGGTACTCACCAGGCGAGGATCGGGACAGGACCAGAAGATTGCCTAACCTCTGAGGATCGCTATTCGCCTGGTTCTGCCTACCCCGACTGGTGTGCCGCCTGCCGGACCGCTGAGCTGCACAAATCAGATGACCCTGACGCGGATAAGCCCGCACTTGACCAGCCGTTCGGCGGGTTTCTCGAAGAGCGCTTTTTCGCAAGGGAAGGCAGGACAGCGACCAGCGTTTTCACGCCCGAAGAGAAGGCCGTAGACGATTTGATAATTGAGGCGAATCGCGCCTTGAATAAGTATGCCAGTGAAGCTAACTCGGCATTGCCAAACTCGGTGCGAGAAGCCTATCAACTTGATGGTAGCCACGTTTTTGACTGCACGGCATTCGCGTCTGAAGGAGGGGAACGGCTTACCCGTGTCAGAAGAACGAACGGCACCTATTTCTACGTGTACGATATCCCTTGGAGAGGCCGGCGGTCTTTTGGCGCCTACCTGAGCGTATGGACAGCGGGCAGATCAAGAATGCTGGTGGCCAAATGCGC
>JBEKKH010000166.1:0-12955 GCA_050010815.1 Streptosporangiaceae bacterium | reverse complement strand
CCGAGCCGCCGGTCAGCCAGCCCTCGCGCCATTCGTTCACGGCTGCGGAACTCTCGTGAGGGGCCCAGCGTCGCAGGAGGCGAGCGGATGAGGCAGTTGTGCGGCACGGTGCTGATCATGGAGGCGATCATCCTCGGGCTCGCCATCCCGGTCGCCATCGTCCTCGAGCACGCCGATCGCCCGCTGGCCGGCGGCATCGGCGGTAGCCTGGCCGTCTGTGCCCTGCTGCTCAGCGGGGTGGTGGGGCGGCCACGGATGGGCTGGGCGCTGAAGGCCGGTACCGTGCTTCAGGTGGCGGTCATCGCCGCCGGAATCGTCGTGCCGGCCATGTACGTCCTCGGCGTGATCTTCGCCGCGCTCTGGTTCACCGGCATCTGGCTGGCTCGCCGGCACGAGCCTCCCCGAGCCGCCGCTCCCGAGTCGCGAAGCACCGGGGCCGCCACGGCTCCGGCCCCCGGCGCGCCCTCCGCCTAAATCGGCCTGGCGGGGAAATGATGGCCGCCTGGCCCGGTCCGCCTCTTACGACCCTCTTATGATCCCTCGTTTCACCTGTCATTCTGCGGGCTTGGCGCGCATGATCATGCCCGGACGGGTTAGTCTTCCCGAGCAACGTTAAGTAATTATGCGGGAGCTATGGGTGACGATAGATCGGGCAAGCACTATGGTGACGGCGGTCGGCCGCCCCGTGACACGGTCCGCGAACTCGGCGATCTGGTGGCCGCCGCGCCGCCTGCCAGAGCTGGCACCAAGCCTGATCACGGGTAAGCTGACGGCAGTAGCGAAGTGCATCATCGACCTTGCGGCAGGCTATCCGTGCCCCGGTGGAGGAGCGTCGTGGTCATAACATATCGTCCTGATGAGACCTGAAGCGCCGCTGCGACGTAGACAGGTCCGGGGACTCGGGGCATTTCGGGTCAGGCCCGGGGTTACCCTCCCGGAACTCCGCTACCCGGCGCCGTCGTTGTCCAGATAAGAACGCCAAGCTACCTCACCGGCGCAGACCCTAAAGACCCTAAAGAGCCCCCAAGGCATCAGCAGCCTCGCAGGTCGAGGCCCTCACGGGTCCGCATTGACCCGGATAGTTCCACAGATCCAAGCCCGGACCGGAAGGTTCCCTTTTTCTTATGAGCAACGCCCTGACGTTTCTCGGCCGTGACATGGCGGTCGATCTCGGCACTGCAAACACGCTGGTCTACGTGCGTGGACGCGGCATCGTGCTGAATGAGCCGTCCGTGGTGGCGCTCAATACCAACAACGGCCATATCGTCGCGGTGGGCGTCGAGGCTAAACGCATGATCGGCCGTACCCCGGGCAACATCGTGGCGGTGCGGCCGCTGAAGGACGGGGTCATCGCCGACTTCGACGTGACCGAGCGGATGCTCCGCTACTTCATCCAGAAGGTGCATCGCCGCACCCATCTGGCCAAGCCACGGCTTGTGGTCGCCGTGCCGAGCGGGATCACCGGGGTGGAGCAGAGCGCGGTCAAGGAGGCCGGGCACCAGGCCGGCGCGCGCCGCGTCTACATCATCGAGGAGCCGATGGCGGCGGCGATCGGCGCGGGGCTCCCCATCCACGAGCCGACCGGCAACATGGTGGTCGATATCGGCGGCGGCACCACCGAGGTCGCGGTCATCTCGCTGGGCGGCATCGTCACCTCGCAATCCATCAGGATCGGCGGAGACGAGCTCGACCAGGCGATCATCACGTTCGCGAAGAAGGAGTACTCGCTGATGCTCGGCGAGCGGACCGCCGAGGAACTGAAGATGGCCCTCGGCTCGGCGTTTCCCGCGGCCGACGAGCCGCACGCTGAGATCCGCGGCCGTGACCTGGTCAGCGGCCTGCCCAAAACGGTGGTGGTCTCGGCCGCCGAGGTGCGCCGCGCGATCGAGGAACCGGTCAACCTCATCGTCGACGCGGTCAAGAACACCCTGGACAAGTGCCCGCCCGAGCTGGCCGGGGACGTCATGGACCGGGGGATCGCGCTGACCGGCGGCGGGGCCCTGCTCCGCGGACTAGAGTCACGAATCCGGGAGGAGACCGGAATGCCCGTGCAAGTCGCGGACAACCCGCTCGATTCCGTGGTGCTCGGCACCGGGAAATGTGTCGAGGACTTCGACACCCTGCGTCAGGTACTGGTGCCCGACACCCGGCGCTGATACCGGCGCCGTCCCGCAGAACCCACCGACCACCGACCACCGGCCGCGGCGGATGGACCAGGAGCTACTGTGCACGACAACCGGCGTTCCCGTTTGGTGCTCGGCGTGCTCGTGGTGCTGGCCATCGTCCTGATCACCCTGGACTTCAGGGATGGTGGCGCATCGCCCGCCCGTAACGTCGGCGCGGATATCTTCGGTCCGGTCGAGCAGGTCACGCACGACGTGACCAACCCGGTGGCCAGCCTATTCGACTCGATCACGGGCGGACCCTCGGCGCAGAGCACGATCGCCGGCCTGCAGCAGCAAAACGCCGAGCTGCGCGCCGAGCTCAGCCACGCCCAGCTGAGCCAGGCCGCCCGGCGCCAGCTAGCGCAGTTGCTGCAGCTCGACGCGGGTGGCTACCGGATCGTCGCGGCGAACGTCATCGCCGCCGGGGGTGCCTACTCCGACACGGTCACGCTCGACGCCGGCAGCAACGACGGCATCAAGCCGGACGAGACCGTCCTGTCCGGCTCCGGGTTCGTGGGCACCGTCACCCAGGTTAGCGCGGGCACCTCCACGGTCCTGCTGGCCGCCGACGCGTCGTCCGTGGTCGGCGTGCAGCTGACGGGCAGCGGCGAGATCGGCGACGTCACCGGCACCGGAAAATCGATGTCCGCCTCCGGCCTGCTCAAGCTGAACGTATTCGCCGCGAACGCGGTCCTGAAACCCGGCCAGCAGGTCATCACCTACGCCTCCGTCGGCGACCGCCCGGAAGTGCCAGGCGTCCCCGTGGGCACGATCACCTCGGTAACCGGCAGCGCCGGGTCGCTCACCCAGACCGCGCTGGTCCGGCCGTTCGTGAACTTCACCGCTCTGGGCGTCGTCGGCGTCGTGGTCCAGGTGCCGCCACGCAACCCCCGGGTCTCCATCCTCCCGCGGCCGGCGCCGACCGTTACCGTCACCACCACCCCCCGTCCGTCGTCGTCCGCCTCGTCCTCACCGGGAACCCTGTCACCGGCATCATCCCCGACGTCGCCGCCGGCGACCGGGGGCTGACGTGCGTACGCTGATCTCCTTCGTGATCGTCGCGGTCATGGTCGTGGTCCAGCTGACCGTGGTGGACCGGATCGCGTTCCCCGGTGGCTCAGGTCCCGATCTGGTCCTGGTCGTGGTGGCGGGGCTGGCACTGGCCAGCGGTCCGCTGACGGGCGCGCTGATCGGGTTCTGGGCCGGCCTGGCGCTGGACGTGGCCCCGCCGGGCAGCCACTTCACTGGTCAGGACGCGCTGGTGTTCTGCCTGATCGGCTACGCCTGCGGACTGCTGGCCGACGACTCCGCCGGCGACACCATGACCGAGCCAGGCCATACCGCGCTGTTCGAAATCGTGGTGACCGCCGCCGGGGCGGTATGCGGCGAGGCTCTGGTCGCGCTCCTCGGCGTCATGCTGAGCGACCCCCGGGTCACCTGGCCCGCGATCACCCACGTGCTTCCCGTCGCCGTGGCCTATGACGTGCTGCTGTGCCCGTTCGTGCTGTACGCGGCCGCGGCCGCGTGGCGCCTGGCGGGGGCCGGCCGGGGAGCGGCCCGGTCGCCGTCCCGGGTCGCCGTCCCGGGCCCCGGCGCGGCCAGGCGGCCGGCCGCGAGGCGCGAGCCGCGGCTCAAGCTGGGCCGGGCCGCCCCCGGGTCCACCCGGACGGCCGGTCACGGAAATCTCGGCGCGGCCTTCGCATCCGGCGGCTCGCCGCGAGTCAAGTTCGGATCGCGCCAGGGCGTGCTCGGTGGCTCCCTGCTCGGCGGTTCGGTCTTCAGCCGCACCGCGCCGCCCGGCCTGCCCTCCCGGGGCTCGACGTTCGCCCGGTCGGCATCGCTCGGCGGGTCATCCCCACTCGGCCGGTCATCCCCGTTTGGCCGGTCATCCCCGCTCCGGCACCGTAACCCGTTCAAGCACACAAGCAACTTCAGGCTGGTCAGCACCAGGGGCCAGCTCAAGTCGCCCGGCCGGGGCTGGCTCCGCGCCTCGTCCCCAAGCCGCGGTCTGGCCCGAGGCGGCGGTCTGCCCCGAGGCGGCGGTCTGGCCCGTAACCGCGGTCTGGGCCGTAACCGCAGCCTGGCCCGCGGCTTCAGATCCGGGCGAGGTCTCACCTCGGCCCGGGGCTATCGTCCGCTGGGTCCGGCCCGGCTGCACATGCCCCGGCCCGGAAGGTCCAAAGCCAGGCGGAGATGGCGGCCCAGCCGCTGGGGGACAGGAGGTTACCTGTGAACACGTCGTCCCGCCGCCGGCTGCTCGTGCTCTATGTGATCGCGGCCGCCATGCTGGTCTCGCTGGGCGGCAGGCTCTGGTACCTGCAGGTGATGAACACCACCGCCTTCACCAAACTCGCCGCCGCGAACCAGACCAGGAACGTGATCGTCCCCGCGGTCCGCGGCCAGATCCTCGATGACGTGGGCAACCGCCTGGTCACCAACACGACGGCCCTGGTCGTGTCGGTGGACATGATGGACCTGGCCCAGCAGCCGGGCGGGGCCGCACCGGTGCTGCGCCGGCTGGCCACGCTGCTTGGCATGCCGGACAAGCTGCTGACCGCCAAGACCCGGCTGTGCGCCGCGGGCGTGTCGCAGCCCTGCTGGAACGGCTCCCCGTACCAGCCCATCCCGGTCGACCAGGACGTCTCGGCCCAGGTAGCGCTGCAGGTCATGGAGGAACAAAAGGAGTTCCCCGACGTGACCGCGCAGGTGCAGCCGGTTGTCGACTACCCGGAGCCGGACGGGGCCAACCCGGCCCAGGTGCTCGGCTACCTGCAGCCCATTACCCCCCAGGAGATCAAGAGCAGGCACCTGCCGGTCACCGGTTTCTCCGGCGTCGACCTGGTCGGCCAGGCCGGCCTTGAGGCCCAGTACGACAGCCAGCTTCGCGGCACCGCCGGCACCAGGGTGGTGTCGGTCAACGCGGCCGGAGATGTCACGGGGACCGTCGGCCAGACCGCCCCGACCAACGGGGATGACCTGGTGACCAGCCTCAACGCCCAGATCCAGGCCGACACCCAGAACGCGCTCGACGCGGCGATCGCCAAGTCGCGGGCCGCCGGGAACACCTCCAACCAGGGCGCGGCGATCGTGATGACCAGCACCGGCCGGGTGGTGGCGATGGCCAGTTACCCGGATTACAACCCCAGCGTGTGGACCGGCGGTATCTCTCAGGCCGAGTTCAACGAGCTGTTCGGCACGAGAGACGGGGAACCGGTCATCAACTGGGCCACCCAGGGTCAGTACGCCCCGGGCTCCACCTTCAAGGTGACCTCGACCGCGGCCGCGGTGGCAGACGGCTATCCGCTCGACGGACTGTACGACTGCCCCGCCTCGGTCAGCATCGGCAGCCAGACCTTCAAGAACGACGGCGAGCCGAACCTCGGCGACATGACGTTCGCGCAGGCCCTCATCCAGTCCTGTGACACCGTGTACTACAACCTGGGCATCGATATGTACGACGGCGACGATCCGGGCGCCAACACCAAGCCGTCGCCGAACGCTCCGGTCCAGAAGATGCAGAAGATGGAGCTCGACTGGGGCTTCGGGCAAGGCACCGGCATCGACCTGCCCGCCGAGTCGACCGGCACGATCCCGACCAGGCAGTGGCTGTACTACCTGTGGAAGGACAACGCGCACACCGGCCAGAACTGGTGCAAGAACGGCCGCCAGTACGGCAGCTACGTGCAGCAGATCGAGTGGCAGGACTGCCAGAGCGGGTGGCAGTGGGAACCGGGCCAGGCCGCCATCGCCGCGATCGGCCAGGGCTACGTGACCGTGACCCCGGTCCAGCTCGCCGACGCCTACGCGGCGCTGGCCAACGGCGGCACCCTGTACAGCCCGCGGATCGGCGAGGCGCTGGTGTCGCCGTCCGGCCAGGTGGTGCAGAAGATCAACCCGCCGGTCATCAGGCACCTGCCCGTCTCCGGTGACACGCTGTCCTACATCCGCGGCGCGCTGGCCGGCGTGGTGACGCAGGGCACCGCGGCCAGCGCGTTCTCCGGCTTCCCGCTCAGCCAGGTCTGCGTCGCGGGCAAGACAGGCACCGCCCAGAACTTCGGTGTCAACGCGACCTCGGTGTTTGCCTCCTTCGCGCCGTGCCAGGATCCGAAGTACGTGGTCATCGTCATGGTCCCCGGCGCCGGTTACGGCGCCGACGTGGCCGCCCCCGCGGTGCGCCAGATCTGGGACGGCATCTACGGCCTGGAGGGTCGCAAGGCGGCCGTTCCGGGTGGCCAGGTGCCGTCCTCGGCACCGCGGATCACCTCCGCGGGCGCGATCACGGCACCGGCCGGCTACGGCAAGGGGAAGTAATGGCGGGGCGATCCACGGGCTACACCGCGCGCGGCCTGACCACGCCGCGCGCCAGGGGGTTCTCCGCCCGCCCGCGGTCCCTGCTGGCCCGGGCGTTCGCCAGGAACTCTCCGCTGCGGCACATGGACTGGCTGCTGATCGTGGTGGTGGCCGGGCTGAGCGCGATCGGCACCCTGCTCGTCTGGTCGGCCACCCAGCCCAGCCTGATCCAGGCCGGGCTGGACCCGCGTACCTACCTGAAGAAGCAGCTGCTGTGGGTGATCATCGGGCTGGTCCTGATGTTCGCGGTCAGCCTGGCCGATACCAGGCAGCTGAAAACCTGGACGCCGTTCTTCTACGCGGGAACGCTGCTGGCCCTGCTGGCCGTGCTGACCCCGCTGGGCGCCGACGTCAACGGCGCGAAGGCGTGGATCTCCGTGCCCGGCGGGTTCCAGATCGAGCCGTCGGAGTTCGCCAAGGTCGCGCTGATCGTGATGACCGCGATGATCTTCAGCGGCACGCGCGATAACCGGCCCGGGCTGCGCGCCGTGCTGCTGGCCCTGGTCGCCGCGGCCCCGCTGATCAGCCTGGTGGTGACCGAACCGGCCCTCGGCGTGGCCATGGTCCTGGTCGTCGTGACCGTGACCATCATCGTCCTGTCCGGGATCCGGCTGCGCCTGATCGCCGCGCTCACGGCCATCGTGGCCGTCATGGTCGCCGTGGCCGCGGCCCTGCACGTGCTGAAGTCCTATCAGCTGACCCGGTTCACCTCCTTCCTGCACCCGTCGGCTGACCTGGCCGGGGCCGGCTACAACGCGGCCCAGGCCAAGATCGCCGTCGGGTCCGGCGGGATGTTCGGCCAGGGGCTGTTCCACGGCCAGCTGGTCGCGGGCAACTTCGTCCCCTCCCAGCAGACGGACTTCATCTTCACCGTGGCCGGCGAGGAACTCGGCTTCGTCGGCACGATCGTGATCGTCTTCCTGCTCGGGGTGGTCATCATCCGGGCGCTGCGGATCGCCGCCCGGGCCGATGACCTGTTCGGCCTGCTGGTCGCGTCCGGCATCGCGATGTGGTTCACGTTCCAGTCGTTCGTGAACATCGGCATGACGATCGGCATCATGCCGATCACCGGCATCCCGCTGCCGTTCGTCTCCTACGGCGGGTCGGCGGTTTTCGCCGACATGATCGCCATCGGCCTGCTCCAGTCCATCCACCGCCGCCACAGCGTCTTTGAGTAACGGGACCAGGGCCGCCACCCGTTTCGTGGCAGTTCCACCACGGTCCGTTCAGATAGTCTGGCTTGATGCCTGTCGAATCGGTCTATCCAGCGCTTGAGCCGCTGCTGCCACGCGTGCGCAAGCCGATCCAGTATGTCGGCGGCGAGGTTAACTCAGTCACCAAGGACTGGGACGCCACGGACGTCCGGTGGGCCCTGCTGTACCCGGACGCTTACGAGGTCGGGCTGCCCAACCAGGGCATCCAGATCCTCTACGAAGTGCTGAACGAGTGCGAGGGCGTGCTCGCCGAGCGGACCTACACGGTCTGGCCCGACCTGGAAGAGCTGATGCGCACCCATCGCGTGCCCCAGTTCACGGTGGACGCGCACCGGCCGGTCGGCTCCTTTGACGTGCTCGGCGTGAGTTTCGCCACCGAAATGGCCTATACCAACCTCCTGACCGTCCTTGACCTGGCCGGTATTCCTCTTTTTTCTTCCGAACGGACTCCCGCTCACCCCCTGGTCATCGGCGGGGGCCATGCGGCGTTCAACCCGGAACCTATCGCGGACTTCCTCGACGTCGTGGTGCTCGGTGATGGCGAACAGGCCGTGCTCGCGATCACGGACCTGATTCGGGACTGGAAGCGTGCCGGGCAGCCCGGTGGCCGGGACGGACTGCTGCTCCGCCTCACAACGGTGGCTTACGTACCTCGATTCTACGACGTATCGTACCATCCGGACGGAAAGATTTCAAAAGTAATTCCGAACCGTCCCGGCGTACCGCCGACAGTTTCGAAGCACACCGTGATGGACCTGGACGCCTGGCCGTATCCGCGGGCGCCGATCGTCCCCGTGGCCGAGACCGTGCACGAACGGTACAGCGTGGAGATCTTCCGCGGCTGCACCCGCGGCTGCCGGTTCTGCCAGGCCGGGATGATCACCAGGCCGGTGCGCGAGCGGTCCATCACCACGATCGGCTCGATGGTCGCCCAGGGCGTGGCGGCCACCGGCTTCGACGAGGTCGGGCTGCTGTCCCTGTCGAGCGCGGACCACAGCGAGATCAACGAGATCGCGGTCGACCTCGCCGACTGCTACGAGGGCACCAACGTCGGACTGTCGCTGCCCTCGACTCGGGTGGATGCCTTCAACGTGACCCTGGCCGACGAGCTCAGCCGCAACGGCCGCAGGTCCGGGCTGACGTTCGCCCCGGAAGGCGGCTCGGAGCGGCTGCGCAAGGTGATCAACAAAATGGTGACGGAAGAGGACCTGATCCGGACCGTCACCACGGCCTACGCCAGCGGCTGGCGGCAGGTGAAGCTGTACTTCATGTGCGGACTGCCCACCGAGACCGACGAGGACGTGCTGGCCATCGCGCAGCTGGCGCGCAAGGTCATCGAGGCGGGCCGGAAGACCAGCGGGCGGCATGACATCAGGTGCACGGTGTCGATCGGTGGTTTCGTGCCCAAGCCGCACACGCCGTTCCAGTGGGCGGCCCAGTGCGAGCCCGACGTGGTAGACGCCCGGCTGCGCGCCCTCGGCGGCGCGCTGCGCGCCGATCGCGCGTACGGCAAGGCGATCGGGTTCCGCTATCACGACGGGCGCCCGGGCCAAATCGAGGGACTGCTCTCCCGTGGCGACCGCCGCGTCGGCGCCGTGATCCTGGCGGCCTGGCGGGACGGCGCGCGCTTCGACGGGTGGACCGAGTACTTCTCCTACGAGCGCTGGCAGCGGTGTGCCGAGGAGGCGCTGGCCACAGAGCCGGTGGACCTGGCATGGTACACTACGCGAGAACGTGATTACAGCGAGGTGCTCCCCTGGGAACACCTGGACGCGGGCCTTGACCGCGACTGGCTCTGGCAGGACTGGCAGGATTCCATCGCTCCCGAAGGGGCGGCCGAGGTGGAGGATTGCCGATGGACTCCGTGTTACGAATGCGGAGTCTGTCCGGCTATGGACACCGAGATCCAGGTGGGTCCGACCGGGGCACGTCTTGACGGCAGGCGGCTGCTTCCCGTCGTGGTCGGGAGGTAGCGTGCCGGAGCCTGATCGCAGACTGCCTGATTCTAGGCTGGCCCAGAAGCCTGCGGTGCAGCATCTGGTGGTCCGGTATGCTAAGCGCGGAAAGATGCGTTTTGCCAGCCACAGAGATGTGGCTCGCGCCTTCGAGCGGGGAGTGCGCAAGGCAGGGCTACCGATTGCTTTTTCTGCCGGGTTTTCGCCGCACCCGAAGATTTCGTACGCGGGTGGCGCTCCGACTGGTGTGGCCAGCGAGGCCGAATACCTCAGCCTCTTGCTGACCGCCCGGCAGGCTGAGACGCAGGTGTGCCAGCGGCTGAACGCGGCACTGCCTGATGGGATTGATGTGATCGACGTCACCGAGAGTATCGGAGCAGACGGGAAACCGTCGGTGGGCTCCGGTAAGACGCCGTCCGGCGGCTTTGGCGGCCTGGAGGCTTCTGAGTGGCGTGTAATTCTTCCGGGTGTGGGGTCGGCGGCTGCCGAGCAGGCGGTCGCGAGCTTCCTCGCCCTCGGCGAGGCGCCGGTTGAGCGCCTCACGGACAAGGGCGTCCGGCGGTTGGATGCTCGCGCGGCCGTGGTGGAGATGAACGTCGTTACGTGGGACGGGATCACGGCCGATCCTGAGGGCGGCGCACGCGCCGCCGTGACAGGTCTCGAAGATTGTGCCATTCTCCGAATGGTTGTTCTACACACGGCACCGGCCGTGCGGCCCGAGGATGTTGTGACCGCGCTGCGCGAAAGGAACGGCATCGTCGCGTCGTCGCCGCCATTGACCACCCGGCTGGCGCAGGGTTCACAAGCCCTGCTGACCAGGCAGACCCTGTCGCCAGGGGAGAGTGGGTCATGACGGCGTCACGGCGGTGCTGGGGAGCCGTACCCGCGAAGACCGAGGTCTCGAAAGCAGAGATCTCGAAAGCAGAGACAAGTGATCAGGCTCGGTGCTGTCGAGCTGGCGCGGTTACCGCGCGAGCTCAGGGCTGCCTACGCGGCTCCGGCCGGGCCTACGTTGACAACGTGCTCCCGTGTGGAGTGCGGGCACGTCGCGGTATGCCGTCATGGGACGGTACGCCGCGACACCGCGCGCCCGGGAGCCTGACTGGAGATAGCCCGAATGCTCGACAGCGAGCTGAACGACAGAGATTCCAATGACAACACGGCGGGCGGGCGCGGGGCCGGTGAGCTGAACCCGAGTGTGCCCGCGGCGGTGTTTCAGCCGCCGCCGGTGCTGTTCCAGCCGCCCACCACGCGGCCGGACGTCACGCTGCCCGACGCCGTGCGGCCAGACGGCGCATCGCCAGAACCCAGGCCGGCCAGGTCGTCCCGATCCGCCCGATCCTCGGGGGCCAGGAACGCCGGAGCCGAGAGTGGCACCGAGACCGCCGGAAGTCCCGCTGGTGCCGCCGGTGCCGGGGTTCCTGACGACGATGACGACGGCTCAGGGTCAGGGCGCAGGCGCCGGCGCAGGCCGAGCCGCGGCCGGGCCAGGAACGGTGACCAGGACGCGGCCGAGGCGACCGACGACCAGCCGGAGGGCCCGGGCGGCGAAGAAGCCCAGGAACCCCAAAACCCCCAAGACTCCCAGACGGCCCCGGCCGACGCCGGGAACGGCGCGGGCCAGGCAGAAGGCCGCAAGCCGGCCTCCCGCACGCGCAGCCGGAGAGGTGCTGCGGCCGCTGCCGCCGACTCCGTCGCCAGCCCGGAGTCGGCCGCCGGATCCGCCGAGTCCGGCCGCCCGGACGAGGGCAACGGGACGGCCGACGATGATGACGACGACGGCTCGGGCTCGTCCAGCGCGCGCAGGCGCAGGCGCAAGCGCCGCCGGGGTTCGGCCGATGGCGGCGCGGACCCGCTGACCCCCGATGACCCGCCGGACACCGTGGTCCACGTCCGTGAGCCGAACGGCCATGACGACGTGCGCTCGGTCAAGGGTTCCACCAGGCTCGAGGCTAAGAAGCAACGCCGCCGCGAGGGCCGGGAAACCGGCCGTCGCCGACCGCCGATCGTCACCGAGTCCGAGTTCCTGGCCCGCCGCGAGTCGGTCGTGCGGACCATGGTGGTCCGGCAGCGCAAGGACCGCACTCAGATCGCGGTGCTCGAGGACGGTGTCCTGGTCGAGCACTACGTGAACCGGTCCAGCCAGCAGTCCTACGTGGGCAACGTTTATCTCGGCAAGGTGCAGAACGTCCTGCCCTCGATGGAAGCCGCCTTCGTCGACGTCGGCAAGGGCCGCAACGCTGTGCTCTACGCCGGCGAGGTCAACTTCGATGTCAGCGGGCTCGAGGGGCAGCCCAAGCGGATCGAGTCGGCCCTGAAGTCGGGCCAGTCGGTGATCGTGCAGGTCACGAAGGACCCGGTCGGCCACAAGGGGGCCCGGCTGACCAGCCAGGTCAGCCTGCCTGGCCGGTACCTGGTCTACGTGCCCGGCGCGTCCATGACCGGCATCAGCCGCAAGCTGCCCGACACCGAGCGGAACCGGCTCAAGCAGATCCTCAAGCGGGTCATGCCGGAGAACGCCGGCGTCATCGTCCGTACCGCGGCGGAGGGAGCGGCCGAGGAAGAACTGGACCGCGACGTCACCCGGCTCGCCGCCCAGTGGGAGGCGATCGAGAAGAAGGCGAAGACGGCCAGCGCGCCCGCGCTGCTCTACAGCGAGCCCGACCTGACGATCCGGGTCATCAGGGACGTCTTCAACGAGGACTTCCATTCGCTCGTGGTGTCCGGCGACGAGGCCTGGGACGTGGTCGACGAGTACGTCAAGTACGTCGCGCCGCACCTGGCCGAGCGGATCACCCGCTGGCAGGGTGACCGGGACGCGTTCGCCGAGCACCGCATCGACGAGCAGCTGGCCAAGGCGCTTGAGCGCAAGGTCTGGCTGCCGAGCGGCGGTTCGCTGGTCATCGACAAGACCGAGGCGATGACGGTCGTCGACGTGAACACGGGCAAGTTCACCGGGCAGGGCGGGAACCTGGAGGAAACCGTCACCCGGAACAACCTCGAAGCCGCCGAGGAGATCGTCCGCCAGCTCCGGCTGCGTGACGTGGGCGGCATCGTCGTCATCGACTTCATCGACATGGTGCTCGAGAGCAACAGGGACCTGGTGCTCCGCAGGCTGCTCGAATGCCTGTCCCGGGACCGGACCAAGCACCAGGTCGCCGAGGTGACCTCGCTCGGCCTGGTGCAGATGACCAGGAAGCGGGTGGGGGCTGGCCTGCTCGAGGCGTTCTCCACCCCGTGTGAGTGCTGCAACGGCCGCGGCGTGATACTC
>JBEKKH010000165.1:0-13012 GCA_050010815.1 Streptosporangiaceae bacterium | reverse complement strand
ATTCGCCCGCTGACCTGACCGACGATCAGGAGCTGCTGGCCTGGGCGGGCCGGATGCGGACCCGGATAGCGGACCGCGCGGTGCGGCCCGACCTCGGCGCGCAGCTGCTCGAGCGGTTCGACCGCCTGGCCGGCGCCGGCGGTCTGGTGGCCGTGCGGGCCTGTGCGGTCGCCACCCCCGATGGCCGGGGCGAGGACGGCGGTACCGATCCCTTCGCCGGGCTCTCGGACAGCTTTCTCGATGTCTCCCGGGCCGAGCTGCTGTCGCGGGTGGCGGCCTGCTGGGCGTCCGGGTACAGCGACCGGGCCGTCAGGTACCGGATGCACCGCGGGCTGGATCCGCGGTCGGTGAGCATGGCCGTCGGCGTACAGGAGATGGTCCCGGCAGAGCGCTCCTTCGTGGCGTTCACCAGGGACCCCGTCGACGGCAGCGACCGCTGCGTGATCGCGGCGGCCCGCGGTTACGGCGAGGGGGTGGTCCAGGAGAAAGCCGACCTGGACCACTTCTACGTGAACCCGGCGGCCGAGACGGTGGAAAGCCGCCTGAGCGCCGGGCCCGCACCGGTGCTGACCGAACGGGAGGCTCTCGGCGTCGCCGCGCTGGCCGCGCGGGTCGAGGCGTACTTCGGCGGGCCGCAGGACATCGAGGGCGCGATCACGGCGGACGGCCGGGTCATGCTGGTCCAGGCTCGCCCCGTCGTCTACCCCGTACCGCGCGCCCCGGAGCGGAAAGATAAGCGCGTCTTCTGGGGCAACAGCAACCTCACCGAGGGCTTCCCCGGCGTGTCCTGCGCGCTGACCTACTCCGTCGCGGCGCAGTACGGCGAGCTGAGCTTCGCCGACTTCTACCGGCGGATGGGGGTTCCGGCCCACCTGCTCGCCGCCCGTCGTCATGATCTGCGCCGGTTGCTCGGGCACCTGCGCGGGCGGATGTACTACCGTCTCGACACCTGGTATGCCCTGCACGCCCAGATCCCGAGCTTCGCCGCGCTGCGCGCCACCTGGGAACAATCGATGGGCCTGCCGCCCGAGGTCGCCACGCCGGAGCTCGGCCGCGGCGGGCCCGCCGCGGGCAGGCTGCGCCGGGCCGCGCACTACGCGGGCATCGCCGTCCGGCTGCCGCGCCACCGGGCCCAGGTACGTCAGTTCCTGGCCTGGTGGGACGGCTACTATGCGCGCTTTGGCCGCGAGGCCGCCGGCGAGCGGACCGCGGCCAGCGTGGTGGAGGATTACCACCGGCTGTGGGCCGCCGTCGGGGAGCGCTGGGGCATCGGCAGCGTCAACAATTATTACCTGCTGCTGGTCGGCAGGTTCACCAGCGCCCTGGTGCGCCGCTGGCTGCCTGGTACCGAGCCGGGCACGCTGACCGGCATGTTGTGCGGCGCCCGGGAGAACCGCTCGGTCGCCGCGATCCGTTCCGCCCTTCATTTGTCCGAACGGACCCGCCAGTCTGCCCCGCTCAGTGCCGTGCTCGGGCGCCAGGACGACGAGCTGGTGTGGGACGACCTGGCCACCGGGGCGTACGGGGACGACATCGCCGCCGCCGCGCTCGAGCACGTGCGCCGGTACGGTGACCGCGGCCTCCAGGACCTCAAGATGGAGTCGGTCACCATCCGCGCCGAACCCTGGCGGCTGCTGCAGCTCGTCCGCGCCTACGCCCGCGAGTCCCTCACCGTGGCCGGCAACCGCGCGCAGGAGCTCCGGACCCGGGCCCAGGCCGAGGCCCAGCTGCGGGCCCGCTGCCGGAATCCGGTGCGGCGGGCCGTTCTGCGCGGATGTTACGCGGTCATGCGCGAGTTCTTGTGCGCGCGGGAGGACATGCGGTTCTGCCGCAGCCAGCTGTTCGGCGTGAGCCGGTCACTGCTGTTCGAGCTCGCTCGCAGGCTGGTCAAGGCGGGCGTCCTGGCGGCCGAACGAGACGTCCTTGACCTCACCGCACCGGAGGTGCTCGGCGCGTTTTCCGGCACGCTGTCCGGACCTGACCTGAGCCAGCTCGCGGCGCTGCGGCGGGCCCAGCGACAGGAGTGGGCGAGCGAACCGGAGCTGCCCCCGCTGCTGCGCACCGACGAGGATTCGCCCGCGGTCGTGGCCGTCGCCGCGGCGGAGGAGCTCTTCGGACCACTGGCCGGGCCGCCGGCCGGCGAGCCCGCCACCCGGTCGCTGGCCGGCATCGCGTCTAGTCCCGGGCGAGTCCGCGGCCGGGCCAAGGTGATCGCTGACCCGGCCATTGACGCCAGCGAATGCCGCGACCGGATCCTCGTCGCCAAGCAGACCGACCCGGGCTGGCTGTTCCTGATGATGGCGGCCAAGGGGATCGTGGTCGAGCGCGGATCGCCGGTGTCGCATACCGCGATCACCGGGCGCATGCTCGCGATCCCCACGGTGGTGGCCGTCCCGGCCGCGACCCGGCTCATCCGCGACGGTGACTGGATCGAACTGGACGGCACCGCGGGCACGGTGACCCTGGAAAGCACGGTGACCCTGGAAAGCACGCGCGCCCTGGGCGGCGCCGGATGACCGCGAGGCTATACCGCTTCGCGGTCCGGGCCAACCCGCCGGCCCTCTACCTGCCGCTCACGCTGCTGTGGGCGGCCGGGCTGACCGGGCTGCTCGTGGTGTCGGCGGCGCCGGCGCACCGGTGGCCTCGCGACGCCGGGGTCCTGGTCACCGCGGTCACGCTGTTCCTGGCCATGTTGCTGCTGCGGGCCCTAGATGATCTGCGGGACCTGGATTACGACCGGGTGCACGCCCCCCAGCGCGCCCTGCCCAGCGGCGCGGTGTCCGTCCGCGACCTGGTCATTCTCGCGTCGGCGGGGGCCGCGGCGCTGCTCGCCCTCAACGCCGGCCGGGGCGCAGGCCTGCTCGTGCTGGCCGTGCTGATCGGCTACACCGCCGGGCTGATCGCGGTGAACGTGAGCCTGCACTGGCCCGCGAGTGAGAACCTGCTGCTGCACCTGGCGCTGAACCTCCCGATTCAGGTGCTGCTCTCGCTGTACGTGTACGTCGCGTTCCTGCGCGCCAACCACCTGCCGCCGGCCGCCACCGGATTGTGCGCCACCGCCGCGGTCGTGCTGGCCTTCGTCCACCTGGAGTTCGCCCGCAAGGCCACCCGCGCGCCCGGCCGGGCGGAGCGGACCTACGTGCACCATCTCGGCCTGGGCGGCACGGTCGCGGTCGCGTCCGCCGCGGCCATGCTCGCGGTCGGGCTGGCGTCGGCTGCCGTACGGCCCTGGGCGGCGGGCTCGCCTGCGCACGGCTGGGGCTGGCTGGCCCTGGCCCCGCTGGCCGTCCCGATGCTGGCGGGCTGGCGGTTCTGGCGGCGCCGGCTGCCGCGCTGGCCCGCTCGCGGTGCCCTCGGTTTCCCGCTCTGCGCGTTCCTGGCCTTCCTGGCCATCGGCCTGCTCGGGAAGGCGCCGTGACCGGCCCGGGGCCCGCCCGGGAAGGCGCCGTGACCGGCCCGCGGGTGCTCGTCACCGGGGCGGCCGGCTTCGTCGGCACCGCGGTGACCGCCGCCCTCGGCCCGGACCAGCCCGTACGGCTGATGGCTCACCGGCGGCCGCTGACGGCCCCGCCGACGGCGCAGGTCGTGCGGGCGGACCTGACCGACCAGGCGCAACTGGCCGAATGCTGTGACGGCATCGACGTCCTTGTCCACCTGGCCAGCGCGTCCGGCCGCGACCCAGGGCGCTGCCAGGCGGTCAACGTGACCGGCACTGCGAACCTGCTGGCCGGGGCGGCGCGAGCCGGCGTGCGCGAGGTGATCTACGTCAGCACCGCCGCGGTGCACGGGCACGGCCCGCACCGTAACCTCACCGAGTCGGCCACCCCGGCGCCGGTGTCGGCGGCCAGCCGCAGCAAGCGGCGGGCCGAGGAGGCGGTACGGGCGGCCGGCGGGATCGTGCTCCGGCCGTTCTTCACCTATGGCGAAGGAGATCGCTGGTTCGTGCCTACCGTGCTGCGGTGGCTGCGGACCGGGGTCTGGCTGGACGCCGGGCGCGCCTGCCAGTCGGTGGTCGCGGTGGAAGATCTCGGCGCCGTGGTCGCGGCGGCCGCCCGCCGCCCCGGCGCCTTCGCCGGATCGCCCTTCCACGTCTGCGAACCGCGTCCGGTGCGCACTCGTGACCTGCTGCTGGCCCTGGCCCGCCTGTACCGGCTCCCGCCACCGCGCTTCAGCGTCCCCGCCGGGGTGACGCTGAAGGCCCTGCGCCTGGGCCGGCTGCGACGGCTGGAACGGCGGCTGGAATTGCTCGGCGTGGAGCATACCTACTCCTCCGAGCGTGTCTGGACGGCCGCGGGCCGCGCCCCCGGTGCGCCCATGCTCGACCGGCTGGACACCTACGCGCCGTGGTACGAGCCCTTCGCCCGAGCGGCTCGTGCAGGAGAGGGATCTCGATGAAAGAGTTCTGGACCGTCCTCGGTGCCGATTACGCAGGCAAGTCGGAGGCACTCCGCAGGCTCAGGACCGAGACCGGGTGGCAGGTCATCTCCTACGACGATCCGTACCTGCACGGCCGTCCGGTGGTGCGGTGGCTGCGCGAGTCCGGCTTCTTCGAGGCCTACACCAAGGTCGGCCGGGCGTATTCCGCCGACCTCGCCTTCTCGCTGTTGACGCCCATCGTGCTGCACCTGCGGGACGAGGTGCTCCGGACGGCCGCGCACGGTCCCGCGGTCGTCGATTCCTACTATTACAAGCTGCTCGCCAAGGGCGTCATCACCGGCCTCGCCGACGAGCGCGCGGGTGCGATCTGGCGGGCCCTGCTCCAGCCCAGGCCGGCCGGCGTCGTCTTCCTCGACGTCGCCCCCCACGTCGCCTGGCACCGGGCTGGCGGTGCCGTCAATCCGTTCGAGTATTACGGCGCGGAACCGACCTGGGAGGGCTTCGCGCGATTTCAGCGAGACCTGCGCGGCGTCATGCTCGACCAGATAAAGGGACTTCCCGCGGTGGTGATCGACGCGAATAGGCCCGCGGAAGCGGTCGCGGCTGACGTTATATCCGCCCTCCGCCAGATAGGGATGCCGCAGGACCGGATTTCATCCCTCGTGACCTAGCAGCGCGTAAAGGCGCAGCCGTCCCGGATGACCGGGAACGGGATGGACCCGGGTGTAGATGCAGTCCGCACGATTAAGCCTGGAAGGGTGGAGATCCATGACATGCCGGAGACGAATGGTGTCACCAGGGCCTATTTTCCCGGTCAGTACCGCTTCGGTCACCGTATGGTGCAGATGAACGAGGTACTGCGCGAGATCAAGCCCCCGGATGGCGAGCCACAGGCACGCCGCCCCCGCCCCGCCGGCGGGACTCGGCCCGCCGGGATTCGCGCCCGCCGCGGGTACCGCGCTGACCGCGGGCAGCGCGCCCGTGACCGGGCGCAGCAGCCTGCGCACCTGGTCAAGCTCCTTCCGGCCGACGACGCCCAGCCAGCCGACGGCATTGTCGCCGGCCCGGTGCGGCACCGGGTACCTGGCGGCCAGGTTCCGCGGATTGCCGAAGAGGAATACGGCCCGGGTGTAACAGCGGAACCAGGAATCAGACTGATCGGGCGTCAGCGCGGCGGCGAACTTTACCGCGCCATCGGCGACGGCCTGCGGATCGAATTCACGCAGTACCACGGGCACCGTCACGTCGGCCATTTCCTGGCTGGTTCCGTGCAAGCCCCGCCTGGCCCGCTGATGGCGGCCGTCAAGCTCCGTTTGCAGTATGCGCTCTAGGTCAAGCACAAAACGTAATATACCGCAGCGAACGTTAATCACAAAAGGAAACATGTCATGACTGGGACAGAACTTAATTTTCCTTTCCCAGATCCACAGCAAGCGGGACCGGCGAAAGAATTGCGCGCGGCGGATGGCCAGTTTCTCCGTCCCGTGATCCTGGGCAACTCGGCGCGGGCCCTGCTGGTCTGCGGATACGACGAGATCCGGGACCTGCTGACCGGTACGGATTTCAGCCGGGCCAGGGCGGCGGCGCACGGGATGACGTCCCGGACGCCCGAGTCGCTCGCCCTCAACGGCGCGGACCCGCCCGAGCACGCGCGCCGCCGCGGCACGGTCGCCGCCGCGTTCACCCGGGCCCGCGCCGAGAAGGAGCGGGCGTGGATCAGGCAGACGGCGGACGAGCTGCTTTCCGCGATGGCCGGCGGCGGGCCGCCTGCCGATCTCATCGCGGCCTTCTCACTGCCCCTGTCCGTGGCCGTCATCTGCCGGGTGATGGGTGTTCCCGCGGACGACTTTGACGTCTTCGCCCCGCTGTTCGACGTGATGATGTCGACCCAGGGGCATGCGCCCGCCGAGGTGGAGGCGGCCCACCGGGGGATATTCGACTACTTCTGGAGGCTGTACGACCGGGCGCTCGCCGCCGGGCCAGCGCGCGGCGGGGTCGATGGGGTCGACGGGGTGCTGGCTGCCCTGGTCACCGCGGCCGAACGGGACGGCACGGTGACCCGCACCGAGGCCGTTCATATTGCCTACGGCCTGCTCGTGGCGGGGTATGAGACAACCAGCAAGCAGATCGCGACCACCGTCCTGCTCCTGCTGTCCGACCGCTCGCGCTGGGAACGGGTGCGCCGCGATCCGGCGGCCCTGGGCCCGGCCATCGAGGAAACGCTGCGGTGGACCTCGCTGCTGGCCACCGGGGGAGTGCCGCACGTGGCCCTCGGGGACGCGGTGCTGGGCCAGGAGCAGGTCCAGGCGGGACAGATCCTGATCCCGGTGTTCGCCGCCGCGAACCGGGATCCCCGCGTCTTCGCCGACCCGGACCGGCTGTCGCCGGACCGGGCTGGCGCGGCACACGTCGCCTTCGGCCACGGCAGGCACCTGTGCCTGGGGGCCGCGCTGGCCCGGGTCGAACTCGCCGAAGCGCTCGGTGTCCTGCTGCGCGACCTGCCCGGGCTCGAACTCGCCGTGCCCGAACGGGAGCTGCGCTGGCGGGAGGGCGCCTTTATCCGGGGCCTGACCACGTTGCCGGTCCGGTGGTGACCGCGTGGACAGGATCCTCGTCGCGCCCATTACCGTCTCGCCCACCAAGCCGCTCACCCCGACGCACCTGAACTACCTGCTCAGCATCGACATGCTGGGCCGGGCCACGGCCGCGATAGCCGACGTGACCTGCGTGTACGATCACCTCGCCTTCGCCGACGGGCACCAGACCGTGGCGTTCTGGGAGTATCTCGACCGGGTGTGGGCGGGTACCGACTTCCGCCGGGCGGACGAGCGGTGGATCGGTGAACTGTACAAGCGCCACCACGCCGAGCCCGCTCCGGCGCCGGCGAGGCGGCTGCGCCCCTACATCGAACGGGTCCAGGAGCAGCGGTGGATGCATCCGTCCGCGGTCAGGGTGCTGGAGATCTGGCAATCCCACTACCAGACGCTCAACCTGGCGGGCCCGCATACCGCCGGCCCCATGGCGCCCAGACTCCCCGACTCGGTTCTCATCGACGAGCTCGTCGGTGCGGACCTGTGCATCGACGGCCGCCCGCTGGGCGCGCCGGTCTACCTCGACCTCACCGCCCAGGGCATCGCGCTGCGCGCGCTGGTCAGCGCGGACGGGCAGGCCAACTACCTCGTCTGCGTGCTGGGGCAGCTGCTGCCCATGGTCGGTGAGTACGACCTGACCGTGCTGATGTACGACCGCGCGATGCGAGATGACTACGTCATGATCGAGCGCGTGCTGCGTGTTTTCGGGGCCAGAACCGCCCGGGTGGAGGTTAGCCGGGTCCCCATCGGCGGCGTGGCGGTCTCCAGCCGGCACGGGGGGTGGGAAGACTACCTGCTCCCCGAGGTACGCACCGCGGCCGGCGGTGCCGATGCCGAGTTTCAGCTGGGCGCACGGCTGTATCTCAGCGCGGTGTTCGGCCGGGGCAGCCAGCATTCGTTTACCGTGGCCGAGCTGAGCCGCTGGGTGGCCCGGGCCCGGCGCCTGCTCGACGCGCCCGCCGCGGGCGGCGACCCGGTGGATTTCCTCCGCGGCCTGGCCCGGGGAGCCGGCTACGTCGATCCGTACCGGCTGACCTCCCGGCTGCTCGGCAAGGACCAGAAGATCCCGGTGCGCACGTTGATCGAGAACGTTTACTGTCCCTCGCCGCGACCAGCGGTGACGCCCGGCAGGACCCGCCGCATGGCGTCGACCGCGGCCTCCGCGGCCGCGTCCGTGCAGTAGCCGCCGCTGACGATGAACCCGCGGCCCTTGACGTCGTCCGGGCGCCGCGGGGTCAGCCAGACGTGAAAGTGCGGTGCGCCGTCCATGCTCGAATAGACGTGAACACGTTCGGCTCCTGATACCTGCTTGATCGCCGTCGTCAGCCGCCCGATAAGCGCACCAAATGACGCCGACTCCGCCGTGGTCATCTCGGAATGGTCGAGGAAATGCCGCTTGGACTCGAGCAGCAGCGAGCCGCACGGCGCGAACACCGTGGGCGCGTGCCCGACCCGCCACAGCGCGTCGTCGATGAGGTGACCTCCGGGTGGCGTCGCCTGGCCCGCCCAGCAGGGCACCGTCCCCCCGCTGTACTTCCGGCACACCAGGCAGGACGGCTCCGCGGAGCTCGCGTCCGCGTCGAGGAGCCGGCTGACTGGATCAGGAACGTCCGACCGTTCGGCCTCATCCAGCCACATATGCCGGACATACCAGTAATCCAGCTCGCGGACCAGCGCGCCCGGGTCGGCGGGCGGCGCGTCGGCTCCCGCCTTGCCCCAGCGATCTTCCGCCTCGTCCTCGTCCAGGCCGGTGCGGTCGCCGATCTGCTGCCAGGAGGTCCCGAGGCTCCGTTCGTAGCCGACCGCCAGTGCCTGCAGGTCCTCGGCCTCCTGCAGGACGGGCGGGATGAAAGTGCCGAGCCAGCTGCCCGCCGGCACGTCATGCCCGTATTTCCCGGCCAGCTTGTGCAGCCTGTCGGCCAGCCGCGCCGCCTTTTGCGCCACCGCTATTCTAGCCAGATCCCGGTCGGTATATTGAATTAGCTCATCCACAGAAATAACGTAATATCAATTAAATAAGAAAACCCCTAGAGTTATCCAGCCAAACCGCGCTGGCCCAATTGGCTTGCGGGGGCTAGCCCCTGAGCCAGCTGGTGGCGGCGAGGAACAGTATCGCTGCCACGATGACGCACAGCACCACGATGCGTAGGGTTCTGCGCCCGCGTGGTACGCGGACCCCTGAGTCCGTCTCGCCTGGTGTGGTCATCGCGGGTTACGCCTCCTGCTGGGGTTCGGGGTTTGGGCGGATCGGCCCGGCAATTGTCGGTGCGGGTGTGCGGCGGAGCAGGCGGCCGGCCGCGGCCGCGCCGCCCCAGCCGATGGTGGCGACAACCAGGGTGGTGAAGGCCAGGAGGATCATATTGTTGCCGAGCCGGTCGCTGACGGTACCCCGGAGGGTGAAGCCGCCGTCCTGGTCGGGTGGTCCGCCGCCGCCGATGACGGCGACCGCGATGGACGTGTACACGAACAGGCCGAGGCCGGACGTGATGGCGGCGAGCCGGGCAACGCGTTTACCGACGACCGGGTCGCCGCTCCACAGGGTGCCGGCGGCGCCAACGCCGAACGGCACCACGATCAAGTCCACCCACCGGTGCCAGTGCACGATGTCCGGCAGGATCTGGTCGAGGAACGTGAACCCGGACAAGGCCAGCCAGACCAGGATGACGATCAGGCCACCGAGCAGACCGGGAATCGCGACACCAGGGCGGCGTATCAGGGAGCTGCCGCCGAGGAGGACACCGACCGCGAAGACGGTCAGGATTCCGCCCGCGATCCAGTCGCCGCCGGCGAGCCGGTAGTGGACGGCCACCGAGGCGTACAGGCCGACACTGCCGGCCGCGAGCGCGATCATCGCCCACACGCCGGCGGCGGCCCGACCCCACGGTGGCAGCACGAGCGCGGCGGCGACGCAGCCGAGCGCGAAGCGCATCCGCCGGACCCGGCCCTCGATGTGGCCGACTTCGCCGAGCATAGCCTGACCCCACTCGGCGCGCTGCGGGGCCAACAGGCCGATCGCCCAGCGCGTCAGCCGCAGCGGCGCGTCTTCGGTCGGTCCGTCCAGGAACCGCCGCGGATCGCGCCGGTACCACGCGATCAGAATGCCGAGCAAGCCGACCATAGGGACAAAGAACAGGCCGCCCATTACGCCTCACTCCAACGGTTGTGCGGATGCGGAACGCTCCGGTCGACGCGAGCGGCGGCCAACGCCGCCACAAACTCCCGGCCGGCCGGCGTCAACCGGTACAAATGGCGGGCCGGCCGGCTGCCCACGCCCGGCTCCCAGGAGGTCTCCAGCAGGCCACGGTCGGCGAGCCGGACCAGGATCGGATACAACGAACCCGACTTCAGGTGCACCTCGGTGACCAGGTCATAGCCGTAGCGCCACTGAGCCGGATCGGCGGCCAGCGCACGCAGGACACTGATCGCCTGCGCGGACGGGGGGCGGTTACGCTGCATGAGCGTTAACTCTACTCATATAGCCGTAACGGTCAATAGGCCCGAGCACCTGATCGGCCGCCACGTCAGACGGCGCTCACCATGCTGACCACCCAGAAGGCCCCGCCCCGATAAATCGGGACGGGGCCTAGCAGGCAGCTGAGTCGTTCGCGCGGAACGACCGTTGTATTCGGCCTTAAGGGATCGTCACCGTCGAAGGCGATGAGGCGATTCCGTTGGCCACCACGACCAGCGTGCTCTTGCCCGCCGGCGTGCCCGACGGGAGGGTGAACTCGGTCGCGGAACTGGTGCCGGGAGCGACCGATACCGAGGTCCAGTCATGGGTCCGGGCGTAGGTCACCACGCCCGTCGCGGAGTTCGTGATCCGTACCACGGGGAAGTTGGTGTTGTTCTGGACGTCATCACCGTAGGTGGCCCCCTGGTCCAATCCGGCGAGCTGCTTGCCTGCCAGCGCGTAGGTCTTTCCCGGAGCCAGCGTCGTGGAACTCAGGTAAGAGATCGAGGGCGCCCACGACGCTTCCGGCGTCCCGCCGGCCGTGTAGACCTCCATCTGGTTGCTGCCGTCGTTGAACAGCACCTGACCGTTCGGCAGGTCCAGCATCCGCGTGTAGTACGAGGAGTCGTTCGGAGCGTTCGGTACGTCCGCGATCTGGCTAAGCGTGTTCGAGCCCGCGTTGTAGAGGAAGAAGTGAGTCGGCGTGTTGTACACGCATGCGCTGGCGTCGAACAGCACGTTTCCGTCCGGCAGAGTCGCGGCCGGTCCGTCCGTGGAGTCGTACTCCTGGTTGCCGATGGCCGGGATCTCCGGCCCCGCCGACCACGCGTTCGCGACCCCGGCCTTGTACGTATAGAGCGCGGTCTGCGTCGGCGCGTTCGTGGTGCACGCCGTGGGCGGCTCCTGGGTGCTTGAGCCAGCCCCGACCACGAACGTGTTGCCGCCTGGCAGCTCGGCCTGCGGCCCGATCTCGACGACAGGGAACGCATCGACCGGGTTACCGTTCACGGCCGTGTTTCCCGCGAACGACCAGGACTTCGTGCTGGGGGTGAATACCTGGGTCGCAGCCGGGATCCAGGTGTCGACGGTCAGCACCTGGCCGTTCGGCTCCAGGGTCCAGCCCTCTTCGTCGTTGGGGTCGTTCTTGCCCACCCCCGGGATTACCGTCCACTTCATCGTCTTCGCATTGAGCAGCGCGTCATCGACGGTGAAATCCGGATCCGTGAGGCAGCTCTGGCACGGCTGCTGGAGCATGAAGGTGCCGTTGTCCAGGACTTCGCTCGCGGCGTCCCCGATGCTATCCCAGCCTGGCGGCGGTGCGACCGACTTCCAGGAGTTGGTCACCGGGTTGTAGATCGCGCCCTGGTCCGTCCACGCGTCATTTTCGCCGATGTACTCGCCGCCCTCGACGATCATGCGCCCGTCGGGCAGGATCGCCGACGCGAAATACAGGGGCGTATACGCGGCAGCCATCGACGCGATCTGGCTCCACGTCCCGTTGATGTAGCTGCCACTCGAATCGGGCGTGAGCTTGTACCACTCGTTCGTGCCGCCCGTGGTGTTGTTGTCCGGCTCGTTATGGACGAGTACTGTCCCGTCGCTTTCCAGCAGCATCGTGCCGGGCGTCCCGAACGGCGGCGGGTTCTTCAGCGCCGTCCAAGGCGACGGCGTGTCCGCATGGACAAACGGCGTCACCCCCGACGGCGCCGCACGCCCCAACGGCGGACGGGGAGCAAGTGGCACCGATGTTAGCGCGGACGCCTGACCGGTCGCGGCCACGTCGAGCCGTTGCGCGGACGCCGGCGTAGTGGCAATCGCCAGCGCGGCCAGCGCGGCCAAGCACGAAGTTCCGCCGGCAAGTACGGCAGATCGACGACGCAATGTCATCTAAACCCTCCTAAACGTTCATTTCGCCCCTGCTTTCGACCGTACGTTACCAGGGCTCTTCTATACGCGTACAAAGAACACCTGCGACGTCGTCGAATTGTTGCCGTAAAGACAGCATGCCGTGGCGGCCGAGGCGCCGCCGGATGCCGATGGCCGCTCTATCCTGCAGTATCCCCAGGTCATACGGTATCCGCAGGTCCTGCGGCATCCGCCGGGTCTTGCCGCATCCCCGGCCCGAGCGGCGTCCGATGCTTTCTTCTTCGAGCCGCAGGCTCTCCCATAGGACGCCGAAAAAGGCCACCGCGGTGCGGCTAGCGATGCCAAAGGAAATACCGGCGACGAATGTGTCGTGACCGGCGGCGGTCTCCGCTTCCTGGTCCGTCGTAGCCAAGCGGGGATTCAGGCCAGACGTGCCGCTCCAGGTAATACTTTCCGCGGCGATCCGCCCGGGACGTTGGCCATTCTCCCCGGCCGGAGTCCCGACTGGGAACACCGATATCTGATAGTCCCGGGTATCCGCATCGTTGCGTCCCGGTTGTCGTTACCAAGGTCGGAAGTACGTACCTGATGAACTTGATACTGGCCGGGCCTGGACATAGCAGCTGGGACTTGCGAGCCGCTTAAGGGCGAGGATGACTGTAGGTGTTGTGGGTGCTCGTGAATGCACCGACGCCCGGTGGCACGGTGGCCGTCGGTGATGGTGCCG
>JBEKKH010000164.1:0-13035 GCA_050010815.1 Streptosporangiaceae bacterium | reverse complement strand
AACGTCCCCTTTCTGGTTGTGCATCGGCCGGGAGCCCGAACAGCGGCAGGCACTGAGCGTTATGCAAAACCGGTCGCGAGTGCAGGCCTTCTGGGCCTGCGCGAGCGATCGGTGCAGGTAGCACGGGCATCAGCCTCAGCGGGTTCTTTGCATAACGCGACTTTCTCATAAGTCACACTGTGTCAGTCCTGCGACCGTGACGGGCGCCCGGTCGGTCGCCTCCCACCGGTCGCGTGTCAAGCGCAGGCGCCGGGTTGTGGTGACCTCACCGTGCGCGGCTAGCCGTTCGATGCCGTCGGGCTGGTAGCCGGGTTTCTCCGAAACCCGCAGCGAGGAAAGGTTGTCGTCAAAGGCGCCTGAGGTAGCGTCGGTCGCGCCGAGGCCGGCAAAGGCGAGGTGCAGGGCCGCTTCCAGCCGCCGTCAGCCCCGGGCCCGGCCACTACGATGGTCCGTTGTTGTTGCTAGGACCACCACGATGGGCCATCGTAGTGGTTCGCGAGCGGGAGCGGGGCAGCACGGGCGTGCGGGATGGGGCGGGCGGGGCTCACGGGGACCGCGGGCGGTCAGTCGCCGCCGGGCGTGACCCTTCGCTGCCGGTTACCCGGGCAACGCTCATTGATGCGGTCGTGGGGCGCGGGGGGTTAGCGGCCGGAGATGGCCCAGCGGCGGATCATGTCGATGCGGGCCTGGATCTGGTCGGCGGTGGCCTGCGGAAGCTGGGGGCCACCGCAGGTGCGGCGCAGCTCGGCGTGGATGACGCCGTGCGGCTGACCGGTCCGGTGACTCCACGCGCCGACCAGGCCGTTGAGTTCCTTGCGCAGGGCGGCCAGGGCCTGACGGCTCACCGGCGGGGCCGCTGGGGCGGCGGAGGCTGCTGAGGCGGAAGGGGCGACAGGGGTAGCTGGGGCGGCGGAGGCCGTTGGGATGGAAGGGACGGCTGGGGCGGAAGGGGCGGCGGGGGTGGGGCGGGAGCGGGCGGTTAGCTGGGAGTTCTGGCGCTGGCGGAGGAGGGTGCGAACCTGGTCGGGGTCCAGGAGGCCGGGCAGGCCGAGGAAGTCCTCTTCCTCCGGCGAGCCGACCGCGGTCGCGGTGCCGAACTCGCCCCCGTCGTACAGGACCCGGTCGAAATGCGCGGACGCGTTGAGGGGCTGGAAGGCCGGCTCGTCGAAGGTATCGGGGGTATCGCGCTGCCGCTGGGCCTGCTCGAGTTCTTCGGTCTCGGGCGCGTCGGCGCCGCGGGCGTGCAGGATGTGATCTCGTTCGGCCTCGAGCTCGGCGGCGTAGCCTAGCAGGACAGGGACCGAGGGGACGAACACCGAAGCGGTCTCCCCCCGCTGCCTGACCCGGACGAACCGGCCGACCGCCTGGGCGAAGAACAAGGCGGTGGACACGCTGGTGGCGTACACGCCGACGGCCAGGCGCGGGATGTCGACGCCCTCGGACACCATCCGCACGGCGACCATCCAGCGGTCGTCGGAGGTGGCGAACGCGGAGATCTTCTTGCTCGCGGTCTTGTCGTCGGACAGCACCACGACCGGACGCTGGCCGGTCTGGCCACGCAGCAGGGCGGCGTAGGCGCGCGCGTCCTCGTGGTCGCCCGCGATGACCAGGCCGGCCGCGTCCGGCATGCCCCGCCGGACCTCGGTCAGCCGCTTGTCGGCCGCCTCGAGCACCCGGCTGACCCACTCCCCCGCCGGGTCGAGCGCCGTCCGCCACGCCTGCGCGATCTGGTCCTTGGTCATCGGGGTACCCAAGGTAGCCGTGATCTCGTCCCCGGCCCGGGTGCGCCAGTGCATCTCGCCCGAGTAGGCCAGGAAGATCACCGGGCGCACGACGCCGTCGTCCAGCGCGGGCCCGTAGCCGTAGACGTAGTCCGAAGCACTGCGCTTGCCGCCGCCTGGCACGTCGACGTAGGTCACGAACGGGATCGGGTTGGCGTCGCTGCGGAACGGCGTGCCGGTCAGCCCGAGCCTGCGCCGGGCCGGGGCGAAGGCCTCGGAGACCGCATCGCCCCAGGACAGCGCGTCGCCCGCGTGGTGGATCTCGTCGAAGATCACCAGGGTGCGCCGGTTCTCCGTGCGCTGCCTGTGCAGCGCGGGGTGCGCGGCCACCTGCGCGTAGGTGACCGCGACGCCGTGGAAGTCGGCTCCGGCCCGGCCCTGGGCGTTCCGGTAGGCGGAGTCGATCGCGATGCCGAACCGGGCCGCCGCGTCCGCCCACTGATGCTTAAGGTGCTCGGTCGGCGTGACGATCGTCAGCGTGGCCACCTCGCGCCGCGCGAGCAGTTCGGCCGCGACCGTGAGGGCATACGCCGTCTTGCCCGCCCCCGGCGTGGCGACCAGGAGAAAGTCGCGCCGCGGCTGCTTGAAGTACTCGTGATAAGCGTCCTTCTGCCAGCCGCGAAGACCAACAAGAAGATCATCCCGAACGGGCTGGTGGTAATAGCCCTCGGCACCTGTGCCAGAGCCTGGGGTGGTCGACAAGGGGGTGCTCACGAGGCCGAAATGTTACCGGGGCGCGCCGGCCGGTGCCGGGCCAACACGCCGCGTGTGAGATGTGTCAACTACCCTGCCTGGCGCGGATCAGCCGTCGCCTTCGCCGGAGGGGAGGCGCTCATAGATCTCCTTGCAGATGGGACACACCGGATATCGCTTGGGATCGCGGCTGGGAACCCAGACCTTGCCGCAGAGCGCGGTCACCGGAGTGCCGGTCACCATGCTGTCGACGATCTTGCTCTTGTCGACGTAATGCGCGAACCGCTCATGGTCGCCGTGCGACGTATCGGGCCGGACATCCTCGTGGATGCGCGTTTCCTGCTCGGGGAGAACCTCGGTACCACTCACGATCGCTGATTCTACGTGGTCCGGTGGCTAATTCAGGCCCGGATCGTCGGGGTAGGTGGCCACATAGGCCAGTTCGCCGCCCTGGCGGCGCAGCACCGCGGGCCACAGCTGCTCCGGGTCCGGGCGGAACGCGTCGGACGGCTCGGCCGGCACCACATACCAGGCACCCTCGTCGATCTCCGCCTGGAGCTGGCCGGCGCTCCAGCCGGCGTAGCCCGCGTACACCCGCAAGTTCGCGATCGCGGACGCGAGCAGTCCCGGCGGGACGTCCAGGTCGACCAGGCCGAGCCGGGCCACGGCGGGCGCCGCGCCGTCCAGCGGGTGCCAGCCGACCGGCTCGTCGGTGCCTGGGACGTGAGCGATCGCGAGCGCGCTGGTGGGCGCGACCGGTCCGCCGGTAAACACCACAGAAGGATCGGTGGCCAGCTCCGTCCACGGCTCGAGCACTTGTCCGATCGGAACCTTCGTCGGCCGGTTCAGCACCACGCCGAGACTGCCCTGGTCGGACTCGTGTTCCACGATCAGGATGACGGTCCGGCGGAAGTTGGGATCCCCCAGCACCGGGGTGGCGACGAGCAGGCGACCAGCCAGCACTTCCGACGGCATTTCGTCCATATCTCTATCATCGGTCAAAGTTCCGGGTTTCTGCGTTCTGGGTTGCCGCGTCCGCGACCGCCACCGCGACTGGCCACGTTCGTTCCGCCTTTCCGCTGGGCTCCAGCGTACGGTGCGCACCGCGTACGCTGGGGAAGGTGAGCGCGGAATCGGCCGTCAGCGCGGCGCCGGACAACGTTAACAGCGCCGCAGCGGGCGGCACGGTCGCGGGCAGCACAGATGCGGACAGCACGGATGCGGACGGCCCGGTCGTCGACGTGACGCGGCTGCGGGTGGCGCTGGCCCGGCTGTCCCGCCGGCTACGCCGCCACGAGCTGGCCGGGCTGACCCCGACCCAGCTGGCCGCGCTGGCCACCGTGGGACGTTCGGGGCCAATGCGGCTGGGCGACCTGGCCGCCGCCGAGGGGATCGCGCCGTCGACGCTGACCCGGCTGGTGACGGCGCTGGAGGACAGCGGCTACGTGCGCAGGCACGCCGACCCGAGCGACGCGCGGGCGAGCACCCTGGCCATCACCACACGCGGCCAGGAAGCGCTCGAGCGGATCCGCACCGAGAGCACCCTGGTGCTGGCGGCCAGCATGCACGGCCTCACGCCCGGGCAGCGCGCGGTGCTGGCCGACGCCCTGCCGGTGCTCGAGCAGCTCGCCGAGGCTCCGGGGTACGAACCCGCGAACCCCGTCGGAGCACGCAGGCGCTGACTGGGGTGGTACCGAAGTCCGTTCGGCGGAAATGTCAGAAGAGCAGGGCGGACAGCGTGGAACGGGCCTTGACCACGCGCGGGTCGCGCGACGGCAGGATCTCGAACAGGCTGACCAGGTGCTTGCGGGCTTGCTCCCGGTCCGCGCCTGAGGTCCGGCGGATCACGCCGAGCAGCCGGTTGTACGCCTCCTCGATCCGGCCCGAGGCCAGTTCGACGTCGGCCACCCGGATCTGGGCCTCGACGTCGTCCGGGCGCTCGGCCGCGTCCTTGCGAGCGCGGGCCTGGTCGTAGGAGCTGACCCGGCGGATCAGGTTGACCTGCGCCAGCCCGGTCTTGGCGATCGGGTCGCCGGGCGAGGTGGCTAGTTCGCCCTCGAAGGCCTGCGCGGCGGCGTCCAGGTCCCCGCGCTCCATCGCGGCGCGCGCCTCGGCGTAAGCAGGAGGCAGCGGCGGGGCGCCGGGGGGGCCCTGGGGGGCTTGGGGGGCTTGGGGGGCCTGGGGGGCCTGGGGGGCGGCCTCCTGAGCGCCGGGGGCTTCCTGGTCGGCCTCGTCGTCAGCGTCGGGCAGCGGGCCGCCGACCAGGGTCATGCCCATCTTCTCCGCCGCCGTCAGAACCTGGCCGATCCACTGGCGGACCTGCGCCTCCGGCATCGCGCCGAGGAAACCGTCCACCAGCTGGCCGCCGACGACCGCGACGACCATCGGGATGCTCTGCACCTGAAGGGCCGCACTGAGCTGAGGGTTGGCGTCGACGTCGACCTTGGCGAGGATCCACTGGCCGGCCGCTTCGGCGGCGAGCTTCTCCAGCACCGGCGAGAGCTGCTTGCACGGCCCGCACCACTCCGCCCATAGATCCATGATCACGGGCGTGGTCCGGGAACGCTCCACCACGTCGGTGTTGAAGGTTTCCTCGGTGACCTCGATGACGGTGCCGCCACCCGGGGCGGCGGAATCGCCGGACGGAGGCGCCTGCTGCCTGCGCTGCGCGGCCGCCTGCCGCGCACCTAGATCGACGGCCCCGTAAAGCGAAAAATCTCGCGGCTGCATAGTCCCATCCTGCCGTACTCGCGTCAGTTGCTGATCCCGGACTCCCCGTTGACCGAGGTGATAACTCGTAACCGCCGGTTATTATGCCGCTTCGGCGTTGCGGTTCGCCGGGCATGGTCTACAGCCGACGGCCGAGGTAGACGATGCCGCCGCGATCGGCGACCTCGACCGGCGTGAACCCGAGATGGCGGTAAAAGCCGATGGCCTGCACGTTTCCCGCTACCACGACGACATGAACCCCGATGGCGCCGGCTTGGGCGGCCGCGCCGAAAAAGGTCTCAAGCAAAGCGCGGCCATGACCGGCCCGCTGCACCGCGGGCAGCAAGTCGATGTGCAGGTGGGCCGGGTATTCTCGCAGCCCTGGCCACAACAGCCGCTCTGGTTGGTAGTGCAGGGCCAGCATCTGGTCGTCCGGGCTGACCGCGGGCACGGGCGGGACCGGATAGCGGCCGGCCAGGCGCGGGATCCACCGCTCGCGGTAGGCGCGGGCGAAGGCGGCCGTGTCCGCGGTCCCAAGCACGTAGCCGACCGGGCCCGGCCGCTGGCCGGCCGGCCCGCCGTCGAGCCGGTCGTCTTGCCCGTCGTCGAGGACGAAGGCCAGGTCGGGGGCCAGGAAGAGGTAGGGGCCGGCGAACAGGTCGGGCATCAGGTCATCGGTGCGGTACTTGCCCCTGGCGTCCGCGCCGGCGTCTGCGGTGCGCACGCAGATGTCGTAGACGGCGGCGAGATCTTGCTCGCGGTAGGGGCGGATCGTCGGGAGCCGGTCAGCTGGGTCCGGGCCTTGGTCCATCGTTTCATGATGCCTTTTCGACCCGGCTTTACGCTCAGGGGCAGCCACAATGGGCGGATGGATGAGGCAGTCCAGCGGTATATCGACGGGATCGACCGAGTCAACCGGGCGCTGTTCGGCCGGGTGCACGGGCTGATCCTGGCCTCTTACCCGCAGGCGGAGGTGGGGATTTCCTACCAGATCCCCGTGTACCGGGTCGGCCGCGGGCGGCTGTACGTGGGCACCTGGAAGCACGGGGTGTCGATCTACGGCTGGCCGCAGGGCAGCGAGGCCGCCTTCGCCGCCCGGCACCCCGCGCTCAAGACCGGCAAGGGCACGATCCGGCTGCGCCCGGAGGATGCGGCGTCCGTTTCGGATGCGGAGCTGCTCGAGCTCATCCACGCGGCGCTGGAGGTTCCATGATCGCGAAGACTTTTAGCCCGTTTGCGGGGCAAAAGTCTTCGCGATCATGCTTGCGCAGCGGGATTGGTTGCTTTAGAGTAACCGTTACTTATGAGCAACCAATCAGCGGATGCCGTCTTCGACGCGCTGGGTGAGCCGGTGCGGCGGCGCATCCTCGAGCTGCTGCGCGAGGGACCAACGCCGGTCGGGCGGCTCGCCGAGCGGCTGCCGGTGGGGCGGCCGGCGGTGAGCAAGCACCTGCGGGTGCTGAGCAACGCCGGGCTGATCGAGCACCACAGCGTCGGCACCCGGAACCTGTACGTGCTGGCGCCGGACGGGATGGCCGCCGCGCAGCAGTGGCTGGTGCGGACCTGGGATACCGTCCTGGGCGCCTACGCCGCCGAGGTCAGCCGCCACGGCCAGCGCCCAGCGCTGGCCCGCGAAGCTAGGAGCGACCCATGAGCCCAGTCCCGCCGATCCGCAGGGAAGTCCTGGTCGACGCCGATCCGGTCACGGCGTTCGAGGTGTTCACAGAAAACCTGGGCCGGTGGTGGCCGCTCGCCGAGCTGAGCGTTTACGGCGACGGCGCGACGGTGGCGTTCGCCGACGGCCAGATCGTCGAGCGTTCGGCCGACGGGCAGAGCGCCGTCTGGGGGACCGTGACCCGGTGGGAGCCGCCGGGCGTGGTGGCCTTCAGCTGGCATCCCGGTCAGCCGGCGGCGAGCGCCAGTCACGTCGAGGTCACCTTCGCCGCCGCTGCTAGCCAGACGCGGGTGACGTTGGAGCACCGCGGCTGGGAGGCCTTCGCCGACCCCGCCGCAGCGCGGGCCGAATACGACCGCGGCTGGCCGATGGTGCTTGACCGTTACCGTGACTACACCGCCCGGCGGGACGAGCCGGACGACGACACCTGGGTGGCGCTGCTGCACCGGCCCGGCCCGGCCGCGCCCGAGGGGCCCCTGGTGGAGGACCCGAGATTCGGCGAGCACGTCGCGTTCCTGAACCGGATGCGCGAGGCCGGATTCCTGGTCGCCGCGGGCCCGCTGGCCGATATCGACGGCGAGGGCATGACCATCTTGCGGCTGCCGGGGGCCGGGCAGCTGGGCACCGCGACCAGGCTCGCCACCGAAGACGACGTCAGCGTCTCGGTCGGCTTCCTGGCCGTGACGGTCCGTCCCTGGCACGTCATCATGCATCAGGCGGTGAGTGCGACATAGCCGGACCCATCGTTCGGTATAACGTCGCAGCGTTAGCCGTTCACGGAAGGGGACACGCGATGTCGGACCTGCCGCACCTGATCCGGCCGATGCTGGCGAGCCTGCGCCACGAACTGCCCGAGGACGAGGACAGGTACGGGTGGGAGCTCAAGTGGGACGGGCTGCGCGCGATCGCGTACGTCAGCGGCGGGACCGTCCGCCTGGTCTCGCGCAACGACAAGGACATGGCGTCGAGCTATCCCGAACTGGCCGTGCTCGCGGACCACGTTCGCACCCCGGTGATCCTGGACGGGGAGATCGTGGCGCTGCGGCAAGGACGCCCGGATTTCGGTTTGCTGCAGTCCCGCATGCACGTCCAGCGGCCGGACGAGAAGCTGATCAGGACCGCGCCGGTGCAACTGTACGTGTTCGACCTGCTGCACCACGGCCAGGACTCGTTGCTCGACCAGCCCTACACCGAACGTCGGGGACAGCTGGAGAAGCTCGGCCTGAACGCCGATCCCGTCCATACCCCGCCGTGGCATCGCGGCGGGGCCGCTGGCGTGCTGGCCGACAGCATCGCCCAGGGCCTGGAGGGCGTGGTGGGTAAGCCACTGACCTCGGCCTACCACCCGGATCAGCGCCGGGACTGGATCAAGGTCAAGAACGTCAGGCAGCAGGAGGTCATCGTCTGCGGCTGGAAACCCGGAGCCGGGCGGCGCGCGGACATGATCGGGTCCTTGCTGCTCGGTGTCTACGACGATGGCCAGCTGCGGTACGTCGGGCATGTCGGCACCGGCTTCACCCAGGACATGCTGACCGAACTGATGGCCGAGCTCGCGCCGTTGGCCCGGGCCACCAGCCCGTTCGGCACCCCGGTTCCGGCTCAGCAGGCCCGCGACGTGCACTGGGTGGAACCCCGGCGGGTCGGCGAGGTCGCGTTCGCCGAGTGGACGGGCGAGGAGATCCTGCGCCAGCCCAGCTGGCGCGGACTGCGGATCGACAAGGAACCTCGCGACGTGCACCGCGAAGACTGACGGGTTTACTCGCGGGCGGGGTTAGCCCGAGCCCGGGGGGCGGGTTAGCCCGGGGGGCGGGTTAGCCCGGGGGGGCGGCGTAGCCGTGGGTATAGGCGTAGCGCATGGCCTGGGTGCGGTCGCGTGAGCCGGTCTTGGCGAAGATCCGGTTGATGTGCGTCTTGACCGTGGCCTCGCTGACGAACAGGGCCCGCGCGATCTCCCGGTTGGACCGGCCCGTCGCGATCAGGCGCAGTACCTCGGACTCGCGCGGCGTCAGGTCGCCCTCGTCCTCCTCCTGGTTGCCGGACGGCGCGGCCGGGGCGCGGACGGCAGCGGACAGCAGCCGCTGCTGCACCTCCGGATCGAGCACCGCCTGGCCTGCCGCGGCGGCCAGCACGGCCCGGCCGATCTCGGCGCGGGTGGCGTCCTTGGTCAGGTAGCCGAGCGCCCCGGCCTGCAGGGCGCCGATGATCGAGTCGTCGTCGGAGTAGGTGGTCAGCACGACCACCTGCGTCTGCGGGTGGCTGGCCCGGATCCGGCGAGTCGCCTCCACCCCGCCGCAGCCAGGCATGTTCAGGTCCATGAGCACGACCTGGGGATTGTTCGCCGCGACGACGTCGGCCGCGGTCTCGCCGTCCTCCGCCTCGCCGGTCACGACGATGCCGGGCAGCGTGCCGAGCAGCAGCACCAGGCCCTCACGGACGGCAGACTGGTCATCGGCGACCACCACGGTCACCGGTTCGGTGTTCTCGGTCATGCCGGAATCCTCAGGCATACCCGCCAGGAGCCGGCCGCCGGCCCCGCTTCGAGCGTGCCGCCGACCAGCGCGGCCCGTTCGGTCAGGCCCGCCAGGCCGGCCCCGGCCCCGGTATCGGCCAGCGGTCGCGTGCCGCCGGCCTTCGGCAGCGGGTTGGTCGCGCTGACGATGACCTGACCCGGCTCGAATCCGAGGCCGAGGGTGACCGGCTGGCCGGGTGCGTGCTTGCGGGCGTTGGTCAGCGCCTCCTGCGCCGTCCGGAACGCGGCCAGGCTGGCCTGCGCAGGCAGCGGTCGCGCCGCCCCGGTGACCAGGAACTCCACCGCTTCGTCACCGTCGGCGCGGTACTGCTGGGCCAGCGCCGCCAGCTGGTCGGGCAGCGGAGCGGTGTCGTCACGGAGCGCGAGAACGGCCCGGCGTGCCGCCGCCAGACCCTCCCGGGTCAGCGTGCTGGCCCGGCCGATGCACTCGATCGCCTTGGTGAGCTCGGGGTTTCCGGCCGGCAGCGATTCGGCGGCCAGCAGCCCCTCGGCGGCTTGCAGGTTCACCGACACCGCCGCGAGTGAATGAGCGAGCACGTCGTGGATGTCGCGGGCGATCCTGGTCCGCTCGGCAAGCGCGGCCGCCCGGGTCTCGGCCTGCCTGGCCCGGCGGGTCTCGGCGAGCATGCGCTCGGCTTGTTCGGCCCGGAGGAGGAACTTAAGGCGGGTCAGACCCGTGGTCCACAGTCCTACGAACGCGAACGAGTACCCCACGAGCACGCCGGTCGACGCGCCGGTGACCAACCCGGTCACCAGGAAGGCGGCCATCGTCTCCGCGGTGATGCCCAGCGACGCCTCGGTGCGCAGGCGGGCCGCGGCGCTGAGGCAAGCCATGCAGCCGATGGCGACGGCGGGGCTGTTCGGCGAAAGCCCGGCCAGCACGCCCCCCGTCGCTCCCATCCCGATCAGTCCTGCGACCAGCAACGGTGGCCAGTGCTCGCCGATCATCCAGACGCCCCAGACCACCACGCACAGGCCGAGCGTGACCACGATCGCCGTGCCCACGCCGCCGCCCAGCGACGGACGCGGCTTGGCCAGGCAGACGGTGACGAACACGATGATGAGGCCGAGAGACCGGACCGTGTCGATGATGCGGGTCACGTTCACCGCACCGCCGGCGACGGCCAGCTCCCACCATGCGGATAGAGAACGGGACACGTCCTGCTCCTTGGGTGACCAGGCTGTGTCACCAACGTATCTGGCCGCCGGGTTGAGCAGGGGTTGGACGCGGGTGGAGACGGGTGGAGACGGGGTGCAGGCAAACGTCCCTGCGGGCTCCACCTGGTCTGCCCCCGAGGTCAAGCCGCAGGCCGACGCGGCTGGAACCGCCTCGTCCGTAGCGTGGCTGACATCGGCGCAAACCGCCGGGAAGTCTCGCTAAAGGAGCTCGACATGACCGCCAGCGTCTTGATTCTCAACCTCGTCATCCTCGCCACCGTGCTGCTCAGTGACCTCGGCCGGCGCAAGGTGGGCCCGATGCGGCTGTTGCGCCCGATCGTTACCGCGGCCCTTATCGTCCCGTTCTTCATCAAGGGCGCCGCCACCTCGGGTAACGGGCTGATGCTGGAGATCGCGGGGGCGGCGGCGGGGCTGGCCCTTGGGGTGCTGGCCGCGATGGCGATACGAGTCAGGTACGACGGGCAGGCAGGCCGGGCCGTTTCGATGGCGGGCGGGGCGTACGCGTTGATCTGGGTGGTAGTGGTCGGTGCCCGGCTGTTCTTCGCCTACGGCTCGACCCACATCTTCAGCGCCTCGCTCGACCACTGGATGTTCATCCACCAGATCACCGTCGGCGCGCTGACGGACGGCCTCATCTTCATGGCCGTGGCGATGCTGCTGGCCCGGACCGGGATCCTGGCCGCCAAGGCCCGTTCCGCCACCAGCCACGGCCGGACCGAGGTCACCAGCCGGGCGCCCTCGCTGGCCGCGCGGTAAGCACGCACCGAGATCACACCCGCACAGCCGCCACTCACCGGTGACGCGGCGGTTCCTGTGCCCCGGGCCAGCAGGCCCGGGGCACCGTGCTGCCCGCCGAAACTACCGGGACGGCCGGGCACGGCCGGGGCACGGCCGGGGCGCTCCGGCACCGCCGGGGGCGCGCGGACGTCGGTGGACTAGCCTGAGGACGGCCCGGGGAGGGCTGGACCATCGCCGGTGACGGGACATACATGACATTGGAACCGCTCAGGTTCGGGCTGGTCGGCACCGGTCACTGGGCGCGTGTCGCGCACGCTCCCGCGCTGGCGCACGCCCAGGGGATTGAACTGGCTGCGATCTGGGGTCGCGACTCGCGGGCGGCTACCGATCTCGCGGCCCGCTACCGGGCCACGGCGTACGACGACGTGTCCGCGATGCTGGACGCGGTCGACGGCGTGGCGTTCGCTGTCCCTCCAGACGTGCAGGCTCCTATCGCCGCACAAGCCGCCCGGGCCGGCAAGCACCTGCTGCTCGAGAAACCCATCGCTCTCTCCGAGACCGAGGCGGATGGCCTGGTCGAAGCGGTCGAACTGGGCCAGGTCGCGTCGGTCGTCTTCTTCACGCGCAGGTTCCAACTGGACGTGCGGGCCTGGCTGGCCGAGGTCACCGACCGGGGCGACTGGACCGGGGCGAGCATGGTCTGGCTGGGTTCTTCGCTGCTCGAATCCAGCCCGTTCAACACTCCCTGGCGGAGGGAGAAGGGCGCCCTGTGGGATATCGGCCCGCACGCGGTCTCGCTGCTGTGGGCTGCCCTCGGGCCGGTCACGTCGGTCATCGCCGACGCGGGGCTGGCCGACACCACTCACCTGGTCCTGCATCACCAGGACGGGGCGACCAGCACGGCGACCGTCAGCTTGAGCGCGACCGAGGCGGCAGCCGGCTTCGAGGCGTACGTGTGGGGCGAGTCCGGCCGTTCGGTGGCGCCCGCAGTGACGAGCGACCCCGGCTTCCCGCTGCGTACCGCTCTGGCCGAACTCGCGGACAATGCCCGGTCGGGACGGACCGCCCACCCGTGCGATGTGCGGTTCGGCCGGGAGGTGGGGCGCGTCCTGGCCGACGCGCAACGCCAGCTCGACGCGCGGGCCGACCCCCGCGAGGCCTCAGCCCGACAGACCCCGGGCGGGAGACACGGTCTGCCACGGTAGCATCTGATGTGCTACCGTGACCCGGTGAGTGACACGCCGGATGACGAGCGGGATCCGCGGCCGGTCAACGCCGGGCCGGGCGCCGAGGGACGGGGCGTCAAGGGACGGGGAGCCCGGACTCGTGGCCCGGGTCGGCCAGCCTCCCGCGCGGAACCAGCCGAACGGAGCTCGGCCCGGCAGCGGATAGGGATCAGGGAACTCCGCCAGCATGCCAGCGTCTATGTCGACCTGGCGGAGAAGGGCTACACGGTCGACATCACCAACCGCGGACGGCTGGTCGCACAACTGGTACCGGCCTTCGAGCCGGGCAGCCCGCTGGAGCGCCTGATCGCGGCCGGAGTGATCGAGCCCGCCGAGGAGCCGGGCGGAGTCGGCGACATCGAACCGTACCCATCACCGGCCTCCGCGCGGCCGTCCGCCGCCGCCCCGCGCCGGGACAGGGCGGAACTGACCGGGCCGGAGCAGGCTGCCGCAGGTCAGGCTCACGCTGCCGCAGGTCAGGCTCACGCTGCCGCAGGTCAGGCT
>JBEKKH010000163.1:0-13035 GCA_050010815.1 Streptosporangiaceae bacterium | reverse complement strand
GCCGGGGAAATGACCCATAGCGGCCGGCCAGGAGAGGGATCCATCCGTAAACCACCGTTCGCGGACGGAAGAAAGAGCCCCCTTCCCGGCGTTGCAGCCTGACAGTTGCCTCACTAGAGGCGCTAACGGGAGGAGGTGGTCAAGTTGCCGTTGAGCATGACTTTGCCGCCTCGCCCTTACTCCAGCATTTGAAACGGCCAAAGAGCCTAAGGGTTGCACGCGTGCCTCTAGCAGTCTGAGATCGGCTAGAGGTTCTGCTACGAGCTGGGGCGTCCGGGGGGTGAGAATTCCCGGCCGGAGGGATCAGGCATCCTCCGTGAACGCTCACGAGGGCCGCCGCCTATTAAGGCGGCGGCCCTCGTTCATTTAGTAACCCTTAGATCACTGGGCTGAGTCCCGTCGCTCGGCGCCTTCAGCCCACCGGAACGCCGATCGCCGGCCGTTTCGTCGTCGGCGTCGGCGCGGGCGCGCAGCCCGTCCGGGTCACCGCGTCCGGCCAGCAGGTCGCACCACCGCCGCGGTGCGCAGCGCCCGGATGCCGGTGTCAGCGTCGGCGGCGGCGACGACCACCAGGGCCCGGGCCTGGTCTCGCGCACTGAGGGTGTCGCACGCCACGGCGAGCCCGTCTCCAGCGACCGGGATAATGCCTAGGGCAGCGCAGCTGAGGGTGCGGGTGAGTTCGAAGCCGTCGATTGGCTGGCCGCTGGCGGCCTCCGCCACGAGGCCGCAACTGTCAGGACTCGCAGGACCTGATGGCCCGGTCCGTACAGAACGACTCCGCCGTCATCCTGCACCTGCAGGACAGTGCCGGTGTCACCGGCGGTGCCGGAGGACCAGACCGGGACGTTGCCCGGAGCCCGGATCACGAAATTACCGTCCGTCTGCATCACCGCGATGGCGCCATCGTTTCCCTCGGTGTGGGTGTCTCCCAGCGGCACATTGCCCGATGCCCTGAGCACGAGGTTGCCGTCGTCCTGCATCTGGAGGACGAACTCGCCATCGGGCGAGGCGACCTGGGTGCCGCTGGTGATCACCCCGCCCGGGTCCAGCTGCCCCGGGGTCGGTGCGGCCGGGGCGGCGCCCGGATTGTCCAGGACCACCTTCGTCTGCGGTCCCACGATCCCGTCAGCAGGAATGACGTGGTGTTCCTGCTGGAAGAGCTCGACGGCCTTCGTGGTATCGGGACCGAATATGCCATCCACTGGCATGCTGGTGCCATTATCAGTGTTCAGCTCGGTCTGCAGCTGGTTTATAGAGCCGCCGGTATAGCCTTCCGCGAGCGTGGGGCAGTTGTCCAGGTTCACCGGCGGCAAAGATGCCGTATTGGACGCCAGAGCGGCACGCGTGGGCGCATGGCCTGTGTTAGCGATGGCAGCGGCGGTCACTCCTGTCAGGACCAGCCCTCCTGCCATGGCTACGGAGAGAAGACGAAATTTCTTCGTTGGCATCACCGCGCCGGCTCGCTGTCGCAGCCGCCGCCGGGACGAACGCTCCGCGCGGGGATGGCTTAGAGATGCTGAGACTGACATGGGGTCCTTCGGTGTTGCCACTTTGTCCCTCCCTGGTTTGCAGTTCCTATGACGCTGCAATTACGGGACCAGGGGGCCGGGCGGTTCGCCCGATAGGCCTGTTTTTTTCCAGCCGGGCACTCACTACTGAAATCAGGAAAAAACTTGTCGCCGGAGCGAACCGATCGGCCGGTGCGTCTCGTAGTTACTTGGTTAGGGGGGCCTGGCCGTGACCGTGTCATGGGACGACAGCGGGGCACGCACCAGGCCTCGCGAGATAGGCCTGATCGCCAAGATCGCCGCCACCAGCGACGAAGATGCGGCACGACGGCTCTACCGCAAGTACCGCAAGGAGCTGTTCAGATTCGGCTTCCATGTGCTGCACGACCAGGGGCTGGCCGAGGAAATGGTGCAAGAGACCTTCGTCAAGTTCTGCCGGCAGGCACCCAACTACCGGGTCGACCGGGGCCCGGTACGGGGATGGCTTTTTACGATGGCCCGCTCGGCGGCCTACGACATTGCCCGGCGCCCGTCGTCCCGGCCCCTGCTGCCCGTCGAGGATTTTCAGCTGCCGCCCCAATACGACACGGTCGACCAGACGCTCACCGTGCTGGCCGTCGACCAGGCCCTCGACAAGCTGCCTTCGATCTACGGCGACGTGATCCGCCTGGTCCGGGACGGCTTTACCCACTCCGAGATCGCCGAGCGGCTCGGCATACCGATCGGCACCGTCAAATCCCGGATGGCCAAGGCCGCAGAAACGCTGCGGGCCGAGCTGGCCAGCCTGCGAGGTAGCGACGATGCTCTCTGAACGGGATATCGAGGCCGCGCATCCCGACGCCTTCGACTTCGTCTTCGGCAACCTGCCCGCGGCCAAGCGGGCCGACTTCGACCGTCATCTCACCGAGTGCCGCTACTGCCAGGCCGTCGTCGATGAGTACAGCGAGATCGGCGAGATCATCAAGCAGCTTCCGCCTCACATCGATCCGCCGGCCGAGCTCGAGGACCGGACGGTGGCCGCCATGGTCAGTGCCCAGGCCGAGCAGCGGACCCAGCTTGACGCCGAACCCAGCGCTGAGGACCAAAGCGCCACCCGGGTGTACCCGATCCTCCAGCCGTCAGCTGAGTCCGCAACCCAACTCCACCCGCGGCCCATCGACCCAGCGACATCGGCCGAGGGCACCGGCCGGCCGGCCCCGGTCGACCCGCTGGCCCAACCGGTCGTCATTCGCCTGCCTGTATGGCGCCGCCCCCGGGCCCGCCTGGCGGCGATGGCCGCTGCGGCCGCTGCGGTCATCATCGCTGCCCTCGTCGTCATACCCAGCCTTGGCGGCGGACGGCTCAATCCGGCCCAAGCCACCGCTGCAGTCTCGCTCCATGCCACGGCGGCGGCCAAGCTGATGGGCGACGGAGCCGCCACCGGGCGGGCAACCGCCCATCAGGCCGGCCCAAGCTGGACTTTCACCATGACCGTGCACGGACTCAAGGTGCTTCCTGGCGATAATGACGTCTATGAGTGCTGGTGGGTCGGGCCCGGCAGTAACCAGGCTCATCCCCAGCTCGTCAGCGGCGGCACATTCGTCGTGGACAACTCCGGGTCGACCACCGTCACGATGACGACGGGAATCGACCCCAGGCAGTTCAGCACGATGGAGGTCACGGCCCAGTCGCCGGGCACCGGCGCCCTGCAGGGAGCGGTCCTTCTCGTCGGCTCGACGCTCTAGCGCCGGCCCTATCTGAAGGGCCGTCCCGCGCTGCCCTTTTGGGCATCAGCGATCACTTGGAGTTGCGGCCCAAAAAGATTGCCTACTGAGCGAACCGATCGGCGCCCCGGTCCCGTAGTTGCTTCGAAGTCAAGTCCGGAAACCGAGCGGGGCCTTCCACGGTAGGTACCCAAGCGTCTCGGGGAAGATGTACTTCTAATGGCCATTCCATGGGAGGTTTCGGCTATTATGTTTAGCAAATTCGGAGCCCGGATTTTTACGTCCCGCTCGCCCTTTGATCCTACGCCTGAGCAAATCTATTACAACAGCGAAGAACATTTCCATGAGATGCCTTACCGGCTCGGTGACCGGTTGCCTGGTGACTGGCACATGCACGGCGGATGGCCCAACTGGGGTCGCCCTCGGCTTGTGCCAGGCGCTCGTGCGTGCCATGATTGCGCTGGTCGGGGAGGCATCCTTTATGCCCACGTCATAAGTCGGGACGACGGAAGCTGGTATACGGTCCTAGCCGAGACGGGTTGCTGGAAGTGCTGCGAGACAGGCATCGATGGCGAAAAAAACCGTCGCGATATGGAACGGTTCCTGCGCGACAACGGATACGCTGACTACGGCGAGTATTATAAGGCGCAAGTCATTCGCGGGGAGGAATCTCGCCGGGCGAGCAGGGAAGCCGCGCGCACGCGCAAGCGCAAGGCGCACGGATATTTCGCAAGTGCGTGGAACGCTGCTAATAAGCTCTTTTCGCCGCAGCACAACTATCTCCACGACGAAGATAGCGTCATAGGGTGGCTCTATCGCGCGAGAAGCATCATTGGCGCATTCATGCTGGTGGCAATTGGAGTGCGATACCATCATCCCGCGACTGACCTGGTAGCACCCTTTTCGCCGGTACTCGGCGGCGTGACCACGGCTATGCTACTGGCGCTGGCCATGGTGGTGCCCGGTGCGATACTGGCCGTGCTTTTCACCCACCGGGGGAAGCGCATGGAGGCCTGCCGGCAGATGCGTTATCCTCTAGGTTCTCTACTGGCCTGCCTCATCCTGTACATGATAGGCGTCAGAATTACCTGGCTGATGCACGTGCTTGTAACGGACGGAAAGTCTTTCCCTCTCGTTGTAGTTTGGATGTGCTCTGGCTTCTGGGTGGTGACATTCGTGTCCCGCGCGATCTATCTCGTTACCACCGGGCTCTGCCGGCTCGGCGACGGTCATCCTCTCCTTCCGCCGGTCGCCGGGTTGGTTATCGCCTGGGCGGTAGCCATTACGAGCTTGCTGAGCAGCAAGGGCGGCGGCGAGCCAGGTATGGTTGCTGCGCTAGTCCTTCTGGGCGGCCCAGTTTCGATCACGGCAGTCTCAGTCGTGGAAACCTGGCGTTTGCGAGTGAAGTACCCAGCAGACTTCCCGTTCCGCGATGGGCCGTTGCCGCCGCGGGCACCGGCAGTCACGCACGGATATCGCAGCTGATACACCGTCATCAGGCATCGCCGACGGGTATGGTCGCTGTGATCGCGGCGAGGCGGTCGGGGTCGCCGATCGCATCGATCGCGGCGATCTTGCCACCGGCGACCGTGAAGCCCATCACGGTGACTGGCCGTCCGCGCATGCTGATGATCACTCCGGCTGCTCCGTTCACAAGCACGGCCCGCAGCTGGACGACTCGCAGGCCGCTGGTGAGCCCGGTGAGCGCCTGCCTGGCGACGGTGTCCGCGCCGCGGAGCGCCATGGATCCGGTCGGGCGGGCGGCGCCGGCGTCGATCCGGAGGATCACGCCGGGATCGAGCACGGCGACGAGCGCGTCGAAATCGCCCTCCCGCGCGGCGGCGAAGAACGCCTCGACCACCGAGCGCTGGCGACCCAGGTCGCGGTCCGGTACCGGTATGTCCGCGCCCCTGACGCGGCGGCGCGCCCGGCTGGCCAGCTGCCTGGCCGCCGCGGGAGTCCGGCCGGCCAGCGGCGCGATCTGTCCGAACGGCAGTCCGAACATGTCGTGGAGCACGAACGCCAGCCGTTCGGCCGGGGTCAGGGTATCCAGCACCACCTGCAGGGCCAGGCCGACCGAGTCGGCCAGCAGGGCTTCGGTCTCCGGCTGCAGTTCCCCGTCCGTGCTGATGACGGGGTCGGGCACGTGCACGGTGAGGGAGTCCTCGCGGCGGGCGCGGCGCGAGCGCAGCATGTTCAGGCACACCCGGGCGGTGATGGTCGTCAGCCACCCGCGGAGGTTCTCCACCTCGTCCGTCCCGGCCCGGCTCAGCCGCAGCCAGGTTTCCTGAACGGCGTCGTCCGCCTCTGCCAGCGAGCCGAGCATGCGGTAGGCCACCCCCCGCAGCCGGGGCCGCTGCTCCTCGAAGCGATCCGCAAGCCACTGGTTTTCGTCCATCGGTCACATCCTCGCACCGCCGGGTGTCGTGACCAGTGACCCGCGCGACGCGGCCAGTGTGACAAGCCCAATGTGACAAGCCCAATGTGACAAGCCCAATGTGACAAGCCCAATGTGACAAGCCCAGAGTGACAAGGAGATGGATCATGCGAGTTCTGCTCATAGGAGCCAGCGGCGCGATCGGCACCCGGCTCGTTCCCCAGTTGCGGCAGCGAGGGCACGAGGTGACAGGGAGCTCCCGCTCGCCCGGCCGGGCCGGGCGGCTGCGCGCGCTCGGCGCCGAGCCGGTCGTGCTCGACATCCTGGACGCCACCGTGGTCCGCGAGGCTGTTAACGCCGCCCGTCCCGACGCGATCATTTACGAGGCGACCGCCCTGGCGGACGTGGGCTTCGGCCGCAACCTCGACCGCAGCTTCGCCCCGACCAACCGGCTGCGGACCGAGGGCACCGACATCTTGCTGGCCGCCGCCCGCGACGCGGGGGTGCGCCGGATCATCGCCCAGAGCTTCGCGCCGTACCGCTACGCGCGGGAGGGCGGACCGGTCAAGAACGAGGACGACCCGCTGGACCCCGCCCCGCCGAAGACGGCCCGTCAGAGTACCGCCGCGATGAGCCACGTCGAGGTGGCCGTCACCGCCGCGGACGGGATCGTGCTGCGGTACGGCGGCTTCTACGGAGATCCCGACGCGCTGGTGGTGGCCGTGCGCAAGCGGCGGCTCCCGGTCATCGGCAACGGCGGCGGCGTTATGTCGTTCATCCACCTCGACGACGCAGCCGCCGCGACCGTCCTCGCCCTCGACCACGACGGCCCAGCTATCTACAACATCGTTGATGACGAGCCCGCCCGCGCCAGCGAGTGGACCCCAGCGCTCGCGATCGCACTTGGCGCCAAGCCGCCCCGCCACCTCCCCTTCTGGCTCGCCCGGATAGCCGCCGGCGGGGGACTGACCATGATGACCGAAGCCCGCGGCGCATCCAACGCCAAGGCCAAGAAGGAACTCGGCTGGACCCTGCGCTACCCGAGCTGGCGCCAGGGCTTCACCGCCGCCTACAGCCAGCCCGGATCAGCGGAGGCAACCGCATGAAGGGCCGCGCCGGCCCCGGTCAGGCCGGGTCCGCATGTGCGGCGGATCCTGGCGGTCCGGTCAGGCAGAACGCGGCGGATCCTGGCGGTCCGGTCAGGCAGAACTCTGTACCTTCGGGATCGGTCATGACAGCGACAGTGCCCTCGCGGTAGCTGTGCACCTCACCGGTGCAGGCGCCGCCGAGCGCGCCGACTCGCCGGATTGCCGCGGGCAGGTCATCGGCGCGGAGATCAAGATGGACCCGGGACTTGCCGGCCTTGGGCTCTGGCACGGGCTGGAAATTAAGCACCGGGCCGCCGGGCACAGTCGCAGCGGCCCGGGCCCAGCCCGGAAGCGGGTCCTCGACACGGTTCACGCCAAGCAGCTGGCACCAGAAATCCGAGACCGCTTCCACGTCGATGCAGTCGATGGTCACTTCGATCCATTCAAACGATGGGTTCTCGGTCACCGGAGCTTCCTCCCTTGCTTGGTGCCGGCCGGGCAGCCGATCATATCGGCGGGCGAGCGCATGTTGCGATGTGTGACGGTTCGCTTACGCGATCCTGGCCGGGTGTCCCGTCGGGCGGGCCAGGGACCACAATCAATCCAGAGCCGGGTTGATGACCGATGGAGTCCGCATGAGGCGTCTTTACTATCACGGTGGTTACGGCCGATGAGCAGCGACGAAGACCAGGAGGACCCGGAGCGGGCCGGGTTCATCATCATGCCGGAGAGCGAGACGTTCGACGGCCGGGAACGCGTGATGTCACGGGCGGCCTACGACCTCCAGGTCCTCGCCACCAGCCACTCCGCGTCCTGCGGCCATCCCGGGTTCGTGCCCGATGACTACCTCGAGCACCTCGACGGCCTCGCCATCGAGACAACGATCACCGCGGTGGAGCTATGCACCGTGAGCCTGTGGGAGCGCGTCCAAGGCGGCTACCGCATCCTGGACTGGGAAGCGGTCGAAATATGCCTTGACCACATCCGCCGGATTACCGGCGAGGCCGCCCTGGCCCAGGAACGGGAACGCGAGGCCCAGGTGCACGCCCGGATGGTCAGGCCGATGGCGGTCACCCCGCCCCGCGCGGTTCGCTGGGCCCCGTCCGCCCGCATCGAACTGGTCGCGCCGGGAGAACTCCCCCGCCGGGCGGGAGCACTGGGATACCCGGAAGCGGGACTCCTTCCGGCGGCACCACGAGCCAGCACGATGGCTGCTCATCTTCACGGGGTTCTACGACGATGCCGGATTCTGCCAGGACGGCAACGCTCCGTACTGCTACCAGCACTGGCACGTCTCCGAAGGCGGCTACGGTTACTGTCCCCGCGGCCACTACTGTCCCCGCGGCCACGGCAAGAGCCTGGACCCGCACTGGTCATGAAATTCCCCATGCCTCATCGCCCCCCTGAGGAATCACACACCTCAGGAGACCCGATTGGAGTCTTAAGTAGCCGGCCGGATTGGTTTCTGATTGTCTTTCCGTTTGCCGGGATTGTTGCTGGTGGTGGGTATCGATTGGCATTGGGGCTTGCCGGCTGGCGGGTGCGGTGATAAAAGGCGGAGGTATGCGACGTCAAAGCGGAACGGCGTGAGGAGGCGGACGTGAGCTTTTCTGTTGAGGGCGACTATTTCGAGGTGTGCAACTGCGAGGTCAGCTGCAACTGCGTGTGGCTGGGGGCGGCCACCAACGATAATTGCGACGTGTTGCTGGCCTGGCATGTGACCAAGGGCAGCAAGGACGGTGTCGACCTGTCGGGCCTGAACGCGGTGATGGCGGTGCACTCGCCGAAGCGGATGACCGATGGCGGCTGGAAGGTGGCGCTGTACCTGGACGACCGTGCCTCCGCCGGGCAGTCAGAAGCGCTGGGCGCGGTGTTCTCCGGGAGTGCCGGCGGCTACCTCGCCGGGCTGAGCCCGCTGATCGGCGAGGTCGCCGGGGTGCAGCCGGCCGCGATCACGTTCGAGAAGTCAGACGGCTCGCTGCACGCTGAGGTCGCGGGGGCCGTGTCGATGAGCAGCGACCAGCTGACGGGGATGGACGGGCAGGCCCCGGCCGTGATCACGAACGCGCCGTTCGGCGCGGTCACCCAGCCGGTCCGGCAGGGGCGGGCCAGGGATGCGAGCTATCACGGTTACTGGAGCGCCGATTTCACCGGCACCAACAGCTTCATCACCGATTTCCGGTACGAGGGGTGACCGGGGCCCCGGTGATCGCTGAGCAGGCCGGCCCGGCTCCGGGTGTGGGACCGGTGCAGGCCCTGCCGCCACGGCAGCTCGCGGTGCCGTGGATCGCGGTCGCGGTGCTGGCGGCTGTCGCGTGGGCGGTCACCGTAGTGCTGGCGCGGACCATGGGCAACGGGCCCGGCACGATGGGCCTGGCGCTGCTGCCCTTCCTCGGGCTGTGGGTGGTGATGATGGCCGCGATGATGCTGCCCTCGGTCGCGCCGGTCGCGGTGCTGTGGACCCGTCTGATCACCGGGGCCGCGGCCGGCTCCGGTCGTGTTATCCGGATGACCGCGTTCCTGGCCGGTTACCTGCTGGCCTGGGCCGTGGTCGGGGCCGTGGCCTTCGCCGCCCTGGTCGGGACCGGGCGGCTGCTCACGGCGTCCCCGACGGCGGCGAAGTGGCTGGGGGTGGCGATCTTCATCGCCGCGGGCCTTTACCAGCTCACCTCGTGGAAGGACTGGTGCCTGCGCCGGTGCCGGTCACCGGTCGGCGCCCTGATGTACTACCTGGGCTTCAAGGGCCGCAGCCGTGACCTGCGGGTCGGCTTGCATCACGGGGCGACGTGCGCCGGGTGCTGCTGGGGCCTGATGATCGTCCTGGTCGCTGTCGGGGTGATGAACCTGGCCGTCATGGCGGGGCTGGCGGTGGTGATCTTCGCCGAGAAGCTCTGGCGCTACGGCAAGCCGTTCGGCCAGGCCGTCGGCGTGCTGCTCGTGGCCGCCGGGATCTTGGCCATCTGGTTCCCGTGGCTCCTCCCCGGGCTGCACACCACCGCCATGCCCGCCATGTAGCGCCCGGCCCACCACCCGCGATAGCCCTCGCGGGCCGGGAGCACCGGGACTTTAGCCGGGTGTCAGGTGGGGTGGCGAGGCCGGATTTGATGGCGGCCGTGCGGGGATGCCTTTGATGTGCTTCTCCGCTTCGGCGCCTGCTGGCGGTCCAGTCTGCGATCATGCATCAATGCCGTCACGACGCGTGGAGTGGATGCTGGCCGGCGCGCTGGCCGGATGGGCGGCTGCCCGGCTGGCGGGCGCTGATCGTCTCCAATTCGCCGAAGCGTGGACCGTGCCCATGCTGTCGTTCACCCCGCAGGTAACCGTGGGGGCATGGGCCAGCGCGCTGCTGCTTCGCAACGCAGGCCCGGCTGCCGCCACCGCGCTGGCCGGGGCTGCCCTGACCGCCGCGGTGGGCCCGCGCGCGGTACCGTGCGGCCAGCCGCCCACGGCGGGGCCCGTGCTGCGGGTCCTGACGGCGAATCTGCTCGTCGGGCGGGCCGGGGCTGAGGGGGTTGCCGAGCTGGTACGCCGTAAGCACGCGGACGTGCTGTTCGTGCAGGAGCTCACGGACGAGGCGGAAGTCAGGCTCCAGCGGGCCGGGCTCGGCGACCTGCTCCCGCACCGGGTGACACAGCCGGTGCGGCACGGCACGCGAAGCAGCATCTACGCCCGCTACCCGCTGCGCGGCGAGCCGTTCGCTGCGCCGCCCTCTGCCGCCCGGTGCACCGCCCGGCTCGACCTTCCATCCGGGCCGTTCGTGCAACTGGCCTGCATACACACGGTGCCGCCGAAGCCTCCCTGGTCCCCACGCGCCACGGCCCGGTGGCGCAGCCAGCTGGCCGCGCTGCCCGCGCCCGGTGACAGGCCGCGCATTCTCGCCGGAGACTTCAACGCCACCCTCGATCACGCGCACTTCCGCAGGCTCCTGCGCCGCGGCTACGCGGACGCCGCCAGCCAGGCTGGCCACGGACTATCCCTTACCTGGGGACCGCAACCCGGCCGGCGCCCGACCCTGCTCGCCATCGACCACGTCCTCATCGACCGGCGCTGCGCGGTCCTCACCACATCGGCCCACCGGCTGACCGGCAGCGACCACCGCGCGCTCTACGCCGAGCTCCGGCTCCCCGCGCCGCAGCCGGCGGCAGGCGGGACCGGTCACCGCCGACCATAGTGTCGCTACTGCCGTGTGGCGGCCACGGCGCGCCTGCCGTTAGCCGCTGCCGGTTTCGGGCTTCCTTGCGTCATATGAGATGGCGGAGCTGGCTCGCACGCTACAGCGCGCGGACGTCTTTCCGGCTTGGCTTAACACAGTGCTAGTCAACACAGTGCTACTCAACACAGTGCTAGCGCGAGCAGGAGGACACATCTCATGGCCGCACAGCTGACCGAACGCCATTCCTTGCCGTGGGGACCGGCGGAAGGGTACTACCCCGACGATGATCACACCCCAGCTGATCAAGCGTCCCCTGATCACGTATTGCCGGATGAGGGACTTGCCCGGGAAGTCATCGGTGAGATGACGCGAGTGCTCGGCGACACGCGCGGAGGCATGCTCGTCGGCGCAGGCGTTCTGAGCGTGATTACGATCGGTGTCACCATCGAGGCTGCATTCTCGGCTCCTGCGCTGCGGCCAGGAGCGGGAGGCGTCATCGACGCCGCTATCCTGGCCGTCCTGCTGCTTTGCTGGCTTGCGGCAACCACCCTTTTGGCCCTGGCGGGCAGGCCAGTGCACAACGCGCTCAGCGAGCTGCGCTGGAAGACCGGAGCTCCGCTTGATCCGCGGGCACGTTGGCTGACGCTGCCGCTGGTGGACGCCGACCCAGAAGAATGGACCTGGACCCGCGCGCACCTCTTGCTCGGCGCGGCATGTCGAACCAGACACCGTATCCAGCGCGCCGACACCTGGACCTACGCCACGGCTGCGTGTTTCATGATTTGGACGGCTGCTGCCTACCTTGGCCGGTGAGATCCGTCATCCTGGGGAAAGCGGGCCGCGATTTCACGTCGGGATTTGTCAACCACCCGCGAATGGCTCATCGTTAGAACAGGCCGTCGCTAATGTCCGGCTGCCGACGCGCAAGGCTTGCCGAAGGTGACACGAACGTGAGCATGACAGGGACTGATGGGGGATTCTGGGGCCTGCTCACTGCCGCCGAGCGGATGGGCCTGTCGGCCCTGGGCCGGGATAGCACCTTTGCTCGCCGCGCCACGATATGCGTCGAGGGAGAGCCGGCCACCTACGTATTCGTCCTTGTGAATGGCTGGGCAAAGATCTTCACGGTGACGGAAGGCGGCCATGAGGTGGTGCTGGCGCTGCGCGGTCAGGGTGACATCGTCGGGGAAATCGCCGGCGAGACTACCGGACACCGGACCGCCACGGTGCAGGCCATCGAAGCCGTGCACGCCCTGATCGTCGGATATGACAGGTTCAGCTCATTCCTCGACTCCAATCCGGGCGCCGCCCGCGCCTACCGGCGCGTGATGACTCAGCGCTGGAGCGATGCGGCCGCGATGCTGCGGATCCGCGCCGTGACCAGCGGCGCGCAGAGGCTCGCCCGGCTGCTGCTTGATCTCGCCGGACGACACGGTAAAGCGAACGACGGCGAGATCCACGTCGTCATGCCGTTGACGCAGGAGGAACTGGCCAGCCTGGCGGGCGCGTCGCGCGCTACCGTGACCCGCGCTTACAGCGACTGGCGGCGCCGCAATCTGATCCGGACCGGGCAGCGGCACATCACCATCACCGATGTCGCGGGCCTCAGACAGGTCGCCGGACAGCGAACATAGCAGTTGATGAGCATGACCCGAGCACCCGAACTTACTGGTGGTCGGCGGACCGCGTCTTCCAGGTTCTCCCGTAACCACCCTTCCCGCGGCGGATTTAGATGGTACTGAAAGAGCTGGCTCCGGGCGCGACTGGTGGCGGGGCGGTACGGTCAGGCCCATGTGCGATGCCCATGAGCATTCGGCGGGGGCGGCGTGGTCGGCGCCTCGCGCCGCCGGGGGACCGGCCGTTGACCCGGTGACGCTGCCCGCCGTCGATGAGGTCGCGGTCACCACGATGGTCGACAACACCTTCGATGCGCTACTTGCCCCCGCCGACGGCGTCACCCGGACGGCGATGGGCGCCGGGCGGGTCGCCGCCTGGCCGTTCGCCGGCGGCGAGACCGTCGCGGGCCTGCGCGCCGAGCACGGCTTTTCCGCCCTGGTCACCGTCCGGAGCGGGAACACGAGCACCGCGCTGCTGTTCGACACCGGCGCCTCGCCGGACGCGCTGGCGGTGAACGCCGAGCGTCTTGGCATCGACGCCGGCGGCCTGCAGGGCGTCGTGCTGAGTCACGGGCATTTCGACCACGCGG
>JBEKKH010000162.1:0-13126 GCA_050010815.1 Streptosporangiaceae bacterium | reverse complement strand
AACGTCCTGATCGCCTACGAACGCGGAACCATCGACCGCTCGTCGCTCGATGACGACGAGCTGGCCATCGCCTCGGTATCGGTCGCCGAGTACCGTGTCGGGATCGAGCTAGCGGATACGGCCAGCCGGGCAGCCGAACGCGCCCGGGCGCTCACGGCCATAGCATCAACCCTCGATGTCCTTGACTACACCCAAGCGACAGCGGCGCACCATGGGCGCCTGCTCGCCCATGTACGCCGGTCCGGCTCCCCACGCGGCGCACACGACCTGATCATCGCCGCGCACGCGGCGGAGACCGGCCGGACCATCCTGAGTCGCGATGCGAAGGCGCGCTTTGGCGAACTCCCAGGGGTCACCGCGATCGACGCTTGACCGCGAACAGGGTCGATGTCCCGTACGTCATCGTCGACAAGATCCTCAGCCGCGGACTGGCAGAGCGCACCGCTTGCGATAGCCAACCCCTAAAAGAGAAGGTCCCGAACCTTTACCGACCTGCACCCTGCTGTTACGAGCTCACCGCTGACAGCGTCAGATGCGGCGGAGAATTTTGCCAGCCAGATCCGCGCGTTCAGTGGCGGGAGGAGGTTTCGTAAGGGCAATACCAACCTTGCTGAGGATGGTGAGGTCCAGTTCCCAGGTTATGGTGGAACGCGTTTTCCAGAGCGCAAACGCTGCATCAATATGCTGGTCAGCTTGGGACGCGGGCCACTCCGTGACAGTGCATAGATGCCTGAATGCTTCGGAACTCTTTCCAGTTATTCGTGCCAGGCCAAAGTGCGTGGTGGTATGGCAGTCGGTGCACAGGCAGATGAGCCGACGTAGCGCCTGAACCTTGCTGGAATCGTCATATGCCCAGCGCTCATGCGCTTCCAACCACCGGCGGGCCTCCCGATCCTGGCCCCGTCGGCATACCTCGCAGCGTTGGTCTGCTCTGTTGGTGATCATCCGGCGCAGACGTTCCCAGTCACGCTGATCGACACAAGGCCGCACGTTGGTGAACCAGCAGCTACTCGGTACGAGGTCAACGAACAGGCCGGAACCGAAGTTGCGGTCTTCGCCGGGAAGCAGATCGGGTACCTCTGGTCGTGCCTGCCAGCGGTCCAGGGCTGTCATGCCCGGTCGAGGCGCATACCAGCGCCTTGCTGTCGGGTCCCATCGAGCCCCTTGCGCTTTTGCCTCATCCTTTTCCGCGAAAGCGACATCCAGCCAGATCCTGTTGTCGGCCATTGCGTCTCTCCTTACATAGCCGGGCCTTCTAGCCCATGATGCATCGCGGTGCCGACATTTCAGCCTCCATGCGTGAGGCCGTCAGGCCGCGATTTACGCTAGCGAGAGAGTCGGATACTCTTGGGGACAATTTTAATTAAGAGGTAAATGGGCTCCATGGGATCCTGATGTGGCCCGGTCAAACGAATGGTGACATTAGTCGGCTCGCCTGCCACCTGCCGCTATGCTATGCGGGGCGGCATGCAAGGCTGTAGAGATTATCGTCGACGACGCAGGATAGTTGGATAGCCGCCTCGCGCGGCTGTTTCGATTTCAGCGACGTCGGGCTGCTCGAAGATGGTACGGCCTGCCGGACCTGCCAGGAGTACCGGCGGGCCGGCAGGTTCAGCGCTGCATCGGCCGGGTCCAGGTTCTCCGCGTCCAACTCCCGGTAGGTCATCCGCTCGAATACGAACGGGCCGAACGACATGACCACGGTGCGGGCATGACCGCGCTCCGCGGGTCCGCGGCACCCGCCTGCTGCTCGCCCAGCCCGGTCAGCGGTGAGTCCAGCTGGCGCTGGGATGCTGCTGTCGGAGCGCTGTAGTGGCCTCGAAAGCCGCTACAATCCAGCGTTTTCGCAGGTCAGGATGGCTGGCGCGCCCGGCAGGATTCGAACCCGCGACCCGCTGCTTAGAAGGCAGCTGCTCTGTCCGGCTGAGCTACGGGCGCCCGGAACAATTGTGCCCGGCGAATGTCACGCGACGGATACACGAAGGTCGCAGTGTCGTCCCCCGAAGCGTCCCGCTCTTCGTCTGGGAGCGGGCGTTCTGCTGCGATACCCCAACGGCCCGAGGTTACCTTAGCCCGCGGTCACCCGGCGGCTCGCCGAACGCATCCTCTCCGGCACGGCTAGTACGCCTGGTCGAGCAGAGCCCGCTGCTCTGCCGTCAGCTCGAGGTCCACCGCCGCCAGGCTCTCGTCGAGCTGAGCGACCGACGAGGTCCCCACCAGCGGAATCACCGGCAGGTCCGCGCCCATCAGCCAGGCCAGCACCACCTGGTTAGCCGTCGCCCCGGTCTGCTCGGCCACGGACCGCAGCGCGGCCAGCCGCGCGGCGGTGCCCGGGTGGTCGTATTCGGCCCCGAGCGGCTTGTCCGCCCGGACGTAAGCCCCCTTCAGCAGCGGCGAGTAGGCCACCAGCGTCAGTCCGGGCTGCGCGCGCAGGTAGCTCAGCAGGTCCCCGCTCGCCACTCCTACCCCACCGTCCGCCGACCAGGGCCCGGGCATGTCCGCCCGCGGTCGCAGGTAGGAGTGCTGGTACTGCAGCACCTCATACCCCGGCGCCCCGGCCGCGCCCGCCAGCGCCCGGGCCCGTTCCACCTGCCACGCCCAGTGGTTGCTCACCCCGAGCAACCCCACCAGACCCGAAGCCACCAGTTCCGCGAACCCCGCCACGGTCTCGGCCGGAGCAACCAGGGGATCCGCGATGTGCGCGTACATCAGGTCCAGCCGGGAAACCCCCAGCCGTGACATGCTCCGCTCCGCGGACTCCCGGATCACCTTGGCCCCTAGCCCCTCCAGCGCCACCAGCCCCCCGCCCGAGGTGAAGAACCCGGCACTCGGCGCCAGCGGCCGCGCGCCCACCTTGGTGGCGATGACGATCTCGTCCCCGATGCCGCGGCTGCGGCGCCAGCGGCCGAGCAATTCCTCGCTCTCGCCGCCCTGGGTGCCGTTGACCCAGAACGCGTAGTTGTCCGAGGTGTCGATGAATGTCCCCCCGGCCTCGACGTACCGGTCCAGGATCGCGAACGACGTCGTTTCGTCGGTCCGGCTGCCCATCAGCATCGCGCCCAGGCTCAGCACGCTCACCTCGCGCCTGGTCGCCGGGTCGGTGCCGATCGTGCGGTATTTCATCAGTGTTCCCTTCCGAGGAGCTCAGCCCCCAGTCTCGGAGCTGAAGCGCGCTCTAAGTCAAACCGGCCCCGTATCGCCAGCACCCGGACCCGGGACCCGGGACACCGGGCACAATGGCCTGATGCCCCGAGCCACCAAGCGTCGTCGGTCCGCCCGCTGGCCGCTCGCGGCCGGCCTGGTCGCGGGCGTGGCCCTGGACGCGCTGCTCGGCGACCCGCGCCGCGGTCACCCGGTGGCCGCGTTCGGCCGCCTCGCCGCCGCGCTCGAGGCCCGTGACTACGCCGACAGCCGCTCCCGCGGTGCCGCCCACGCGGCCGCTTGCATCCTGGCCGTCACCGCCCCCGCCGCGCTCCTGCACCGCCGCACGCGGGCCTGGCCGCCGGCCGAGGTGGCCGCGGTCGCGTCCATGGTCTGGGCGGTCACCGGTGCCCGTTCTCTCCACCATGAGGCCGAACGGACCCGCCTGGCACTGGCCCGCCACGACCTGCGCGCCGCCCGGGCGATCCTGCCCAGCCTGTGCGGCCGCGATCCGTCGGGCCTGGACGCCGGTGAGATCGCCCGGGCGGTGGTCGAGTCGGTCGCAGAGAACACCTCAGACGCCGTGGTGGCGCCGCTGCTGTGGGGCGCGCTGGCCGGCCTGCCCGGCCTGGCCGCTTACCGGGCGGTGAACACGCTCGACGCGATGGTGGGCCACCGCTCGACCCGGTACCTGCGGTTCGGCTGGGCTTGCGCCCGGCTGGACGATGTGGCCAACTGGCTGCCGGCCCGGGTCACCGCCGCGCTGACCGCGGCCTGCGCGCCGCTGGCCCGCGGCGGCAAACCCGTCGCGGTGCTGCGCATCGTCCGCCGCGACGGCGGCCGCCACCCCAGCCCGAACGCGGGCCGGTGCGAGGCCGCCTTCGCCGCTGCGCTCGGCATCCGGCTGGGCGGGACGAACGTCTACGGTGGCGTCGCCGAGACCCGGCATGAGCTGGGGGAGGGGCGGGCCCCTGAGGCCGCGGACATCCGTCGCGCGATCGTCCTGTCCCGGGCGGTCACCGCGGCCGCCACGGCCCTGGCCGTACTGGTCGCCCTGACGGGTGACGGACGGATAATCCCGCCCAAGCGCGGTATCTAAAGGCAAGGGGACCATTTCCGAGGAGGAACCGTGGGCAGGCTGTTTCTGATCATTTTGTGCTTTTTCTTCCCGTTCATCGCGGTACTGATCCATGACGGGCTGAGCATCAAGGTGCTGTAGGCCTTCCTCCTCCAGCTGCTCGGGCACATCCCCGGCGTGATCTACGGCATCTACCAGGTCACCCGCGACTGAGCCGGGCAGGCTCCCGGCGTAGCCTGCCTCCATGAGGGGAACGCTGCTGGTCGCGGGGACAGGATCGGACGCGGGCAAGAGCGTGCTGGTCGCGGGCCTGTGCCGGTGGCTGGCGCGGCAGGGCGTGAAGGTGGCCCCGTTCAAGGCGCAGAACATGTCGCTGAACTCCTTCGTGACCGCCGACGGCGCGGAGATCGGGCGCGCCCAGGTCATGCAGGCGGCCGCGGCCGGCGTCGAGCCGGTCGCGGACATGAACCCGGTGCTGCTCAAGCCGGGCAGCGACCGGCGCAGCCAGGTGGTGGTGCTCGGCCACCCCGAGACCGAGGCCGATGCGATGGGATACCGGTCGCATGCGCCCCGGCTGAAACAAGTCGCGCTGGACAGCCTGGCCCGGTTGCGCGACCTCTACGACGTGGTCATCTGCGAGGGAGCGGGCAGCCCCGCCGAGATCAACCTGCGGGACACCGACATCGCCAACATGGGCCTGGCCCGGGCGGCGGACCTTCCGGTCATCGTGGTCGGGGACATCGACCGCGGCGGCGTGTTCGCCGCCATGTACGGGACGCTGGCGCTGCTTTCGCCGCAGGACCAGTCGCTCATCTCGGGCTTCGTGATCAACAAGTTCCGCGGCGCGCCCGAATTGCTGGCCAGCGGCCTGACCATGCTCACCCGGCTCACCGCCCGGCCGGTGTACGGGGTGCTGCCCTGGCGCGAGGGCCTGTGGCTGGACGCGGAGGACTCCCTGTCGCTGACGGCTGAGCCGGGCACGCAGCCAGGTTCGTTCGGTCCCCAGGAATTTCTCCGGGTCGCGGTGGTGAAGCTGCCGCGGATCAGCAACTTCACCGACGTGGACGCGCTGGCCGCCGAGCCCGGCGTCGCAGTGCGGTTCGCGGTGCACCCGGCCGACCTGGCCGACGCCGACCTGGTGGTGCTGCCCGGGTCGCGGGCCACCGTCGCCGACCTGAGCTGGCTGCGGGAGCGCGGGCTGGCGGACGCGGTGACCGAACGGGCCCGGGCCGGACGTCCGGTGCTCGGCATCTGCGGCGGGTACCAGATGCTGGCCGGGCAGATCGATGACCGGGTGGAATCGGGCCGGGGGACCGTCGACGGACTCGGTCTGCTGCCGGTGCGGGTGGTGTTCGGGCCGGAGAAGGTGCTCGGCCGCCCGCACGGCCACGCGTTCGGTGCACCGGTGGCCGGGTACGAGATCCATCACGGCCTCGCCGAGATCACCGACCCGGCGGGCTACGGGTCCGAACCGTTCCTCGACGGCTGCCGCCGTGGCGCGGTGTGGGGGACAAGCTGGCACGGCGCGCTGGAGAACAACGACTTCAGGCGCGCGTTCCTGACCGAGGTGGCGGCGCTGGCCGGGCGTGATTTCACCCCCGCACCCGGCACCGATTTCGCCGCGGTGCGCGAGGCGCGGCTCGACGCGCTCGGCGACATGGTGTCCGGCTACCTCGATACGGCCGCGCTGAGCCGGCTGATCTCCGGCGGTCCCGCCCCTGGTCTGCCGTCGGTGGTCGCTTCGCTGTCTCACGGTGGATAGGGTTTCCCCATGCCCGACACGGTCCTCTATACCGCCGCCGCCACGTCCTCAGGGGACGGCCGCAGCGGCCACGTCGTCTCCTCTGACCACCGCCTCGACCTCGACCTGGCGCTGCCTGCGGAAATGGGCGGCAGCGGCGCAGGCACCAACCCCGAGCAGCTGTTCGCGGCCGGCTACTCGGCCTGCTTCCACAGCGCGCTGCGGGTCGTGGCGCGCCGGGCCGGAGTCGATCCTGGCCAGTCGACCGTGACCGCCGAGGTGGGGATCGGGCCCGAGGGCGAAGCCTACGGACTGGTCGCCACGCTGGTGATCCATATCCCCGGGCTGGACCGGGAAAAGACCCGCGAGCTCGCGGAGGCGGCGCATCAGGTGTGCCCGTATTCGCGCGCCACCCGCGGCAACATCAGCGTCGAACTGCGGGTGCCCTAACCGGACCCGGACGAAGGAGGCATCATGCCTGTCGATCTCGCCGCTGTCGAGGCCGAGCGTGCCCGGCTGCACGCCGAATACGTCCGGGCTGACCGGCCGCCGAGCAGCGCTCGCGGGATCCATCACACCGCGCTGCTCAGCTCGGACGTGGAGCGGACGATCCGCTTCTACCAGGGGGTCCTGGAGTTCCCGCTGACCGAGATCATCGAGAACCGCGACTACGCCGGGTCCAATCACTTCTTCTTCGACGTTGGCCACGGCAACCTGCTGGCGTTCTTCGACTTCCCTGGCTTGGACCTGGGCCCCTACGCCGAGGTCCTGGGCGGCCTGCATCACCTTGCGATCTCGGTGTCGCCGGAGAAGTGGGCCGCGCTGCGTGCCAACCTGGACGCGGCCGGCATCGATTACCAGGAAGAAAGCGGAGTCTCCCTCTACTTCCGCGACCCCGACAACGCCCGCCTAGAGCTCCTGGCCGACCCCCTAGGCGAGATGTACGGCCAGCAGGTGCTCTAGCCATGATCACGAAGACTTCACAGTCTGCGCAGACGGGCAACTCTTCGTGATCATGAGAGCCCACGGGGCGCTGTACGGTCTCGCCATCGGCGACGCGCTGGGCATGCCGACTCAAATGCTTTCCCGGGCTGAGATCGTTAGGCGCTGGGGCGGGCGGCTGCACGGTTTCGAACCCGCTCCGCCCGGTCACCCGATCGCGGCGGGGATGCCCGCCGGAGCCGTCACCGATGATTCCGAGCAGGCCGTCCTGCTCGCCCGGCTGCTGATTCGCGGCGGCGGCACGGTCGATCCCCGCGAGCTGGCCCAGGCCCTGGTCCGCTGGGAGCACGACATGGCCGAGCGCGGCTCCCTCGACCTCCTCGGCCCCTCCACCAAGCGCGCCGTCGCCGCCGTCCTGGCGGGCACGCCGCCGCAGGACGCAGGCGCCACCGGTGACACCAACGGCGCCGCCATGCGCATCGCCCCGGTCGGCATCGCGGTCCCCGTCGGCCTCCACTCCGGCACCCCCCGCTCCGGTGACCTGACCACCCTGGTCGATCACGTCGTCGCGGTCAGCCGCGTCACGCACAACACGGGCATCGCGCTGGCCGGCGCCGCCGCGGTGGCCGCCGCGGTGAGCGCGGGTGTCGCCGGTGCCGGGATCGCCGCGGCCACGGCGCTGGCCATCGAGGCGGCGCGGATCGCGGCGGATCGCGGCCACTGGGTGGCGGGCGCCGATGTCGCCGCCCGCATCGAATGGGCCACCGGCCTGGTCGCAGGCCGCCCGGAACACCAGGCCGCCGACCTGATCTACACGCTGGTCGGCACCAGCCTGGCCACCCAGGAGTCGGTGCCCGCCGCCTTCGCGGTGCTCGCCGCGGTGCCGGATGATCCGTGGCAGGCCTGCCTGCTGGCGGCCTCCCTCGGCGGCGACTGCGACACGATCGCCGCGATGGCCGGGGCCATCGCCGGTGCCTGCGGCGGCGTCACCGCCTTCCCGCCCGAGGCGATCGCCGTCATCGACGCCCAGGGCCTCGACCTACCCGCCCTCGCCGATGACCTGTACGCCCTGCGCTCGCAGCAGGTCGCCCGGCCGGCCCCCCGACCCTCGCCATGACAGGCGGCGTGACCCGGCCGCCCCTGACCCGCCTGCTTTTCGCCGGCGAGGCCGTCGTCGACCTGCTGATGTGGGTGCCCGCGCTGCCCGAGCGCGGCGGCGACATGCTCGCGCCCTCCGCCGCCATTGCGGTCGGCGGCGGGTTCAACGTCATGGCCGCCGCCGTCCGGCAGGGCCTGCCCGTCGTCTATGCCGGCGGCCACGGCACCGGGCCGTGGGGGGAGAAGGTTCGGGCGGCTCTGGCCGCGGAGGGCGTCCGCGTGCTCCGCAGGCCAGACCCGGACGCGGACACGGGTTTCGACGTAGCCCTGGTCGAGGCCGACGGCGAGCGGACGTTCATCACCCACCTGGGAGCCGAGTCGCTGCGCCAGGCGGGCGCCTGGGACCTGGTTCTCCTGGGCCCGGGAGACGCCGTATACGTGTCGGGCTACGGCCTGGTTCCGCCCGGGTCGGGCGCGATCCTCGGCGCCTGGGCCGCTGCCCTGCCACCCGAGGTCCTGTTGTTCGTGGACCCCGGCCCGCTGGCGGCGGACATCCCCGCGCCGGTCCTGGACCCGGTGCTGGCCCGGTGCGACTGGTGGAGCTGCAACCAGCGTGAAGGTCTCCTGCTCACCGGGGTCAGCGACCCGGCCGAGGCGGCCCGCCGCCTAGCCCGGCGAACCGGCCACGCCGGCGTGATCGTCCGGGCCGGCCGGGACGGCTGCGTGCTGGCCCGGCGCACGGCCCGGGGGAGCGACGGGGCTGTGTCCCTCAGCCACATCCCGGCGCCCGCGGTCACGGCGGTCGACACGACCGGTGCCGGGGACGCCCACTCCGGGGTGTTCCTGGCGGCCTTGGCCGACGGGCTGACCCCCACCGACGCGGCTCGCCGGGCCAACGCCGCCGCCGCTCTCACCGTCACGCGTTCCGGAGCAGCCGTATCGCCCGCCCGCGCCGAGCTAGACGAGTTTCTGGGCCTCCCCTAAGCAAGGATCACTAGACTGGCGCCCCTAGCCGGTCAGGCCTTGACGCTGAAGAGCACGGTGACGGCGAGGTTGCCCGGCTCTATGGTGAGACGGGTGTCGACCGCGACCTTGCTGGTCACGGTGACGGTAACCGCCACCCAGCCGCCGTCCCCGAGGGATCCCTCGGTCGGGGACACCCGCACCTCGCTGGCCGCGACGGCCGGGATCTTGATCACGTAGTCGCTGACCGGGCCGTCCACCGCGGACAAGAGGAAGGTCCCGCTGACCGCCTTACCCTTGGTGGACGTGAGCACCAGCTTGTCCGGGGTCGCGCGCAGGACGCCAGGCACCGGCGGCGATGACGCAGACTCCGATGGGGAGGCGGACGGTGACGGGGACGTCCCGGATGGGGACGGGGACGGGGACGTCCGGGACGGCGACGGGGACGTCCGGGACGGCGTAGCCGAGGGCTCGGCCGTCCCCCCGCTCGGCGGGGAGCCCGGGCTGGTTCTGTCCAGCGCGGTGACAGAAGGCGTCGGCCGGCCCGGACCCGGTGATGCCTGCGGTCTATCCGAAGCCCCAGGTCCAGCCCCCGGTGAGCCTCCCGGGACGCCGCCCGCGACGGTGGAGGCCTGGGCACCGTGCGGGCTCCCGAGGGCCAGCATCGCGACCACGGCGCCCCCTATCGCCGCCGCCGCCAGTGTCGCCACCGCGACCGCGGCGCGCGGATGGCGCCTGATCCGGCTCCACCACTGCGGCGCGGGCGCGCCGATCGCCTTCGGGAAGCCCGCCGGGCCGAACGGCCCCGCGTGATGCGCGACGCTGGCCCGAGTCGCGCGGCCGGCGGGCGTGTTGTCGGTGCAAGCCCGCAGCACCTCCCCGCGCAGCGCGGCGGGGGGCTCGACCGTGGGCTGGCCGCCGTCGCCCGGGGCATTCGGCGGTCGCGAGGTGACGCCCGCGGTGCCGCGCCTGCGCAGGCATTCGTTGCGCGCTACCGCATGCAGCCAAGGCCCAAGCTTGCCGGGGTCGCGCAGTCCTTCGAGCTTGGCGGCGGCGATGAGGAAGGTGTCCCGCACGGCTCCGGCCGCATCGTCGGCACTGGGCAGCATGACGGTGCAATAGGTGTAAAGGGCGGCGGCGTACCGGTCGTACGCTTCGGCGAACCCGTCCGGGTCACCTGCGACGATGGCCGCGACCACCGCTCCGTCTGGCATGCGTCAACGGTAGTGGGGTCTGGCCTTCGGCTCAGTCGGAACGAATAACCAGATAGCGGAAAGAGATCAACATGTCGGTTACGGCGGCCGTTAGAACGAAAACGACGGTGTGGGTGTGGGCGTGGGCAGCGGAGTCCCCGTAGAGCTTGGAGTGGGGGTAGGGGTTGGTGTCGGTCCGGGTGTCGGTGAGCTCGGCGACGGCGTCGGCTTCGGCTGGGGAGATGCCGAGCTGCTGGCCGACCGCGACGGTGACGGCTTTGCCGACACGGACGGAACGGTCGCAGGTGCCTGCTCCACGGCCTCGGGCGGGCTGGGGGACGGCGACGCGGCGGGCGGCGTCACGTCGCTCGCGGCGGCGCCCGTGGTTTCTGCCGCGCCGGCCGTCGCCGATCCTGCGCTGGGCCGGGCCCCGGCCAGCGGGTGCGGGGCGTGTGCACCGCCGAGCGCCAGAGCACTGATGATCCCGGCCGAGGCGAGGGCGATGACGATTCCGGCCGCCGCCGCGACCCGCGCCAGGGCCACCATCCGCCGTGGCCCCCTGATCGCCTGCGGGAAGCCGTTGGGGCGCAGCGGTCCCGCCCGCAGCATCACCTCGTGCCGGTACGCCAGCGTCACGTCGCTGTCGTCGGCGCACAGCCCGAGCACCTCCCTGCGCAACCAGCGCGGGAGCGCGACCAGCGGCGTCATGCCGAACAACGCGGCCGGGCGCAGCACGCCGCGCCGGCGGTCGGCACAGCTCTCGCACTGGTCGATGTGGCGGCTGACCTCCTTCCGCGTATGGGCGGTCAGCCGGCCGCCGGAGTCGGCGAGCAGCCGGTCGAGCGGGCCGCAGCCGCGCCGCCCGGTGCGGGCGACGAGCAGGACGCCGAGCGCCTTTTCCAGCTGACCGCGGGCGCGGGAAAACAGGGCGTGCGCCTGATTCCTGGAGACGCCGAGCACCGCCGCGAGATCGGCGCCGTGCAGGTCATGCCGCAGGCTGAGCTCGAGGACCTCCTGCTCAGCCGGATTCAGCCCGGCCAGGGCGGCCTGGACGAGCCGGCGCAGCTCGGCGCGGTCGGCGCTGTCGTGCACGTCGGCAGCTGGGCCGGCGAGGTCAGCCGCCGCATCGAGTCGCAGTTGCGACCCGTGTCGCCGGCGGCGGCATTCGTTGCGAGCCACCGCGTACAGCCAGGGGCGCAGCTTGCGCGAGTCCCGCAGGCCACCGAGCATGCCCGCGGTGATGACGAACGTGTCCTGGACGGCATCGGCCGCGTCATCCGGCTTGTTCAGGACCCAGCGGCAGTAACCGTAAAGGGACTCCGCGTATTGGTCATAGGCATCGCCGAGGGCGGCCAGGTCGCCCGCCACGATGGCCGCGACAATTTCGCGGTCCTCCATGCCCCTCACCGTAGTTGAGACGTCAGCTCGCGGCCGGGTTTGCTGATAACCAGTCGCAGGTTAGTTGTGGCTCGCGTCCCGGGGCTGGCCCGATTCCGCGTCCTGGGCCGCGTCCCGGGCTGGGGGATGGAACGGGATCCACACCTGCACGCTTGTCCCGACGCCAGCCGTCGACTTGAGCATGGCGTGACCGCCGTGGGCGGCGGCGATCGCCTGCACGATGGACAGGCCCAGGCCGCTGCCGTGGCCGCCGTTGCCGTCGTGGCCGCCCCGGTAGAAGCGGTCAAACGCGCGCGCGGCCGCCTCGGCGTCCATGCCCTGGCCCGCGTCGGTCACCTCGAGCAGCGCGCCCTGCCCGGCCGGGGCCAGCCGGACCGCCACCGGGGTGTCCGCGCTGGTGTGCTCGCGGACGTTGCCGAGCAGGTTGGCCAGCACCTGCCTGATCCGCGGCTCATCGGCCACCACCACCAGGCTGTTCGGTGTCCTGGCGCGGACCGGTCGTCTCGGCTCCACCGCCTGGGCGTCGGCGACGGCGTCCTGGACCAGCGCGGACAGGTCGGTCTCGGTCAGGTCAAGAGAGGAGTTGCGGTCCAGCCGGGCCAGCTCGAGCAGCTCGGCGACCAGGCTGGACATGCGGTCGGCTTCCTGCTCGATCCGGCGCATGGCGTTCGGCAGCCGGTCGGGGCCCAGCGCGCCCTGCCGGTAAAGCTCGGCGTAACCGCGGATGGTGGTCAGCGGCGTGCGCAGCTCGTGCGAGGCATCCGCAGCGAACTGCCGCACCTTCTGCTCGGACTCGTACCTGGCTCCGAACGCCTGCTGGATCCGGTCCAGCATGGTGTTGATGGCCGCGGCCAGGCGTCCCGCCTCGGCGTGGTCACCGGGATCGGGCATCCGGGCGGTCAGATCGCCCCGGCTGGTGATCACGTCGGCGGTGCTCGCCATCCGGTCAAGTGGCGCCAGGCCACGGCTGATCAGCCAGCGGCCGCCCACCCCGAGCAGCGTGAGCAGCACCGCGCCGGTAATCAGCTCCGCCAGCACCAGCCCGCGCACCTCGCTGCCCACCGCGCTGTCCGGGCGCGCGATCAGCAGAACGCTCTGACCGGATGGCATCAGGCCGCCGCTGTGCGCCGCCTCTGGCCTGGTGACCACCCGCCAGATCGCGGTCAGGGCCGGGTCGCCCGGCTCGGAGACGGGGAAGAGCGTGCCAGAAGGATTCTGGCCCGCACTGAAGTACGTCCTCGCCTGCCCGCTGGCCAGCAGGTTACTGAGCAGGGTACGCAGTTCCGACGAGGCGGCCGACGGCGAGGAAAGCACGCCCACCTGACGAGTCGGGATGTTGATATAGGCCACCGCATAGCCGCCGGTGAGGTTGGCGACCTCGGTCAGCTTGATGCGGACGGTTAGCCTCAGGTCGTTGTTGAACTGGTCCTGCTCGGAGTTCCCCAGCACGACGGTGGTGACCACGCCCATGACGATGAGGAACAGGGCGGTGACGGTGATGAGCCCGGCCAGCAGCCGGGACCGCAGCGATAGCCTGCCGCGGCCGGTGGCCAGCCGCCGCGTCAGGTTCAT
>JBEKKH010000161.1:0-13150 GCA_050010815.1 Streptosporangiaceae bacterium | reverse complement strand
GTGAGCGAGATCATCGGGCCGGCCGGCAAGGCCAGGCAGAGGTTCCCGCCCACGGTGGCGGCGTTCCATACCTTGAACGAGCCGAGCAGCGCGGCGCAGCACTGGCCGATCAGCGGGGCGGCCCGCCACTGCGGGGCCCGCATCCGGGCCAGTTCGGCCAGCGTGCAGGTGGCGCCGATCTCCAGCCCGTCCCGGCTCACCCGCAGCGGCGGCCAGCCGAAGGCACGCAGGTCAAGCAGCCGGGACAGGTCCGGCTGCGGCTCGGAGAACAGCCAGGTGCCGCCCGCCAGCCAGGCATCACCCGGTCGCCAGGCCCCCAGTCTCGCGTCCACGACCTCGGTGATGCCGGGTAGGTCCACGGTCAGCCTCCCGTCCTGGCCAGCCCGCCGATCCGCGCGCTGGCGGCGGCCGCCGCGGCGGCCAGCTCACCGGCATCCGCGTTCACCAGCTGGCCGTCGCTCACCACCGGGCGGCCGTGCACCCACAGCCGGTCCAGGGCCGGAGCGCCGAAGACCAGCGTGCACAGCGGATCGGCAATGCCGGCGCCGGCCAGGCCGCCGACCTGCCACAGGGCGACGTCGGCCAGCTTGCCTGCCGCCAGTGAGCCGAGTTCATCGTCGCGGCCCAGGCAGCGCGCACCGCTTATGGTCGCCAGGCGCAGCGATTCCCGGGCGGACAGCGCCAGCGGTCCGTTCCTGAACCGGGCGGCCAGCAGCGCCTGGTGCAGCTCATCGACCATCCGGCCCGACTCATTGGAGGCCGCACCGTCGACGCCGAGGCCGACGGGCACGCCGGCCGCCAGCAGATCCCGGACCCGAGCGATACCTGAGCCGAGGCGGCCGTTGGACGTCGGGCAGTGGGCCACGCCGGTGCCGGTGGCCGCGAACCGGCTGACCGCCTCATCGGACAGGTGGACGCAGTGGGCCAGCCACACGTCCGGACCGAGCCAGCCGAGATCATCGGCGTACTGGGCCGGCGTCCGCCCGTAGGTCTGCAGGCAGAATTCTTCCTCGTCGAGGGTTTCCGCGAGGTGCGTGTGCATCCGCACCCCCGCCTGCCTGGCCAGCTCGGCGCTGTCGCGCATCAGCTCGGCGGTGACCGAGAAGGGCGAGCACGGCGCGACCGCGATCCTGGTCATCGCGCCAGGTGACGGGTCATGCCAGCGGTCGATCGCGGCGGCGGTGGCGGCGAGGATGTCGTCGTGCTTCTCCACCACCGAGTCGGGCGGCAGGCCGCCCGATGACTGCCCCAGGTTCATCGACCCGCGGCCGGGGTGAAACCGCAGCCCGATCTGGCGCGCGGCCAGGATCCCGGCTTCGAGCAGGTCGCCGCGCCCGGCCGGGAAAAGATAATGGTGATCGGTGGTGGTGCTGCAGCCGGACAGTGCCAGCCAGCCCAGGTTCGCGGCGGCCGAGGCGCGCACGAGATCGGCGTCAAGCCCGGCCCAGACCGGGTAGAGCGTGGTCAGCCAGCCGAACAGGGTGTCGTCGGCCGCGTACCCGCGGGTGATCCACTGGTACAGGTGATGATGGGTATTCACCAGGCCGGGGGTGGCCAGCAGGCCCGAGCCGTCAATCCGCTCCGCGCTCGCGTACTGAGGCGGCACCGGCCCCGGCCCGACCGCGACGATCCGGTCGGTCTCCATGACCAGGTAGCCCGCGGGGTACTCCGTCGCCACCGGATCTACCGTCGCGATGTAGCAACCGTCAATCGCCAGCACGTCCCGCCGCCTCCCCTCAACTCGTGGTACTCCAGTGTGGCCAGCGGTCATTACGGCGGCATTTCCGGCCTGGCCGGTCCGGTGTGCTAGTTCTAGGGCATGGACACCGGTGAGCGACGGCTTGTGGCGACGATGCCGCTGCACGCGATTACCTCAACATACGGCGAGCAGGGACTGCGGGAGCGGTTCGCGATGGAGATCTCGTCGTTCCCCGAGCAGGACAAGCGGCGCCTGAACCAGGCCCTGGACCTGGCCGCCCGGTTGCACGCGGCCGACCGGCGCGAACGCGAACCGTACCTCAACCATCTCCTCCGGGTGGCCATCCGGATCATGTCCCACTACGGCGTGCACGACACCGACGTCATCTGCGCCGCCTTGCTGCACGACGCGGTGGAGGACCATGCCGCCGAGCTGGCCGGCGACCACGCTGACCAGGCAGCCGCGCTGGCGGTGCTGGCCGGGGAATTCGGGCCGCGGGTCGCCGAACTGGTCGGCGCGGTGACCAACCCGCCGTACGCGCCCGACCGCGACGCGAACGAGCAGTACCGGGAGCACGTCGCCGTCAGCCTGCGGCGCGACCCGTGGGCGCGGGTCATCAAGGCCTCTGACTTCACAGACAACGGCGTCGGCCTCATCCACACCAGCGGCCCGCGGCTAGCCAAGCTGGCCGGGAAGTACGCCCCGCTGGTCCCGATCCTGCGGGAGGTCATCAGCCTCCCCGACACCCCGCTCGGCACCGAGGCCAAGCAGCACATCGCGACCCAGCTTGACCGGGCCGAGGAACGGTTCGCGGCCGTGCTGCCGCCGGGCGGGAACTAGCCCGGGACGAGCACCTTCGTCCGTTCGGACCGATGAAGCCGCCGAAGCTGGCCCGCAGGGTGCTGGCTGGCCGCCTCACCGGCCCTGGAACCGCGGCGGCCGCTGGCCGGCGCGGGCGCGCTGGCCTTCCGCGCGGTCATCGCTGGCCCAGCACGCCTCGTAGGCCTTGAGCAGCTCGCTGTCCGCCGCATGTTCCAGCCCGGGTGAGGTGTTCAGCACCTGCTTGGAGTAGGCCAGGGTGAGCGGGGCCAGGGTCGTCAGCTCACGAGCCCAGGCCAGCGCGGCGGCCAGGTCGCCGAGCCTGCTGGCCAGCCCGCAGCGCAGCGCGGCCGCGGCGTCCAGCGTGTCACATCCGATCAGAACGGCCTGGGCGGTGCCGCCGCCGGCCACCGCGGCCAGCCGCCGGATGGTCCACGGGTCCACCGCGAGGCCGAGGCGCGCGGTGGGAATCGCGAACGCCGCGGCCGGAGCGGCCACCCGCAGGTCACAGGCCAGCGCCACTTGCGCGCCCGCGCCGATGGCGGGACCGTTGACGGCCGCTATCACCGGCACGCGGGTCCCGGTGATAGCGGCGAGCATCGCGTACAGCGCGTCGCGGAACGTCTCGCCGTAGACGCCCCCCAGGTCGGCGCCGGAGCAGAAGCTGGAGCCGGCCCCGGTGATGACCAGGGCGCGCGCCCCTCCGGCGGCCTGCTCGCGGACCGCCGCCGCCAGGCCGTCGCAGTGCGCCGCGTCCAGGGCGTTGCGACGTTCATGGCGGTTGATCTCGATGACGGCGACGTCTCCGTCACGGTGCTGGCCGATCATGACACGAGCTCCAGCGGGCGGCTCAGCGTAACCGGGCGCCGGAGGTCCTGATTCGTCTCGCTGCTCACGGGAAGATCATCTCAGAGGCCTGGGGCCGGGGAGTAGAACGGTGAGGTGCCAGAACTTCCCGAGGTCGAAACCGCCCGCAGCCTGATCGCCGGCGAAGCCCTGAACCGCCTCATCGTCGGTGTGGACGACGCCGACGCGTTCGTATGCCGGCCGCACTTTCCCGGCGAGCTGCGTGCCGCGCTGACCGGACGGACGCTCACCGCCGCCCATCGCCGCGGCAAGACGATAAGGTTTCGCCTGCCGCCCGCACCGACACCTTGGAGCGCAGGGATGCTGACCGTCTCTACCGCGCTCTGCAGGCCGCCCTGAAGTCCGCCATCGCCAAAGGCGGGGTGCACACCGGTGACGTCATCGCCGCACGCCGCCCGGGAGGAACGTGCCCGCGTTGCGGCGCCGAGATGAGGCACGGCACGGTCGGCGGCCGTTCCACCTGGTGGTGCACCCGCGAGCAGTCCGGGTGACCGTGGCCGGCGCCGGATTTCGTTCATAGCGCGCGCATAACATTGCCTCAGGGTGCACGGAGTATCTTCGCCGATCCTGAGGATCATGACAGTTCCGCAGGTCGACGTGGTGGTGCCGGTCCGCAACGAAGAGCGCGACCTCGCCCCGAGTATCCGGCGCCTGGTCACCTATCTGCGCGAGAGCTTCCCGTTCACCGCCCGGGTTACCATCGCGGACAACGGCAGCACCGACGCCACCTGGGCGATCGCCGCCGCACTGGCCCGCGAGCTGGCCGAGGTGCGGGCCGTGCACGTGGAACTGCCAGGCCGCGGCCGGGCCCTGCGCGCCATCTGGTCGGAAAGCGACGCCGACGTGCTCGCCTACATGGATGTCGATTTGTCGACAGCACTCAATGCGCTGATGCCGCTGGTGGCACCGCTGCTATCCGGACACAGTGATCTGGCCATCGGTTCCCGGCTGGCCCGCGGGTCCCGAGTCGTCCGGGGCCCCAAGCGCGAGCTGATCTCGCGCAGCTACAACATGCTCCTGCGCGCCTGCATGGGAGCGCGTTTCTCGGACGCGCAGTGCGGCTTCAAGGCGATCAGGCGCGATCAGGCGCGAGCGCTGCTGCCGCTCACCCAGGACACCGGATGGTTTTTCGATACCGAACTGCTCGTGCTGGCCGAGCGAGCCGGTCTGCGGATCCACGAGGTCCCGGTGGACTGGATCGACGATCTCGACTCCCGGGTCGACATCATGGCCACCGCCCTGGGCGACCTGCGCGGCATGGCCCGGCTCGGCGTCGGTTTCGCCCGCGGCACCATCCAGGTGCCCCGGCTGCGCGGTGCCTCCCCCTCCGTGGCACGCCCGGCCGCCTCCCAGGCGCTTCCGCTGCAGGTCGCGCGGTTCGCGGTCATCGGGGTGGCCAGCACCATCGCTTACGTGCTGCTGTTCCTGATGCTCCGCGGGGTCATGTCGGCCCAGGCCGCCAACGTGATCAGCTTGCTGGTCACCGCGGTGGCGAATACGGCGGTCAACCGGCGGGTGACGTTCGGCATCAGCGGGCGTACCAACGCCGCCAGGCACCAGGGCAAAGGCCTGATCGCCTTCGGCATCGGACTCGCGCTGACCGCCGGTGCGCTGGCCGCCCTGAATTCGGGCGCAACCCAGCCCGGTCGCGGAACCGAGATCTCGGTCCTTGTCGCCGCCAACCTGGTAGCGACCGTGATCAGGTTCCTGCTGTACCGGCACTGGGTGTTCGGCGGACACCAGCACGCCGGCGACGCCCGGCGCGCGGACGACAAGCCGGCGCCCAGCGGCCCGGTGGAGCCATTCGGATCAACGGTCAAGCTAAAAGCCATGACGACCCAAGGGGAGAGAACCAGTTGAGCGCGACCACCTCAGTCACGCGGCATGCGATAGGAAGCCGCCCGCGGCCGGCCGGAAACCGGCTCCGGCGCGTGCTCCGCGGGCCTGGCACCGATCCCACCTGGGCTCGCCCCGCGATGTTCGGGCTGCTTGCGCTCACCGCCGTGCTCTACCTGTGGAATGTCACCAGGAACGGCTGGGCGAATGACTTCTACGCGGCCGCGGTACAGGCCGGCACCAAGAGCTGGAAGGCCTTCTTCTTCGGCTCGTTTGACTCCTCCAGCTTCATCACCGTGGACAAGACCCCGGCGTCGTTGTGGGTGATGGAGATATCGGCCCGGATCTTCGGTTTCAACCAGTGGTCCGTGCTGGTCCCGCAGGCGCTGGAAGGCGTGGCTTCGGTCGCGCTGATCTACGCCGCGGTCAAGCGCTGGTTCGGCTCGCCGGCTGGCCTGATCGCCGGGCTCGTGCTCGCGCTCACCCCCGTCGCGGCGCTGATGTTCAGGTTCAACAACCCCGATGCCCTGCTGGTGCTGCTCATGACCGCGGCCGCGTACACGCTGGTGCGCGCGGTGGAAAGCGGACGGACGAAGTGGCTGGTGTTCGGCGGGCTGCTGCTCGGGTTCGCCTTCCTGGCCAAGATGCTGCAGGCGTTCCTGGTCGTACCGGGCTTCGCGGTGGCCTACCTGTGGGCCGGGCCGCCCAGGTTCGTCAAGCGTCTGTGGCAGACGGTGCTCATGGGCGTCGGCATCATCGTCGGGGCGGGCTGGTGGATCCTCGCCGCGCAGCTGACCCCCGCGGCCGACCGGCCTTACTTCGGCGGCTCTACCAACAACAACATCCTGCAGCTCGCGATCGGATACAACGGCCTGGGCCGTCTTGACGGCAACGAGACCGGGTCCATCGGCGGCGGCGGCGCGGGGGGAACGGCGTTCGGCGGCGCCACGGGGGTTCTGCGGCTGTTCCACTCCGAGTTCGGCGGACAGATCAGCTGGCTGCTGCCCGCGGCGCTCATCTCGCTGGTGGCGATGCTCTGGGTGTCCCGGCGGGCGGTACGCACCGACAGGACCAGGGCCGCCGCCCTGCTGTGGGGCGGCTGGGTGCTCGTTACCGGACTGGTGTTCAGCTACATGAGCGGCATCATCCATCCGTACTACATGGTCGCGCTCGCGCCGGGTATCGCCGCCCTGGTCGGTATCGGCGCGACGGCCCTGTGGCAGGCGAGGCTGAGCCTGGCTGGCCGCATCACGGCTGCGTTGGCTATCGTGGCCACCGCGATCTGGGCCTACGTGCTGCTTGACCGCACGCCGACCTGGCTGCCCTGGCTGCGCTGGGTCATCGTGATCGCCGGGGTGGCCGGTGCGGCGGCGGTGTTCGCGGCTCCGTATCTGGCGAGGACTCCGGGGTCGCCGGGATCGCGGCGCCGGCGGCGGGCACTGGTGCTGGTGCCGGTGGGCCTGGCCATGGTCGCGGGGCTCGCCGGGCCGGCCGCCTACGCGCTCGATACGGTCAACTCCACCCACACCGGCGCGATCCCGAGCGCGGGCCCGGAGGCTCAGGGGTTCGGCAGGGGCGGCGGCGCTCCAGGCGGCAGGGGCGGGTTCCCCGGCGGCCGGACCGGGCAGTTCGGACGGGGGGCGGCAACCGGCGGGGCCCCCGGTGCGGCCGGCTTCGGGTCCGCGGGTTCGGCCGGAACGAGGCCGGGCGGGACCTCTGGTGCTACCGGTGTGCCTAGCCGCGCGGGCGGGGCAGGCGGCTTCGGCGGGGCAGGCGGTCTCGGCGGGGCAGGCGGTCTCGGCGGCAACACGACGGTCAGCAGCGCCCTGGAGAAACTGCTCGAACAGGATGCGTCCAGCTACAAGTGGGTAGCCGCCACCGAGGGGTCGGAGAGTGCGGCACCGCTCGAGCTGGCGACCGGCGACGCGGTGATGGCCATCGGCGGGTTCAACGGGACCGACCCGTGGCCCACGCTGGCCGTGTTCAAGGAACTCGTGGCCAAGCATGAGGTCCACTACTACGTGGGCCAGGGCAGCGAGAGCTTCGGTGGCGGACAGGGATCCTCGGCCATCGCGAAGTGGGTCGCAGCCAGCTTCAAGAAGGAGACCGTCGGCGGCCAGACCGTCTACAACCTCACCGAGGCCTCGTCGTAGGCCAGGCCTGTGCTAAGGGCCCGGAGCTGGCGATCGGCTCCGGGCCCTTGCCTGCCACGATGGGCCCGAAGCTCAGCGTTGCGGGCATGGCAGCAGGTGGTAGGCCTGCTTGGCGCTGAGGACCCGCATGACAGCCGAGTTCACCAGGGCACGAAAGGCGGAGTCAGCGGTCACGCGCGCGCGGATGGCACTGTCCATCGCCGCCGCAGCGGGAAGGCTCTGAGAGGTGATCAGGTCCCCGCCTGCGGCGAGAAAGTCAATGCCGCGTATACCCGGCGAGAGGTCTGCCACCGCGGTCGCCGCGCCTAGGTCGTCCGAGACGACCACGCCTTTGAAGTGCATCTGCTGTCGCAAGATCACGCGCATCACCTGCGGTGAGAAGGCGGCGAGGTGCCGCGGGTCGATGCGCGTGTAGGTGGCCAGGGCGACTAGAACGAAAGGCACGCCCGCGTCGATGGCGTCCTGGAAGGAACGCAGGTCAGGGTCGTGCGGCCCGGTCGTGCTGTCCACCACTCCGGCGGTGAAATCGGTATTGCCCGTGACCCGCCCGAGTCCCGGGAAGTGCTTCGCGGCGGTCGCGACCCCGGCCTGCACCATCCCCCGAATAAACGCCACGCCGTGAGCCGCCACCGTCGCGGGACTATCGCCGAACTCACGCTGGAGCATGCCGATGGGCTGGTTCTGGGCCGCGGTTCCGGGCGGGACCACGTCCATGACGGGAGCGAGGTCTAGGTTGAAGCCCGCGGAGCGGAGTTCACGACCCCAGAGCGCGGCCTGCTGCTGAAGGACGGCGACGGACAGGCCGCCCTGGACCAGAGCCGACGGCATCGGCGCAAAGCCCGGACCCTGCAGCGACTGGACCTCTCCGCCCTCCTGGTTCCCGGCGATGAAGAAACGAACCTTCCCGGTGCCCCGAGAGGAAGCCAGTGCCTGATAGCCGCGAGTCAGCTGTCGAAGCCCGGCTACGCCCGCCGTGAGGTTACCCGCGGATAGCAGTGAGCCGAAGTGGTACGCCGTGACCGCCTGGGCTACCCCGGAGACCGGGTCGCCCGCGAGGCCGACCAGGAACAGCTGGCCGACCCGCTGAGCCTCGGTCAGGCGGGAGAAAACCTCGGCCGGACAGGAGGGCGGCACCAGCTGAGGTGACGGTTTGCTCACCCTGGGGGGACGGGAGACGGGCTTTCCCGAGGTGGACGAGGGCGTGCCGCCGGCGCCGCTTGCGGGCGAGGTGGTGTCGCACGCTGAGCAGGCCAGTCCCAGCACGAGGAGAACCGCCGGCAGCGTCCGGGTCGGCCATCGCCGCATCACCACCCCCACGTGCAGTATCGCCACACCCGCGTTTGCCGCGCCGACGACACATTACCCGCGATCGCCGGCAGCCGCCCGCGGAGCAGGGCCCTCCCCTCGAGACCACCGCCGCCCCCGATGCGTTGTGGCGGCACTGGTCTGACATGGCGACGTGGCCGCAGTGGAACGAGGGCATCGACACGATCGATGTCGAAGGCCCCTTCGCCGTCGGCACCACCTTCACGATGACCCCGCCCGGGCAGGAGCCCATCAGGGCCCGGCTAGGTCTCGAGGCGGCCCGGGCATCCTGATATACCAGGACAATGACCGCCGATTCTGTGCCCGATCAGATGCGCACAGCCGCGATGGCGCTGCTGGCGGCGCTGGACGGCGAACAGCGAAGCCTGGCGGCCCGGCCTTTCGCCGACGACGCGGCCCGGCGGTGGCTCGAGTACCGGCCGCGGCGCCGCCCGGGCGCCTGCATCGCCGAGCTGAGTGGGATCGCCAGGAAGGCCGCCCACCGCTTGCTGGCCACCGGTTTGAGTGAGCACGCCTACGCGCAGGCGATGGGCATCATTGCCCTGGAAGAGGTGCTCGACCGGCGGGAAAAGTGGCAGCGAGGCCGTCACAGCGCAGACTACTGGGTGAACGTGTTCGGCGACCCGGCCGACGATCAGCTGTGGTCCTGGCGTTTCGAGGGGCATCACCTCTCGGTGACGATGACCATGGCGGACGGCGAGGTCTCCCCCGCCCCGGTCTTCCTCGGTGCTAACCCGGCTTGTGTCAGCTACGCCGGGCGCCCGGTGTCCCGGCCGCTGGCGCCCGAGGAAGACCTGGTGCGCGCCTTGCTCGACGCGATGGGCCCGGCAGGCCGGTCAGCCGCCGTGGTCGCCAGCCAGGCACCCGACGATATCCGCACCAGCACGAACCCTCGGGCGCAGGCGGGACTCGAGCCGCTCGGCGTTCCTGCCGCCCGGCTCGGGTCCGGTGCGCGAGCCATCCTGGACCAACTCGTGGCGCTCTACCTCGACCGGCTCCCGGCTGAGCTCGCGGCACGTGAAGCGATCCGCGTGGCCGGGACAGACCTGCACTTCGCTTGGGAAGGACCGCTGACTCCGGGCGCCCGGCACTACTACCGGGTGCAGGGTGATGATCTGCTGATCGAGTACGACACCACTGACGACGGCAACCATGCGCACACCGTGCTGCGACGCCCCCGCGGCGACTTCGGCGATGACGTGCTCGCGTCCCACTACCGCCAGGCCCATCCCTGACCGTGCCACGGGTTACCCCGAAATTGAAGACCGTTAGGGACCGGACGCGGTGTCAGGCGCACAGACGAGATGGACGGTCACCGCATTGCTACGGACGCCTGCGGTGTCGTAAATCCAGACCCGGAGCACGCTTGAGTGATGCTGCGCGGTGCCGCACTCCTGGTTAAGCGGATAGATGATGCTACCGGGCTCGACAATGCCCTCGGCGGGACTGGAGAACGGGTGCTCCTGTTGGGCCATCTTGGACCCGTCAACGCCCTCGAATCCGAAGCCCGCCGCATTGTTCCCGGGATCGGTGTAGTAGACGTTGAAGTACATCATTTCGCCCTGTTGATACGTGTAGTAATTGGTGATTTCCGGGAGCTTAGAGGAAGGCTGCGCGGATGCGGGCGGAGAGGTACCCACCGAGCTTGGCGAGGGCCCCGTGGTCGCGCCCGGGGTGCCGGGCGAGGAGGCCGTCAGGTGCCGGGTCAGCTCGACCAGGGCCGCGCCGACGATGCCCGATGTCGCCAGAAGCCCCGCGATGAGGCACGCCGCCACCAGCGGTCGTCCCAGGCGATCACGCGGCTTGCCGTCGCCCTCGCCTGCCTGCTGCGGACCGGACGTCGACGACTGGTCATCCGACTCGAACTGATCCTCCGGCGCTGCCGGGTCAGCCGGTTCCGGCGGAGCGTCGGCCGGAGCTTGGCCAGCGGCCGGTCCAGGGCCGGCGGTCTGCGGGTCCTCCCCGCTATCCACCTGGTCCTGGGTATATGCGTGGTCGTTCCCGTGCGGGGCCTGGTCCTCGGTCTGTGCCCGCTCACCCGCCTGGGCATGCTCTGTTGTCCGGGCCCGGTCAACGGGCGGGGAATGGTCCGCCGGCGCTGCTGTGGCGGAGGCTTGCGCGGCCTCTTGCGCCGCGCTCCCCAGCGTGACCGTCTGTGTGCCGCCGACGCCGGTGATTCCCTTGCGGTCCTCCTCGCCGCTGGGCGGGAGATCTCGGCGGATCATCCGGACGATCGACTCGGGCAGCCAGTCGGTCGTGGCCTGGACGGCACCCATCTCAGCGAGCAGGTGGGCGGCGGTGGGCCGGTCGCCTGGTTTCTTCGCCATGCATCGTTCGATCAGCGGACGCACCTCAGCGGGTACCCCGTCGAGGTTGGGTTCGCCGTGAACCACGCGATCAAGCAGTTCGACGGGTGTCCCGGTGCCGAACGGCCGCTGTCCCGTGGCGGCAAAGCCGAGCACCGTGCCTAGGCTGAAAACGTCGCTGAGCGGCCCGACCTTCTGTCCCAGGGCCTGCTCGGGTGACATAAAGCCAGGCGATCCCATGACCAGGCCGGGATGCGTCAGCGGCGCCATCTCAGCGGCATGGGAGATGCCGAAGTCAATCACCCGCGGCCCGTCTTCGGCCAGCAGCACGTTGGACGGCTTGAGGTCGCCGTGCACGACGCCGGCGGAGTGGATGGCGCTCAGTCCCTCCGCCAGGCCGGCCGCCAGGGCCAGCACCGACTTGGCCGATAGCGGCCCGTGGTCCTTGACGGTCTCAGCCAGCGATGGGCCGGCCACGTACGCGGTGGCCAGCCAGGGAACCTGGGCATCCACGTCCGCATCCACGACCAGGGCGGTGAACAGGCCGTTTACCCTGCGCGCGGCGGCAACCTCTCGGCTGAAGCGGCTACGGAAGTCAGGATCAGCGGCCAGCTCAGCGCGGATCATCTTCACCGCGACCGGGCGGCCGCCCGCAGACATGGCCAGGAATACCCGGCCCATGCCGCCCGATCCAAGTTGGCCCACCAGCCGATAAGGACCGATCAGCCGCGGATCCGCAGGCTGCAAAGCCCTTACCATGCTAATCCCACCCCAACGTCAGTAATGACGCTCTTTGATGTCATATCAGCCAGGGCAATGATAATGGCCAGCCCTCGACATGCGCCCGGGCGAAGGCTGTATTAAGGGGATCGTTCTACGAACTCGAACGTCACCCCTGTCACACTAGCACCATCAGAACATCCATCAACATTTTCGCAAGTCGGGCGGTGTCTGATGACGCGCCAGTCCGCGTCCCCGGCCTGGCCTGCCCCCGCCAGCATCCCGGGCCCGAGCCTGACCTGTCGCCGTCAGGGCGTGCAGGTCAGGTTGATCACCGCGGGCTGGCTGCTGACTCCCGCCGTGTCGTAGATCCAGGCTTCGACCTCGGCCGTATGCTGCCGGGCGGTCCCGCATTGCAGGTCGAGCGGGTAGGCGATGCTGCCCGGGCCGACGATCCCGCCATGAGGACTCGAGAAGGGGTACTGGCCCTCCACCCAGCGCTGGCCGTTAGAGCCGGTGAAGCCAAACCCCTGAGCGTCCCGGTCCGGATCGATGTAAGAGACGTCGAAGTAGACCCATGCGCCCTGCTGGTACGTGCCAGCGCTGGTTATCTGCGGTACGGGGAGTGACGGGGTCGGCGCCGGACTCGCAGTGGGGCTCGGGGACGCCGAGGCCGTGGGCGAAGCCGGCGCGGACGAGGACGCAGACGGGGACGGGGACGGGGACGGGCTCGTCGACGACGAGGCGCGTGTGCCGGGTGAGGTGACGGTATTCACCGCCGGGGTGATTTCGGCGGCCACGGGAGCGGGTATCGCGGCCGGGCTCGAGGACCGGGACGCCGACGGAGAAGCCGACCGGGCCGCAGGCGCGGATGACGGCCGGCCGGCCACCGCCGAGGAGGAGACATCAGGCTGCGCGGCGGGCGGGTGCCTGGCCGCGCCGGCCAGGGCAAAGCTGACTGCCGCCGAGGCGGCCAGGACGCCGGCCGCGACTCCGGCCGCCGCCAGCGGCCGCCACAGACGACGCATCGAGGTCCGGTCCCGGCCCGGAGGAAGCCGGCCGGGAAGAGTCGGGCCGGAGGAGACGGGGAGGGCGCGGCCGGCCGCGGGCATCGCCGCCGGGGGCGCGGGCGGAGGGGTCAAGGCCGGCGCGTGGCATCCGGCCAGCGCGCCGAGAGCCAGGTCAGGCAGCCAGCCCGTCGTGGCCTGCAGGGTCCCCACCTCGGCCAGCAGTTCCTCGGCGGTGGGTCGCTGGTCCGGGTCTTTGACCAGGCACTGCTCGACCAGTGGCCGAAGCTTGGGCGGGACCAGGTCCAGGCTCGGCTGGCGGTAGACGAGCCGGTAGGCCAGTTCGGGACGTGAGCCTTCGCCGAAGGGGCCGCGGCCAGTGACGGCGAAAACCAGGATCGCACCGAGACTGAAGAC
>JBEKKH010000160.1:0-15751 GCA_050010815.1 Streptosporangiaceae bacterium | reverse complement strand
GCATCGGTGAGGCGTGCCAATTGTTCCGGCGCCGGCCAATCCGGCTGACGGGGCACCGGCACCATGCGGTCCGGTGTCGCTGTCACCTGGATGGTAGTGGTGCCATTGAGAATCCAATGTTGGATCAGCATCCGGATCGGGCCGCTCACCCGTGCCTCAGTGGCCTCAACGGCCCGATACCGGGCCTCCGCATCAGTCATCGCGGTTGGTAGCGGGACCAGATAGCGTGCCGTCAGGTTCGCTGGGACCGGCACGTGCAGGTGCTTCATCGGTGGCTTCCCCCGTCATGGTGGAGTGGCAGACTGTTGGCTCACCATAAGGTCGCCTACCGACAAAACGGGATTTGATCCGCCGCTCAGCCCTATAGGTTAGAAAAAAACACCTAACACCTGCCGCACCGGTGCGAAGACGGCCCGCTCGCTGTGGAAACGCGGCCAGGTAGGCCCGAAGCAGGTCTGGGGCACCTCAGCCCTCGGGCAAGGAGACCCTCCGGGGAACCGCGAGGTGGCGCCAGGCCGCTCACCCTCTCCGGCGACCTGGACAGGCTAGCCGCGTGACCCGTGCCGGTCACGAGGCCGCGGCCAGCTCCCGCAAACGGCGCCGCGCGACCTTGCCGGTGGGCCCCAGCGGCAGCTCCTGGACCAGGTAGAACGCGCTCGGCTGCTTCGCCCGGGCCAGCGCCGCCGCGCAGGCCTCGCGCAACGCGGCCTCCAGCTCAGCGTGCTCCAGCTCAGCGTGCTCCGGCTCGGCGTGCTCCGGCTTGCGGTCGCGCCCGGACCCGGCCGGGACCACGTAGGCCACCGGGCAGTACCCGAGAACCTCGTCTCTGGCCGCGACCACCGCGACGGACCCGACGCCGGGCTGAGTGAGCAGGAAGTCCTCGATCTCGCCCGGGTAGATCTTCTCGCCGCCCCGGTTGATCACGTCGTCCGACCGGCCCGCCAGGAACAGGTACCCGTCCTGGTCGAGGTGGCCGAGGTCGCCGGTGTCCAGCCAGCCGTCGGGGTCGATGGCGCCGGCCGGAGCGCCGCTCGCGTACGCCCGGATGACACCCCGGCCGCGGATCTGCACGCGGCCTACCGTGCCGGCCGGGCAGGGCAGGTAGCCGGATCCGGCACGTTCGGCCACCCGGACCTCGGCGCCGGCGGCCCGGCCCGCCGAGCCGGGCTTGCGCGGCCCGTCGACCGGGTTGGCGGTGATCATGCTGGCCGCCTCGGTCATCCCGTAGGTCTCCACCACCGGGATGTCGAACGCCTCTTCGAACCGCCTCAGCGTCGAGGGCGGCAGCGGTGCAGATGCCGAACGGACGAAGCGTATCCGGCCGCCTACCCGTTCCTCGGGCGGGTCCATGGCCAGCACGGCGATGATCGCGGGCACCGCGTTGATCCAGGTAATCCGCCGCTCGCCGATCAGCGCCCAGAACCCCCGGCGACTGAACTTGCGGTCCACCACCAGGCAGGCCCGGGCGGCGAGGGTGGCCAGCAGCCCGACCACCTCGGCGTTGACGTGGAACAGCGGCAGGCAGCAGTACCCGCGGTCGGCCGGGGTCAGCCGATGATGACCGGCCACCGCCGCGGCCACGTGGGCCAGCTGATCCTGGCTCAGCAGGATGCCCTTGGGCGTGCCGGTGGTCCCGCTCGTGCACAAGAAGATCCCCCCGGTGCCCGCCGCGCCGTCCGTGCCCCCGTCCGTGCCCGCCGCGCCGTCCGTGCTCCGGTCCGCCGCGCCGTCCGCCCGGTCCGGCTCGGCCGGCGGACCGAGCACGGCCAGGCCGGGCGGCAGGCCCTCAGCCGACGCGGCGACGACCGCCTCGGGCCGGGCCACCGCGAGGACCCGGGCCAGCTCGGCGGCCGGGGCGGCGGGATCAAGCGGGACGGCCACCCGGCCGGCGCCGAGGATGGCGACCAGGGCGGTGGCGTACCCGAGCGGGTCGGGCCAGCGGATCGCCACGGCCCCCCCGGGCACGATCCCGGCCCGGTCCAGCCGCCGCGCCCAGGCCCGGGTGGCCTGCCGCAGCTCGGCGTAGCTCACCGTCTCGCCGCCCGCGGCGTCCTCCAGGTACGGGGCGCTGCCCCGCTGGTCCGCGGCTTGTGCTATCCATTCGCTGATCAAGGCCGAGCTCCGTTCTTGTCGTTGGTCAGGTGCCGTCCGGGCCGCCGTGGTCCGGGCCGCCGTGGTCCGGGCCGCCGTGGTCCGGGTCGGCGTGCGCCGCGGGATCAGCGTCGACCAGGGCTGCTGCTTGCGCCCGGTCAGCGGTACCGCCAGCGGCGTCCGGGCCAGCAGGGTGGTCAGGGTGATGCAGCAGGCGAAGATGACCCCCACGGCCAGCAGGCAGACGACGGGCCAGGGCAGGACCGAATTCAGCCGTCCCCAGCCGAACGAGATCAAGAGGCTGACGAACAGCATCTGCGAGAGGTAGATGCCGTACGCGTCGTCCGAGCCCACCCGGACGAGGGTTTTGGTCAGGCGCGACCGCCAGGGCTGCACCAGGACCACGCCGGCCAGGTACCCGCAGGTGATCGCGCCGATGTTGAACGGGATGACGCTGGGCTGGAACGGGTCATTGCCCGATCCCAGCGCGCTGGTCACTCCGTGCAGTCGGCAGCAGGTTCCAGTGCGTCATGATCGAGACCGTCACCTGGGCCAGCGCCGCGGCGGCGATGACCAGGCCGTGGTGCCCCCTGGTCCGGCGCAGCAGCACGAGCACGAGCGGGAAAACCAGGTAGAACTGCATGATCACGAGCAGGAAGTACAGCTGGTAGTACCCGGTGTCGATCAGCCGGCCGAGGTGCGCGAGCGCGGCGGCCGGGCTGGCGTAGGTATTGCCGGGCAGCCCGTGGAGGAAGTAGATGAAGTTCCAGCACAGGTAGGGAAGCCCGACCGAAACGAACCGGCGCCAGTAAAAGCGGCCGAGCCCAGCGATGCGCATCTCGGTGTACGCGTACGTCAGCATGCACGCGGACAGGAAGAAGAATCCCTCCCGCGACACGTGCAACAGCAACAGCGCGGCGCCCGAGCCCACGCTGGCCGCCGCCGGCGCGAAATACATGATCGAGTGCGTGCTGACCACGCCCAACTGCTTGATCGGGCGCATGGCGTCGACCTGGTCGAGCCGACGGCGCGGCATCAGTACATCATCCGCGGATCACGGTAATGCTTGAACTCGAGCAGGTTGCCGGACGGGTCGAGCAGCACGAACGTGCGGTGTTCCTCCGCCATGGCCTCGAACCGCGTCGAGGTGTCGGCGAAGAACGGGATCTTGCGCAGCACCGCGCAGTCATACAGGGCCTCGAAGTCCGCCGGATCACGAAACGTGACGCCGAAATGCCTCGGGTATAGGCTGGCCGGCGGCCGGGCCGGCGGCCCGGTCTCGGTCAGGTGGCAGACCAGCTGATCGCCGAAGAAATCCAGCGTGATCCGGTCCGGGTAGCGGCGGGCGAGCTTGCAGCCGAGCAGGCTTACGTAGAAGTGCTGGGCCGCGTCCAGGTCATGGACGGGTATGGCCAGGTGAAAGACATCGGAATTGGTTCGCATCGCCTGGCTCTTACTCGAAGGCGGTCAAGGTGTCTGCGCGCAGCCCGAGGCGGAGCGTCTCCAGCCCGATGACCGCGCTGGCCGGCACGTTGCCGAGGTTGACGTCCGGGCCGATCCTGGTGACGAAGTGCGCCTGCAGGGCGGTGGTCGGCGCCTCGAAGAGCAGGCTGCCTGGGCTGATGCCCGACGTCAGCACGTCCTCGATCAGCCCGAACCTGAGCGCGCCGTCCGGCCGGCAGATGCCCGACCGGCCGCTTTCTCTGGCCTCCAGGGTGACCAGCGACGCGCCCGCCTCGAGGTCCTCGTCGATGTACTCGATCCACCTGCTGGGCGGCAGCTGCTCGGACCGGACCGGGTCCTTGAAGCCGACCTCGGATACCACGGTGAAGTCGTCGGCGAGCTTGCGGATGTAGCTCGCCTTTTCGGAGTTGGACATCGGGATCGTCCCGTTCGAGACCTCGACGTGCCGGGCCGAGTGCTCCTGACAGAACTTCCTGAAGTCGTCGAAGCGGTTTTGCAGCACGTACTTCTCGAACAGCGTCCCGCCGAAGTAGAACCCGATGTCGTGCGCGGCCAGCACCTCGATCTTCGCGTCCAGGCTGCCGGTCACCACCGCCGTGCCCCATCCGAACTTGACGAAATCGATGTACTCGGCCGTCGATGACACCAGGTCGGTAAATTGCCACAGCGGGAGCCCGCCGTCGATCACCATCGTGAGGCCGGTGCCGCGCGGCTTGGCCGCCCGCCTGGGTAGTTGCAGTGCGGTCTGATTCATGGGGTTTCCTCTCTTATGGTTCTTAGGGGTGGGTGAGGCGAACGGGGCAGGCCGCCGGCGACCGCAGGATGCGGCCGTTCGCCAGCGGCGCCCAGGCCATCTGCTCGACCGGGATGCCGCGCAGGTAGGCGTCGAGCATCCGGAGCGTGCCGCCGTGCGCGATGATCGCGACGTCCCCGGCCCGGCCAGCGCCAGCGCCAGCGCCGACGCCGGCGCCAGGGCCGGCGCCAGGGCCGGCGCCAGGGCCGGCGCCAGCGCCGGGGTGCCGCGCGGCCAGATCTGCGGCGAAGCAGGCGACGCGCTGATAGAAGTCGCGCAGGGACTCCCCGCCCGCGGGTCTGGCGTCGGGATCCACCACCCGCTGTGCGCTGATCCCGCTGACCGCGGGGCTGATCGCCGCGGTGGCGGTGCCCTCGGCGACGCCGAGGCAGCGTTCGCGCAGCCGGGCGTCTCTAGTCACGGCCAGCCTGAGCACCGACGCCAGCGGGGCCACGGTCTCCAGGGCCCGGTGCAGGTCGCTGGAGTACAGCGCCTGGATCGGCTGGGCGCTGAGCTGACCCACGATGCGCCAGGCCTGGCGCCGTCCGTGCTCGGTCAGCCGGGCCTGGTCGTCGTGGCCCTGGGCCAGGCCGCGGACGTTCCAGGTGCTCTCGCCGTGCCGGATTAGCCAGAGCACCGGGGCGGAGCCGGCCTGCCGCACGGTGTCCCTGGATTGTGTGCTTTGGATCATGACAGGCAGCCTGCGGCCGGATTATGAAAGACCGGTGAAATTATGACTACCTGCGGAAACCTTCCAGGAATCTCTCAGCCTACGGTGATGTGATCACAGCTATGAGAACCGCTCGAGCGGCCGACCTGCCGGATTCCGCCCCCGACGGTGGACGGCTGCTCGTGGTGGACGACGATCCGGACGTCCGGGATTCGCTCAGCCGGGCCCTGCGCTGTGCCGGGTACGCGGTGACCACCGCCGGGCACGGCGCGGAGGCGCTCGACGCGGTGGCCCGCCGCCCGGTCGACCTGATCGTGCTGGATGTGCTGATGCCCATCGTGGACGGGCTCGACGCGTGCCGCAGGCTGCGGGAACGAGGAGATGCCACCCCGGTGCTCGTGCTCACCGCCCGGGACACCATCGACGACCGGGTCGCCGGACTGGAGGCAGGCGCGGACGACTACCTGGTCAAGCCGTTCGCGCTGCGGGAGCTGCAGGCCCGGGTCCGGGCCCTGCTCCGGCGCAGCCAATCCCGCCGCGACGTCCTGGGCTACGCCGACCTGACCCTGGATGCCACGACCAGGAAGGTAACCCGCGACGGCCAGGAGATCGCGCTGACCAGGATCGAGTTCGGCCTGCTCGAGCTGCTGATCCGCAACGCCGAGCAGGTGCTCAGCTACGAGGTGATCCTGGAGCGAGTCTGGGGCTACGGCGAGGCGCCCGCTTCTAACGCCCTGGCGGTTTTCGTGGGTTTCCTGCGGCGCAAGCTCGAGGACGGGGAGCGCCAGCGGCTGCTGCACAACGTGCGTGGCGTGGGCTATGTCATCCGGGTGGAGGAGTGAAGCGCCTGCGCGGGCCGGTCCGTCCGCTCATGCTGCGGACCCGGTTCACGCTGGCCGTGGCGGGCGCGGTCGCCGCGGTCACCCTGGCGGTGACGGCCGTAGCCTTCCTCGTCGTCCGCGCGGACCTGCGCAATCAGCTCGGCCAGGAGCTGCGCCAGCAGGCCGCGGTCGTGCACCATGACGCCCGCCGATTCGACGGGCACATACCCGCCGGGTGGGTTCCGCCGCACTCGGACCGGTTCGGTTCGGCCAGTCCGTACGTCCAGGTGGTGACGGCCGGCGGTGCCGTCTGGGCCCCCGCGGGTGACCATCGGCTGCTGGCGGCGGACGCCGCCACGGCCCAGGTCGCGGCCGGGCGGCGCGGTGCTTACTACGCCGAGGCCACCCTGGGCGGGGTCCGGGCCATGATCTTCACCACGCCGCTGGCCCCCGGCCTGGCCCTGCAGCTGGCCGTGCCGCTGAACGCGGTGGATACCCAGGTGGCCAGCGTAGGGGCGACCCTGGCCCTGCTCAGCGCCGTCGGTGTCGGGCTGGCCGCGCTGGCGGGCTGGGGGGTAGCGCGGGCCGGCCTGGCTCCGGTGAGCCGGCTGGCCGCGGTCGCCGAGCAGGTGACGGCGACCGGGAACCCGGCCCGCCGGGTCGAGGTGGACCGCGCCGACGAGCTCGGGCGGCTGGCCACGTCGTTCAACACCATGCTGCGCGCGTTGCAGCGGTCGCTGGCCGCTCAGCGGCAGCTGGTCAGCGACGCCAGCCACGAGCTGCGCACCCCGCTGACCAGCCTGCGCATCAATGTGGAGCTGCTGGCCGATGATCCAGGCCTGTCTCCGGCCGAGCGCCAGCAGGTGCTCGACCGGGTGGTCGCCCAGGTCGCCGAGCTGAGCCAGCTGGTGGGCAGCGTCACCGAGCTGGCCCGGGGCGAGTCCGGTCCCAGCGCGCGCGGCGAGGTCAAGCTGCATGAGGTGGCCGCTGCCGCTCTGGAGGCGGCCCGGCGGGACTGGCCGCAGACGGAGTTCGTGGCCGATCTCGAGCCGTGCGGCGTCCTCGGCAGCGCCCCGCGGCTGCAGGTGGCGATCAGGAACCTGCTGGACAACGCGGCCAAGTTCGGCCCGCCCGACGCCCCGGTCCAGGTCAGCCTGCACACCGGTGAACTCACCGTGCGCGATCACGGGCCCGGTATCGAGCCCGCCGACCGGCCGCACGTTTTCGGCCGCTTCTACCGGGCCGCATCAGCCCGGGCCGTGCCCGGTTCCGGTCTCGGGCTCGCCATCGTCCGCCAGGTGGCAGAAAGCCACGGCGGGACGGTCCAGGCCGAATCCGCCGCCGGCGGGGGAACGCTGATGCGGCTCCGCTTGCCGCCTTGGCCGGCGGCCGACACCGCCCAGACCCCGGAGCCCGCCCTGACCCCGGAGCCCGCCCTGACCGGATCAGCGGGCTGACCGGATGCGCCCTGACCGGGTTAGCGGGCTGACGGCGCGGGCCGGGGAACGGGGATGCCCGAGTCACAGACGATGCTGTCCGCGGTCCCGGTCCGCGCCGCGGCGGGACGCACGCCGTGCGCCTGCAGGATTCCCGCTACCTCGCGCGCGATCCACGCGTCGCCGGCCGCCGTGGGGTGCAGGCCGTCCGGGGAGCGCCCGAACACCCAGTGCCCGGTCAGCGGATCCATGATGATGACCTGGTGATCCGCGGCGTGGGCGGCCGTCACGATCGCGCGGTCAGTCTGGTCGCCGGCCCCCGGGCGCCGGCGACCGGGGAACACGGTCAGCAGCGCGATCCGCGCCCCAGGCACCTCGGCCCGGATGGTGTCGATGACGGCGGTAACCCGCTGCCGCTCGACCGCCGGCGGCACCCCGATGTCGTCGTGGCCAGCCTGCACGATGACGAGCGCGGGCGCCAGCGCCCGCAGCCCGACCCGTGCGAGCTCGGCGGCGACCGGTCCCCGCCGGCCGGCCCCGGCTCGTACGTAGCCCGCGCCCGGGTCGCCGTCGACCACCGCGTTCCAGTGCAGCTGGCGGGCCAGCAGCACGGCCCATGACCGACCGGGACGACCGGGGCCCACCCCGGCGGTGAAGGAGGCGCCGACGATCGCGAGCGTCGGCGCGCGGGTCCCGGCCCGACGCAGGCTGTCCTCGAGCCGCTGCTCACAGGCGCCCAGCAGGCCGGCCGGCGGGCTGGCGGGCGGGCGGGGCGGCTCCGCCCGGCCGCGACGGGGCCCGAGCCGGGAAGGGTGCATGAAGGAGGAGGCGACCGCCCGGGAACCCGGCGTTCCCCATCCAGGCCCGGCCGCGCCCAGGGCCGGTCCGGACGGCAGCAGCGTGAGACAGCTGACCGCCGCGGCGCACGCCGCGATCAGCAGGGCCAGGCGCCGGATCACGGCTCAGTGTCGGCTCTGCCGCGGATCGTGTCAAGCGCGGAGGCCGGCGGGCGTCGGCTAAGCGCTACCAGAGCGTGACGCAACGGCGGCCAGGTTGCCGGCTATTGCGCAGACTCTGGCCGCTAACCTTTGACCATTCACACAAGGGAAGGATCACTGTGGCCGACTCTCAGCAGTTGCGGGAGCGCACGCTTGTCGTGCTGAAGCCGGATGCCGTAGTCCGCGGCCTAGCCGGACGTATCATCCAGCGATTCGAAGACGTGTCGCTGAAGATCATCGGCGTGAAGATGCGGAGGATGGACGCCGAGTTCGCGCGCCAGCACTACTTCGACCTGGAAGAGCGGCTGGGATCAGTCGTCTACAACGCGACCGCGGAGTTCATGCAGCGGGGACCCGTCATCGCGTTCGTGGTCGAGGGCGAGGATGCGGTCGCGACCGTCCGCAAGATGGTGGGCTCCACCTATCCGAACGAGGCGCAGCCCGGTTCGATCCGGGGGGACTTCGCGCACCAGTCCAAGGCCGTCGCCACCACGACCGGCAAGGCGGTGGCTAACCTCGTGCACGCCTCGGGCAACCGCGAAGAAGCCAAGTACGAAGTCGACCTGTGGTTCGACGCGGCCGAGCTGTTCGACTACCGCAGCCAGGCCGAAGCGTTCGCCTGGTAATCCGCTTTGTCTGCAGTTTCGGGGACCATAACCGACCATAACACCCGAAACTGCAGACAAAATATCCCTACTGGCGGGTGAGGTTGGGCGCGCCCTTGCGGAGTACGTACTTCTGGATCTTGCCGGTCGCGGTCTTGGGCAGCTCGGTGACCACGGTGACGCCGCGCGGCGCCTTGAAGTGGGCCAGCCGTTCCCGGACGAACTCGATGATCTCGGTGTCGGTGGCGCTGGCGCCGTCGCGGAACACCACGAACGCGTGCGGGGTTTCTCCCCACTTGTCATCCGGCAGGCCGACGATCGCGACCTCCTGGACGGCCGGGTGCCGGAGCAGCACGCCTTCGACCTCGACGGAGGAGATGTTCTCCCCGCCGCTGATGATGACGTCCTTGAGCCGGTCCCGGATTTCCGCGTAGCCGTCGGGATGGACCACCGCCGCGTCTCCGGTGTGGAACCAGCCGTCGCCCATGGCGCGCTGGGTCGCCTCCGGGTCGTTGTAGTAGCCGTCCATGACGACGTTGCCGCGGACGACGATCTCACCCACGGTCTGCCCGTCGGCGGGCACCTCGGTGCCCTCGGTGTCGACCACCCGCAACTCGCCCGAGGTGAGCAGCTCGACGCCCTGCCTGGCCTTGATGACGGCGCGGTCCGACGGGGCCAGGTCCTGGTGCTCGGGCAGCGGGGCGCAGACGGTGATGAACGGAGCCGTCTCGGTCAGCCCGTAGGCCTGCGTGATCACCCAGCCGAAGTCGCCTTCCAGCCGCTCGATCGTGGCCGCTGCGGGCGGGGCCCCGGCCGTCACCACCTCCACCCCGGCCGGTACCTCCCCCCGGACCGCGGCCGGCGCACTTCCCAGCGCGATCAGCACGGTCGGAGCGGCGCACATCCTGCTCACCCGCTCGTCCCTGATCAGCTCGAAGATGGTCGCCGGGTCGACCTTGCGCAGGCAGATGTGGGTGCCCGCGGCCGCGGTCACGGTCCAGGTGTAGGTCCAGCCGTTGGCGTGGAACATCGGCAGTGTCCACAGGTACCGCTCGCCCACCGCGATCGGCATGTGCAGCAGGGTGCCGATGGTGTTCATCGCGGCGTTCCGGTGGGTGATCATCACGCCCTTCGGGCGCGCCGTCGTCCCGCTGGTGTAGTTGATCGAGAGCAGGTCACGCTCGCCGATCTCGGGCCGGGCGAAGTCGGGCTGCGCCGCGGCGATGGCCGCCTCGTAGTCCAGCCAGCCATCCTCGCTGCCCTCGAACGCCACGAAGTGCGTCACGTCCGGCATCTGGTCGCGGACGCCCTGCACGGCCGCCAGGTACTCGCGGGCCGCGCAGACCACGGTGGCACCCGAGTGGTTCACGATGTAGACGAAGTCCTCCGGAGTCAGCCGGTAGTTGATCGGCACCAGCACGGCGCCGATCTGCGGCACCGCGTAGAAGGACTCCAGCTGGGCATGGGTGTTCGGGGCGATCGTGGCCACCCGGTGTCCCTGCCGTACGCCGAGCCCTTGCAGCGCCGCGGACCAGCGGTCGCAGCGGTCGAAGAACTCGGTATAGGTCAGGCGCAGGGAACCGTCGACGACCGCCTCACGGCCGCCGTGCAGCCGACGGGTCCGACGCGCGAAGTCAAGCGGCGATAGAGGCGTTTCCATTCCCTGATTGTGTCAGGATGCCGAGACCCGGTAGGGGTGAAGGCCCACCAACCGGCCGGCGGCGCGGCGGATTCTGCCTGGTGGTGAGCGGGTCATCACGTCCAGGGAGGCCCTGATGACTGCCTGATTTAAATTGATTACAATAAGTGTTATTGTCCCGTGATCATCGTCCCGGGCGGCCAGGTAAACCAATTTCTCGGGTAAGTACTGCACGCCCGGAGAGTCCTTCTGGCATTCTTATGCGCCAGCGGTACATGCGCGAGGTGGGCCAGTCGGCGCACGAGATCGGGTGCAGCAGGCTCGCCGCCAGCGTTCTGCCGCGCGGGCTCGCAAGCCGGAACGCCGATGACTTCTCCCAGGTCGGCTAGCTGGTGTAAGGCGGGCATGGCCGAACGAAGGGATTGCCTTGTCGCGACACCGGACTGGGGCTCAAAGCAGTCGAAGCAGTCGGCGCAAACGGGGCTTGATCCGACGTCTTGGCATTGTCTTCCCGGCTGCCGTGGTCGCGGCGGTCGCGGTCGTCGGGGTGGCGGTCGGAGCTCAGGTCTTCGCGCCCGGATCGGGTGCTTTCAGCGCCGCCGAGGCGATCGAGGCGGTGCCGGGAAGTCACACCATGGCGCTGCTGGAGGCCGAACGCGAGCAGCTCATCGCGATGACCGCCGCGGCTCGAACGCTGACCGTGGTGGCCAAGCCCAAGCTGGCCTCGCCCGTCCAGGTGGCCGCGGCCACGGCGGCGTCGGCCGGGACGGGCGGAGGGACCGGGGGAGGCACGGGGACCGGAGGCGGCGGCGTCACCTACGTCACGTCCGCCCCGCCCGATCCGGGCACTGCGCAATCCACCGCCTACAACATGCTGGCCAGCTTCGGTTTTAACCCGACGACCTATTTCGGCTGCTTGCAGGACATCTGGAACCGGGAGAGCGGCTGGCGGTACGACGCCGAGAACGCCAGCGGCGCCTACGGCATCCCGCAGGCGCTGCCCGGCAGCAAGATGGCCAGCGCGGGCGCGGACTGGCAGACGGATCCGGCCACCCAGATCAGGTGGGGCCTGGGCTACATCAAGAATGTCTACGGTAATCCCTGTAGTGCCTGGGCCTTCGAGGAAGCCAACGGGTACTACTAATTGAGCCACAGCCGACCTTCGCCTCGTCACTTCGGCTGCGGGGCGAAGGTACGCAGCTCTTCGTCGAACACCGACTGCAGCCCCGTCCACATGCTGGCCGGCGCGGTCGCGTAGAGCGCGTAAGACTGCGGGCCCGAGGACGTGTTGAGCACGAACAGCAGGTCCAGGGCCTCCTGCGAGACGCCGTTGTCGGTCCAGGTGAACTTCCAGAACGATCCCGCCGTGCCCCGGATAGTCAGCGCTCTCAGGTCGATCCGCCGGTAGCCGGGGAAGCGCGGTATCGACCGGGCCTCGATGTACCGCGCCTCGGCCAGCAGGTCGTTCGGGTAGGTGTGCGGCGTCAGGTCGATCAGCAGGTTGGCGTTCACGGCCGGATCGGTGAGGTAGGTCTGGTAGGCGCCGTCCCGCCTGACGGCCCAGGAGGACGGGCGGTCGATCGTGAAGCCGGCGTTCTCTGTGCCCGTGGCCGGCTGTGAGTAGCTGCGGTAACCCGTGGCCGGCGCGCCGGTGAGCCGCTGGTTGATCGCCGTGACCAGGCTGGCGGCGGGCAGCGTGGGCCCGGCCGCCGTCGGCGACGTCGTCGGCGTGCCCCGGCCAGCCACGGAATGGTCGTCGTGGAGCAGCACGACGGTGGCCGCGCCCGCGCCCGCGCCGATCAGGGCCAGCAGCACGAGGGCGACCTTCCAGGCCCGTCCCGACCGCCTGCGACGGCCCGGCGCGTGCGCCGACCCGGCGCCCGGCCAGGGTGCGGCGCCCGCTCCCAACGCCGACCCCGCCCCCGGCCCCGGCCCCGGCCCCGACCCACCAGCGTCACCGGAACCCTCAGAACCGTAGCTGGACGGGTGCGGGTAACCGGACCAGGAACTCGGCTGCGGTGCCGCGCCCGATCGAGGCGACGGGTCGTACCAGGAGGAGAAATCCGGCGGCGGCCCCTCGGGACGGGCGGCGGAGCCGGCCCCGTAGGCTTCCTGGGTCTCGTACGCCGCTGGACTTCCGGACGAGGCGCCGGACCAGTGCGGGTCACCCAGGACCGGTGCCGCCGTGGTGGGTGCGCTCGAATCAGCATCGAACTGGCCGGGGGCCGGCTGGGCCGGAGCCGGCGGCCCGGCATCCGGCCGCCCCGAGCCGAACGGTTCCCGCGAGATCGTCTGGTCCGCCGAGCCGTAGTCCGGCGCCCCCGGCGAGCCCGGCGAGCCCGCCGAGCCGTAGTCCGGCGCCCCCGGCGCCCCCGGCGAGCCCAGCGACGGCGACGGCGACGGCGCGGGCTTTGGCGCCGAGGACGCGGACAGTGTGGTGGGCGCGTACCCGCCCGGTGCGTCGCCGGTCCGGTCGGCCAGCAGCGGCAGCACCTCGGTGATCATCCGCGTGGCGCGGCCCGCGTCCGGCCGGTCGCCCGGCTCGCGGCGCAGCAGCGCGGCGATCACCGGAGCCAGCGCGCCCGCCGCCCTCGCCTCGGGCGCGTCCTCGTTGATGATCGCGGACATGGTGGTGAGCGCTCCGCCACGCTGCTCGAACGGGCCGTGCCCCTCGACGGCCGCGAACAGGGTCGCGCCGAGGGACCACAGGTCGGAGGCGGGGGAGGCGTCTTCGCCCCGGATCCGTTCGGGGGCGGTGAACCCGGGTGAGCCCATCACCATGCCGGTCTGGGTCAGCTTAGGGTCGTCCTGGAAGGTGGCGATGCCGAAGTCGGTCAGCACGGCCCGGTCATCGCGGCCGAGCAGGACATTGCTCGGCTTGACGTCCCGGTGCATGACCCCGGCGGCGTGCGCGACGGTCAGCGCGGAGAGCAGCTGACGGCCGATCTCGGCGGCCCGCCGCGGTGACAGCGGGCCCGACGTCGCCAGCACCTGGTCCAGGGACTGCGCGCTGATCAGCTGCATGACGATCCAGGGACGGCCCTCGTCCTCGGCGACGTCGTAGACGGTGACCACCGCCGGGTGGTTGAGCCGGGCCGCGGTCTTGGCCTCACGCAGCGTCCGCTGGTAGGCGTGCGCGCGCTCATCGTCGGAGAGCGACTCCGCAATGTGGACTTCCTTGACCGCGACGTCGCGGTCGAGAAGCTGGTCGCGGGCACGCCAAACCACGCCCATGGCACCACGGCCGATGGGAGCCTGCAGACGGTACCGCCCGGCGATCACTCGCCCCGCGTCCGCCAATGGGTGCATAGCCGGACCATACACGGTGATGACCGTCAGATCCCTGGCCGAGACCTAAGCATTGATTAAGCGTCACCTGATTGTGTACTGTCAGCAACTCAGTTGGGACCCGTCATGGCCAGGACGTCCAGGGCGGCGTCTAGCTGCGCTTCGGTGAGCTCGCCGCGGGACACGTAGCCGCGGGCGAGCACGATCGAACGGATCGTCTCACCGGTCTCAAGCGCCTCGTGCGCCACCTGCGCGGCGGCCTCGTAGCCGATAAAGCGGTTCAGCGCGGTCACGATCACCGGCGAGGACTCGGCCAGCCACCTCATCCGGTCGGCGTGCGCACCAATCCCGGCCACGCACCGGTCGGCCAGCAGCGGCACCACGGACGCCAGCAGCCGGGCCGAGGCGAGCAGGTTACGCGCGATCACGGGCATCATCACGTTCAGCTCGAAGTTCCCCGCCGCCCCGCCGAACGCCACCGCCGCGTCGTTCCCGATCACCTGCGTGCACACCTGGCAGACCGCCTCGCAGATGACCGGGTTGACCTTGCCCGGCATGATCGAGGAGCCCGGCTGCAGGTCAGGGATCGAGATCTCGCCCAGCCCCGCCCGCGGTCCCGATCCCATCCAGCGCAGGTCGTTGCAGATCTTGTACAGGCTGACCGCGGTCACCCGCAGCACCCCGCTGGCCTCCACCAGCGAGTCCCGCGCGCCCGCGGCCTCGAAGTGGTTCCGCGCCTCGGTCAGCGGCAGCTCCATCTCGGCGGCCAGCCGCGCGATGACCGCCGCGGCGAAGCCGGGCGGCGCGTTCAGCCCGGTCCCGGTCGCGGTCCCGCCCAGCGGCAGCTCACCGAGCCGGGGGAGGACAGCCACGGTCCGTTCCGCACAATGACGGATCGCCGCCCCGTACCCGCCGAACTCCTGGCCCAGTGTCACCGGCACCGCGTCCATCAGGTGGGTCCGTCCCACCTTGACCACGGCCGCGAACTCCGCCGCCTTGACCTCGAACGCCGCGGCCAGGTGCTCGAGCGCCGGTATCACCGACCGGGCCAGCAGCCGGGTGGCGGCCAGAGAAATCGCCGACGGGAACACGTCGTTGGACGACTGCGAGGCGTTGACGTGGTCGTTCGGGTGCACCGGCCGGCCCAGGCCGCGCGCGGCCAGCGTCGCGATGACCTCGTTGGCGTTCATGTTGCTCGAGGTGCCCGACCCGGTCTGGAACACGTCGACCGGGAACTGGCCGTCGGCCTCTCCCCGCGCCACCAGGGCCGCCGCGACACCGATCGCCGCCGCCAGGCCGGCGTCCAGCACCCCGAGCTCGCCGTTCACCGCGGCCGCGGCTCCCTTGATCGAGGCCAGCGCGCCGATCAGGTCCCGGCCGATCCGCTCGCCGGACACCGGGAAGTTCTGCACCGCCCGCTGCGTCTGCGCCCCCCACAGCGCGTCGGCCGGAACGCGAACCTCCCCCATCGAGTCATGCTCGACCCGGAAACCCGCGGAGCTCACGGGTGCGCTCCGATCTGCAGTACCGGCCCGGACGGGTCGGTACTCTGCTGGCCCGGGGGGCGACCCCCGGAACCCCCGAAGAAGTCGTTGCCCTTGTCGTCGACCACGACGAACGCGGGGAAGTCGCGGACCTCGATCTGCCACACGGCTTCCATCCCGAGCTCCTCATATTCGAGCACGGACACCTTGGTGATGCAGTCCTGGGCCAGCCGCGCGGCCGCCCCGCCGATCGACCCGAGGTAGAACCCGCCGTACCTCTTGCAGGCCGCGGTCACGTCGGCCGAACGGTTCCCCTTGGCCAGCATGACCAGCGACCCGCCCGCCGCCTGGAACCGGTCCACGTACGAGTCCATCCGTCCCGCCGTGGTCGGCCCGAACGACCCGGACGCGTACCCCGCCGGGGTTTTGGCCGGGCCGGCGTAGTACACCGGATGGTCACGC
>JBEKKH010000159.1:0-17274 GCA_050010815.1 Streptosporangiaceae bacterium | reverse complement strand
CGGCTGATCGAGAACGCCGGGTTCGAGGTCATCGGGGTGCAGGCGATGCGCACCCACTACGTCCGCACCATCCGGGCCTGGCTGGACAACTTCGAGAACCACCTGCCCCAGATCGCCAAGATCCTCACCGGGGAGCAGCTCCGCGTCTGGCGGCTGTACCTGGCCGGCGGTGCGCTGGCCTTCGAAGAGAGGCGGATGGGCGTCGACCAGATCCTCGCGGTCAAGCCAGGTCCACGCCCGGTCAGGCCAGCACAGTGAGCCCAGGGCCGTTCCTCGTCGTCCTGGGCTGCACCGCGGCCGGCCTGCTGGTCATGATGGCGGTCACGTTCGGCATCGCGCTGAAGGCGGGCAAGCACAGCGTGGTGGACACCGCGTGGGGTGTCGGCATCGCCCTGACCGCGCTGGTCGCCCTGGTCAGCTCGATCGGGTACGGCCAGCCCGCGCGCCGCACGCTGCTCGCGGTCGCCGCCGTCGTCTGGGGGATGCGGCTGGCGGTTTACATCGGCGCCAGGAACCGGGGCAAGCGCGAGGACCCGCGCTACCACGACCTGCTGGCCAAGGCCAAGGGCGACAAGAACGTCTACGCGCTGCGGACCATCTACCTGCTTCAGGCGCTGATCTTGTGGGTGGCGTGCCTGCCGATCCAGGCCGGCATGCTGGAGCGGGGCGGGACCGGCCCGGTCCTGGTAATCGGCGCCGTCCTGTGGCTGGGCGGTTTCGTCTTCGAGTCCGTCGGCGACTGGCAGCTGGCCCGGTTCAAGGCCGACCCGGCCCACAAGGGCATGGTCATGGACCGCGGCCTGTGGCGGTACACCCGCCATCCCAACTACTTCGGCGATTTCTGCATGTGGTGGGGCTTGTTCGTGATCAGCCTGGGTTCCTGGGCCGGGGTGGCGACCATCGTGGGCCCGCTGCTCATGACCTTCCTGCTGACCAAGGGCTCGGGCCAGGCCCTGACCGAACGCCGGATGGCCGATCGCCCGCAGTACGCCGAGTACATCGCCCGGACCAGCGGCTTCTTCCCCCGCCCGCCTCATGCATAACTTCAGCCTCTCGTGGGCAGGAGACGGTGGATGGAAACCGCGATCGTGCTGTTCACGCGTGATCTCCGGCTGCACGACAACCCCGCGCTGCACCTGGCGTGCGAGCGTGCCCGGCAGGTTGTGCCGCTGTTCGTCGTCGACCCCGCTATCGGCGGCCCGCCGAACCGGATGGCCTTTCTCGCCCGATCCCTGACCGACCTGCGCGAGAACCTGCGCGCCCTCGGGGGCGACCTGGTCATCCGGGACGGCGACCCGGCCGCCGAGGTGGTCAAGCTCGCGTCGGAGCTGGACGCGGGCGCGGTGTACGTCGCCGACGACGTGTCGCACTACGCCACCCGCCGCCGTCAGCGGCTCGAACGCGACTGCGCCCGGCACCGGCTGGACCTCATCGTCACGCCCGGCCTGACCGTGGTGCCGCCGGCCGACCTCACCCCGGCCGGCGGCGATCACTACCGGGTCTTCACCCCGTACTGGCGAGCCTGGCGCACGACGAGCTGGCGCCCGCACTATCCCGCGCCGAGGTCCATCACCATGCCCGCCGTGGCTCAGCCCGGCCGGCTCCCCAAGACCGCGGGCGACGTCTCGCCCGGCCTGCCCGCGGGCGGCGAGACGGCGGGCCGGAAACGGTTCGTCCACTGGCGGCAGCGGCACCTGGCGGGCTACGACGAGCACCACGACGACCTGGCCGGGGACGAGACCTCCCGGCTCAGCGCGTACCTGCGGTGGGGCTGCGTCTCGCCGCTCGAGGTGGCGATCGGCGCCCGGGACCGGGAAGGCGGCGAGGAGTTCTGCCGGCAGGTGGCCTGGAGGGATTTCTTTTACCAGGTCACCGCCGCGTTCCCGGACATGGCCAGGAAGAACTACCGGCCCGGCGCGTCCTGGCACACCGACGCCCATGCCCTGGACGCCTGGCGCGCCGGCCAGACCGGGATCCCGATCGTGGACGCCGGGATGCGGCAGCTGGCCGCCGAAGGGTACATGCACAACCGGGCCCGGATGATCACGGCCTCGTTCCTGACCCGCAACCTGGGCATCGACTGGCGGCACGGCTACGCGCACTTCGGCGCGCTGCTCGTGGACGGCGACGTGGCCTGCAACGCCGGCAACTGGCAGTGGGTGGCCGGGACCGGGAACAACACCCGGCCGAACCGGGTGATGAACCCGCTGCGCCAGGCCCAGCGGTTCGACAAGGGCGGCCAGTACGTGGCCCGCTACGTCCCGGAACTGGCGGGCCTGGCCCCGGCCCAGATCCAGACCCCGTGGCAGCTCGGGCAGAAGCTGGACTATCCCGACCCGATCGTCGAGCTTTCTTAGGTCCGAACGGACTGTGGTTCGTGCACCGCAAGCATGAAAAAGCCCCGCCCGGGGTTGACCCGGGCGGGGCTGTCGGTGTTTAGGAGGACGGGGGCGTCAGGACGGTGTTGATGATGTAAACGGTGGCGTTGGCGGTCTGGACGTTGCCGCAGACCACCTGGGCGCCGTTCACGGTGTAGTTGCCGCTCATCATGGCCGGGGTAACCGAGCCGCCTTCCAGCGTCTTGATCTTGGCGCCGGAAGCCAGCTGGGCCGGGGTGTAACGGGCGCCCGCGACGTGGTAGGTGAGGATCTTGGTCAGTTCGGCCTTGTTGGCCAGGATGCCCTTCAGCGTGGCCGCCGGGATCTTGGCGAACGCGGCGTTGTCCGGGGCGAACACGGTGATGTTCTTGGCGGAGTTCAGCGTGTCTACCAGGCCGGCCGCCTTGACCGCCGCGACCAGCGTGGACAGCAGCGGGTTAGCCGAGGCGGCGGTGGCCACCGGCGCGGTGGCCATGCCGGTGAAGCTGCCAGAACCGGACTTCGGCACCGAGGCGCACCCCATGCCGAAGTCCATGGCGGCGACGGCCGCACCAGAACCCGCGACCGCCGGCGCGGAGGAACCCGCCGCCGCCGGCGCGGAGGAGGCCGCCATCGTCGGGCTGGACGAGCCGGACGCGGCCGAGGAGGAACCGCTGGAGCTGCAGGCCGCCGCGCCCATGGCCAGGGTCAGCGCAAGGCCGGATACGGCGAGAAGTTGGTGCTTCACTGTGATTTCTCCTGTGTGTTTGTTTATGGAACCGTCAGGTGACGGTCACCACGACTGAGTCCCAACCGCTGGCGCCGTTGGGAACGGGATAGGCGCGCGCCGAGGTCTGCGTCACGCCCGACTTATCGGTGGCGCGGACGGCGAGGTTGTGCAGCCCGGGCTTGGCGTCCCAGGCCCACATCCACTGCCGCCAGGTGTCGATGCCGTCGGCCGCGGCCAGCGTGGCCCGCTGCCACGGGCCGTTGTCCACGTTGACCTCGACCTTGGCGATGCCCGTGGCCGGCGCCCAGGCCACGCCGGCCACCGCGATGCGGCCGGCGCCCAGGCTCGACAGCGGCCGGGGCACGTCGATGCGCGACTCGGTCTTGATCGGCGCCTGCGCCGAGTAGCCGCGCTGGGTCCAGTACGCCTTCTGCGCCGCGAACGTGGTCACGGTCAGCTTGGTGAGCCACTTGGTCGCGGACACGTAGCCGTACAGGCCGGGCACGATCATCCGGGCCGGGAAGCCGTGCTCGACCGGCAGCGGCTGGCCGTTCATGCCCACCGCGATCAGCGCGGGGCGGCCGTCCATGATGGTGGCGATCGGGGTGGAGATGGTCATCCCGTCGGTGGCGGTGGACAGCACCTGATCCGCGCCCGGTCGCACCCCGGCCCGGCGCAGCAGCCCGGCCAGCGGCACGCCGAGCCACCTGGCGTTACCGTTGTAGGTGCCGCCGACCTGATTCGAGACGCACACCAGCGTGATGTCGGTCTCGGTCATCGGCATCTTCAGCAGCTCGGCGTAGCTGAACTCGAGCTCGTGGTCGACCATGCCGTCGATCTTCAGCGTCCAGCTGGACGGCGAGACCTGCGGCACCACCAGGTCGGTGTCGACCCGGTAGAAGCTGTTGTTGCTGGTGAAGAACGGCGTCAGCCCGCTGAGGCTGAGCTCGGTGCCGGCCGGGACGGCCGGGGCCCGGACGGCCGCGGCGGGCAACCGGACCTGCGCCCGGGACGAGGCGATGCCCCAGCCCCCGCGCCCACCCCAGCCCCCGCGGTCACCCCGGGACCCGCGGCAGGGACAGCGGCCCAGACGGCGCGGATGAGCAGGACGAGCGCTCCGGCGCCCACCAGGACGCCGGCCAGCGTGGGGATGACGTCGGTGTAGCTGGCCCCGGGCAGGTGGATGGCCGCCGCGGCGCCGATGACGGCGAAGACGGCCAGTCCGGCCAGCCCGTAGCCGATCCGGCGGACGGCCGCGACGCCGATAACCATGGCGAACGCGAGCAGCAGCACCACGATGCCGCCGAGCAGGGCTTCTTTATCGTGGGAGCCGAAGTGGTTGATGGCGAATTCCTTGACCGGGATGGGGGTCAGGTTGATCGCCGTGTCTCCGACCGCGATGACGGGCGCACTGTTCGGGCCGATGATCGCGGCCGCGAGCTCGGCGACGCCGAGGGCCACGGCCGCGGTCAGCACGCCGGTCACCGCACCCGCTAGGATGCGGCGCACCGTCACATGTTGCGTTGTTGTCATCACGGGGCTCATTCGGAACTGCCGGCGGGGCAGATTGGCCCAAAGTTGTGCGGGTTTTCGAGATCTTTCCTGCTCGGGGGCCAATCCATCGGGCGGTGGGTCTCGAATGCAAGGCATGAACAGGCCGGAGATACGTGCGAAACAGCCAGATCCCGGCGTTGCTGACGGGGAGCGGCGGGACCTCGCTTCGCTGCTGGCCCAGGTGGCCCGCGGTGACCACCAGGCGTTCGAGGTGGTCTACGGCGAGCTGGCCGGGCCGGTGTACGGCGTGGTGCGGCAGGTGCTGCGAGACCCGGCCCAGTCCGAGGAAGTCGCCCAGGAGGTGCTCCTCGAGGTGTGGCGCACGGCCTCCAGGTTCGACCCGGCCCGGGGCAGCGCCCCCGCCTGGGCGCTGACGATCGCGCACCGGCGCGCGGTCGACCGGGTCCGGTCGGAGAACGCCGTCACCCGCCGGGAGCAGAAGGTGGCACCGGACATCACGGCCGACGTCGAGGACGTCGCGGACGTGGTGGGGTCGTCGCTGGAAGGCCAGCGGGTGCGCCGCTGCATGGACGGCCTCACCGAACTCCAGCGCGAATCGATCAAGCTAGCTTATTACGGTGGATATTCCTATCCTGAGGTAGCGCAGCTGCTCGGGGTGGCCCTCGGCACCGTGAAGACCCGGATCCGCGACGGTCTGATCAGGATGCGTGACTGCATCGGGGTGGAGTGGTGAAGGCAGTGCCTGACGACATGCACGTGCTCACCGGCAGCTATGCCCTTGACGCCCTGACCGAAGCCGAACGCGAGGAGTTCGAGCGCCACCTGCAGCACTGCCCGTCCTGCGCGGCGGAGGTCCGCGGCCTGCGCGAGACCGCGGCCCGGCTGGCGCTGGCCAAGACGATCGCGCCCCCGGTTCAGATGGAGCAGCGGGTGCTGGCCGCGACCTACCTGACCAGGCAGCTGCCGCCGGCTCATCCACTCGATCACCCGCGCGATCATCCCCCGGATCGGCACCGGCTGCGGTCGCCGCGGCTGATCGGCGCGTTCGCGGCCGCCGCCGTGGCCGTGGCCGTCGCCCTGGGCATCACCCAGGTGTCCACTCAGCACCAGCTCAATTCGGCCCACCAGAGCGCTGCGGCGATCACCAAGGTGCTGCAGGCGCCCGATGCCCGGCTGGAAACCACCCGGACCAGCGCCGGCGGGGTCATCACCGTGGCCTACTCCAGCGATCAGGGCGCCGCCGTCATCACCACCACCGGGATGTCGGCCCTGTCCGCGGGCCGGGTGTACCAGGCCTGGGTGATGAGCCCGTCGGGTGCGCGCTCGGCCGGCCTGATCTCCCACCCGGGACAGATCAGTCAGCTGCTGGCCTCGGGGGTGCGGTCCGGAGACCGGATCGGGATCACCGTCGAGCCCGCGGGCGGAACCTCGAAGCCCACCACCACCCCCGTGGTGACCGTGCCCCTGGCCGTCTAGCGGTCCGGTGCCGCGCACATCGGCCAGGGCACGGGGCAAAGGGGCAGACCGCCGCTCAATTCCCGAAGGACGGAGTTGCGGCCTGCCCCTTCTGGGGGGGGAACTCAGACTCTATGACCCGACAGGGAATCGTGCAATTACCCCGTTCAACTGCGGCAACTTCCCGGTTTCCCCTGACGGGCAAGACTCGAGGAGTATGAGAACCTTAAGTGAAGCTCACCGCCGTCATGTCGTTTCAAGGTCATCTGCGATCGCGAAGCCAATGACCTCACCCTCGACCTCAAGAGAGCGGAATTCACTAACTTGGTCAGATCTATTTTTGACCGAACGAGCCATGGCTCGTCTGTTAGTTATGCCGTCACGTTGTGACTGTGTCCTCGCCGCCCAGGCTGCTTGCCCTGAGCGACCTCCACGTGGCCTTCCCGGAGAACCGCAAGATCATCGAGGATCTCCGCCCGGAGTCCGAACAGGACTGGCTCCTGCTGGCCGGCGATGTCGGCGAGCTGTCCCCGGACATCGAATGGGCCTTGCGCCTGCTCAGTAAACGATTTGCCACGGTCGTGTGGACGCCTGGCAATCATGATCTGTGGACGCACCCCGACGATCCGGTCCGGCTGCGCGGCGTGGAACGTTACCTGTTCCTGGTTGAGCTCTGCCGCGGCCTGGGCGTCATCACGCCGGAAGATCCTTACCCGGTGTGGGAGGGTCCCGGGGGCGCGGTCACGATCGCGCCCGCGTTCCTCCTGTACGACTACAGCTTCCGTCCCGACGGTGCGCTGACCAAGGAACAGGGCTTGGCCCGGGCCTACGAGACCGGCGTCGTCTGCAGCGACGAGACGTTGCTGCATCCCGATCCTTACCCGAGCCGGGAAGCCTGGTGCTGGGCTCGGGTGGAGGAGACCGAACGCCGGCTCGCCGCCCGGGATCCGGCCCTCCCCGTCATCTTCGTGACGCACTATCCCCTGGTCCGCGAGCCCACCCGGGTCCTGTGGTACCCGCAGTTCGCCCAGTGGTGCGGCACCACGCGCACCCACGACTGGCATATACGGTTCAACGCCGCCGCGGTGGTCTACGGCCATCTGCACATTCCGAGGGTGACCTGGTACGACGGCGTCCGGTTCGAAGAGGTCTCGATCGGCTACCCGCGGGAGTGGCAACAGCGCGCCGGCCGGCCCGGAATCCCGCGGCAGATCCTCCCGGTGCCCCAGGACAAGGGGAAGCCGGAGTGATCGCGGATATCCTGCCGCCCCAGGTTCCGCCCGATCAGTTGACGCTCCTCGCGCCGCCGTTCCTCGCCGAGCTGCTCGATGTCGTTTCTGTCGCAGATACCAAGCTGCGCGTATTCCCCTGGGAAAGCGGCCCACTGCCGGTTGATCCCCGTGACATCGACCTACTCGTGCCCTGGGTGGCCGACATGGCCGCCACTCGGTCGGTGATTTCCCAGCTCAAAGCGGCGAGCTGGGTTTGCTCGGTCCACGCAGGCGTCGACTGGTTCATCGAGTCGGTGCCGCCGGATGTGCTGGTAACAAGCGGCCGGGGGCTGCGCAGCGAGGCGTGCGCCGAATGGGTTGTCGCGGTGACGCTGGCGCTGCTGCGGGGGCTGCCGGATTTCTACGACGATCAGCGTGCGCGGGCCTGGCATCCGAGGTGCTGTGGCACGCTGGACGGCGCCACCGTCCTGCTGGTCGGATACGGCAGCATCGGAGCGGCCATCGAGGCGGTGCTGCGGCCCTTCGGCGCTCAGATCCGCCGGGTGGCCGAGCACCGGAGGCCCGGCGTGGGCACCATGGCCGACCTCCTGGATCTGGTCGGCGTCGCGGACGTCGTGGTGCTGGCCGTGCCGCTGGTTCCCTCGACGCAGCAACTCGTCGACGCGGCCTTCTTGCAGCGGATGCCGCGCGGGTCCCTTCTGGTCAATGTGGGCCGCGGTCAACTGGTGGACAGCCCGGCCCTGGGCGCGGCGCTGCGCGCTGGTCACATCCGGGCCGCGCTCGACGTGACCGACCCAGAACCCCTGCCGCCGGGACATGAGCTGTACGACGCGCCCGGGCTGCTGCTCACCCCGCATATCTCGGGCCTGACCGAGCACTTCGGGGGCCGGGCTCGGCATTTCGTACTTGATCAGGTCGTCCGTCACGTGCGGGGGGAGCCGGTGTGCAATGTGGTGTCCCGGGAGATGACCGGGGCCCGGTTAAGTTCCCTGCTAGCCCCGCACGAGCTGCGCGCGGGCCGCGGCGGCGACTTCGCCGGGCCGGGAGCGGAACCATTCGACGGTGCGGTACAGGCCTTCCTCGGCGAGGATAACGGGCCGCCAGCCCAGGGTCTCGCGGGCCCGGGCAATGACCGGGCAGCGGCGAGCGGGGTCATCGGCAGGCAGCGGGCAGTGCTCGGTGCCGGAGCTGGACCCGGTGATCCGGATCACCAGCGCGGCGATCTCCGCGACGGTGAGTTCCTCAGGGTTGCCGAGGTTCACCGGGCCGGGCTCGGGTGAGTCGATCATCGCGACGATGCCGCGGATGAGGTCATCAACGTAGCAGAGGCTACGGGTCTGGCTGCCATCGCCGTAGATGGTCAGCGGGTTGCCGCTGAGGGCCTGCATGATGAAGTTGGTGACGACGCGCCCGTCGTCGGCGCGCATCCGGGGCCCGTAGGTGTTGAAGATCCGGATGATCCCCGCGTCGGTTCCCAGAGTGCGGCGGTAGGCGGCGCTCAGCGTCTCAGCGAACCGCTTGGCCTCGTCATACACACTGCGCGGGCCGATCGGGTTGACGTTGCCCCAGTAATCCTCCGGCTGCGGGTGGATGGCGGGATCTCCGTACACTTCGCTGGTGGAGGCCAGGACGAACCGCACCTGGTGCTGGTGCGCCAGGCGGAGGGCGTTCTGCGTCCCCTGGCTGCCAGCGGCCAGCGTCTCCAGCGGCCAGAGCAGGTAGTCGGGCGGGGAGGCCGGGCTGGCCAGGTGGGCCACGGCGTCGACCGGTCCCGTGACGGTGATGCCCGCCGCGACGTCGGCTCCGACGAAGTCGAACGCAGGATGATCCAGCAAATGGCTGACGTTGGCCAGCCGCCCCGTCGACAGCTGATCCAGGCACACCACGGCATCGCCGCGTCCGACCAGGGCATCACACAGGTGCGACCCGAGGAAACCGGCCCCGCCGGTGATAACGACGCGCATGTGCTATTGCCCGATCGACTCAGCAGATGGCGGGTCGTGACCTGCCCCGGTGACTTCCGCTCCGGCGGCCGCCAGGTACCGTGCGTCGCTGAACTCTTCGTCTGGGGCGGTGCGCTCAGCCAGCTGCCCTGGCTCTTCGCGCCCGGCCGGCCGGCCGGGCGCATGGTAGGTCCAGCCCGCTTCCCGCCAGGCCGCCGGATCGAGCGCTATGCGGCCATCGATCACGCATCTCCGCTTCACCAGGCCCGCAAGCGCGGCCGGGTCAATATCGCGGAATTCGGGCCATTCGGTCAGATGGAGTATGACGTCAGCACGATATGCCGCCTCGGCTACTGAGGACGCATACCCGATCCCCGGATAGCTTCGCTTCGCATTCTCAATGGCTATCGGGTCGTAGATAACGACCTCGGCTCCTTCTCGCTGTATGGCAGCGGCGATGGCCAGGGCGGGCGAATCCCTGATGTCATCTGAGTGAGGTTTGAAGGCCGCCCCGAGTACGCAGATCCGGCGCCCGTTCAACGTGCCGCCGCATTCCCGGCGTGTCATGTCGACCAGCCGCTGACGGCAATGAAGGTTGGTCCTGTCCACCTCGCGCAGGAATGCCGCGGCCTGCCCCATGCCAAGCTCGCTGGCCTGGCCGGCCAGGATCCGGACGTCCTTGGGCAGGCACCCGCCGCCGTACCCCGCGCCCGCCTGGAGGAACCGGCCGCCGATGCGCGGATCATGAGCCAGCGCGCTGCCGAGGGTCACCACGTCCGCTCCGACCGCCTCGCAGATCTCCGCGAGCGCGTTGATGAAAGAGATCTTCGTCGCCAGGAACGCATTCGCCGCCAACTTGGTCAGTTCAGCGGTCTCGATGTCCGTTACCACCACCGGCGTGCGGCGCTGGATGAGATCCGCATACAGCTGCTTGAGGATATCCAGGGCCCAATCCGACTGGACGCCGAAGACGAGCCGGTCCGGGCAGATAGTGTCAGCGACTGCATACCCTTCCCGCAGGAATTCCGGGTTCCATGCCACCTCGGCCAGTTCGCCGACCGGAGCGGCCTCGCGTATGCGCCTGGCCAGCCCGCGGGCCGTACCCGCGGGAACTGTGGATTTCCCGACAATCAGGCATGGGCGCTGCAGGTGCGGTGCCAGGCTGGCCACGGCCGTATTGATCTGGCTGAGGTCGGTGGCCTCGCCGTCCGGGCGTTGCGGCGTGCCGACGCACAAGAAGTGGACATCGCCGAACTCGGCGGCCTGGGCCAGCGAGGTCGTGAACCTTAGCCTGCCCAGCCCGACGTGGCGCCTGATCAGGTCCTCAAGTCCCGCTTCGTAAAATGGCAACCGGCCTTCCGTCAGTGTGGCGATCTTGGCCGAGTCGACATCGACGCCTAGCACGTCAAATCCGAGTTCGGCCATGCAGGCGGCGTGAGTCGCACCCAGGTAGCCAGTTCCAATAACGGTAATTCGCATCGCCATGTCGAGACCTTCTTTGTGTTCCGCCATCCATACGGCCAGCCGAGCACGAGGCTTTGCCGTGACAAGCTCACGTCAGTCGGTCAGTGCCGCGAGGTGATCCAGGCGTGGCCGTCCTGCGCTAACGGTTTTCTGCGGGGCGCCAAATGGCATCGCCAGCACCTCAGGAACCTTCATGTTGATGGCATGCCTCGTCGCTCGAGCCGTCAGCGTCTCGGGCTCGGCCGCCCACTCAAGCGGGGTTTCCCAGCGCGTCCTGGTCGCCACGGTAAGAAGCTCGCTGGCTTCGCTAGCATCGACGTTCCCGGTCGAGACCGAATACTCAAGCGCGAGAGCCAGCTCCCTTCTCGCGTTTATCGCGCCCATAGTCCACTTCGGCAGGACGGTTACCGTCGAGCCCGGCAAAATATTGAAGATTCCCATGTTCCGCCGCATCCGTGAATCCGGGACTGTATTGATCGCGACCTTGAGGTACGTGCCGAGGATCGTGGACCTGCGCAGCTCTGGATAGAACTCTCGCAACTTGCTGAGAGTCCATTCGGCTCGCTTCTCCTGCTCCGGATGCCCGGTCGCGAGATACTGCGCGTACTCGGCCGGAGGCTGGTAGGTCTCCGGGTCCACCAGGCAGTTCATGATGCGAGCCGCTGGTGGATGATAAATCATCGCGCAACGCTCATTCAGCGGACTGAACATCCCGCCGTAAGAATCCTCAAGTTTCAGGCAGGTAAAATTCTTGTCCGTTCCGTCGGGAAGATCGACGTAGAGAATCTCCCGCAGCGCCATGTACAGTCTCGGGAACGTGAGCGACGGGTTCAGCCTCGTGGCCATGCCGAACGCCGCCGTGGCCGCGCACAGGCTCACCTGGTCCGCAACCAGGTACTGGTCCCTGCCGTCGGCCCCCGCGTAGCTGACCCGATACCTGCCGTCGGCCAGCCGCGTTACGTCCGCGACGCTGCTGCCCTCGCGGAAATCGACGCCGCATCGCCGCAGCTCCCAGTCGAGGACAGTAGAGACAAGCACCGGGTTGATGCCCCGCTGAGGCGTACGGAACGCGGCTGCGACATCGCGGACGCCGGCCACGGTCAGGCTCTCGCTGCAGACAGCTGACGGGTCGCCAAAGACCGCGCTTGACGGATCTTCGGCACCGCGCCGGGCGTAATGCGACCGGATTACCTCCATATTTGCCCGGCACTGGCCGACGATATCGTGGCCGTCATTCATCATGCTGCGAGATGCGATAATCTGGCTGAATGTCTTGCCGCCGTAGATGAGTTCCGGAAATAGCTGTTCGTTCTCTATCCTTCCGTCCAGGCAGTCGCGTGCGCTCTGCGGATCGAAAGGATATTCAGCTCCGCTGTGGTTCTCGCTGACGATGTTGCTTGTCTGCGTGCATACCGGATAGGTACCTTCGCAGCGAGCCTGCTCCTTCTCAAGGATGACGACATCGTACCCGGCGCGGCTTCGCAAGATCGCAGCAAGGCAGCCGGCGATTCCGGCGCCTATGACGACATGCAGCTCTTTTTGCCTCATTCTTCTTTTCCTCCCGCAGAACAGCGCACTTACCGTTCCGGCCCTTCACCGCTACCTGCACCAGGTTGCTCTTCATGCGCGGCCGTAGTTATCGGAGGATCTCTGATGACCGGGGGTCACCAAGCAGAATTCGATGTACGAGCCCGGATCTTACTGGACCCTAAGAGGAAATAATCACAACGTTTCCCTTAATACACGTTATCCGCCCCGGTAATATTTGGCAAGCTCGGCAAAAAGCGATTTATACGCCGGCGGCAGCGCGGATATTCCCGGCACGGGACCCGGGCCAGCCGCGATAATCACCGGCGCAGCGACCGGTCGACCAGCTTCCCGATCGGTTCATCTGCGTACTCGGTCGCGAACAACGGCAGCAGCCGGTCCAAATAGGTCATCGTCGCCTCGACGAACTCCGGCGGTGTCACGCCCGGATTGAAGATGGCCCGCATGGTCAACGACGTGTCCAATATCGACATAATCCGTACCCGGGGTTCCCGGTACCAGCTCCATCTGGTCGCGGTCAGGTCACACCACTCGACAGTGGTCGACTTGCCGAGCACCACCGGATCCGAACTCGCCGACATGCCCGGGGGGGAGATGATCTGGTTCAGCCGCACCTCTGGCATGGCCGGGTCCGCCCCTCCCGCCCGCGCGATCAGCTCGCGTACCGCCACGGCCGAGTAGGGCGTGCCGGAGTAACCGACCGCCTCGGACCACCCGTGCAGGACATTCCGGGTGAAATCGGCGAGAGTGGCCTCGGGGTCGATGCGTACGGCCAGCGGGAAGCTTCGGGAGTAGTTCCCGATCGCGTGGGCGATGGCCCGGTTCTCCCGGCCGGAGTGCATGCACCAGACGTTGATCACCGGTGCCGGGCACCAAGCCCAGAGCGCGAGCAGCAGGCCGGCCAGTTCCACGGTGCGCGGCGGCACGACCGCCGCGCGAGCGAATCCGGTCAGCCGGCCCAGCTGCTCGTGGCTAACGGCACAAACGAGATCGGATCGGCCGGGCTGCTCCGGTGAACCCACCGGAGCCGATATCCGAGGCTGGAGTACCGGCTCACAGTAATCTTGGCTGACCTGCCGCCAGTACTGGTACTGGGCGGGTGTCCAGCTCGATGCGCAGTCGCGCTGGGTCACTACGAAGTCAGTGAACCGGGCTGCTGGCGGCAGCGGTGCGGATTCAGTACCGGTGCTGGCCGCGTAATAGCGGGTCCACAGTTCCTTGCTGAATATCCCGCTGCTCCAGCCGTCGATGGATAGATGGTCGATCAGCACCACCAGCAGCATGTCCGCGGGGCCCGACCGGATCAGCCAGGTGCGCACTGGACCCTGGGCTCGCAGGTCGCTCGGCACGGCTGCCAGCTCGCAGGCCATGTCCTGGGCGGCCAGGCTGTCCGCGGCGATTATCTCTTGGACCAGCCAGTCCTCCGCCTCAGCCGGCCGGAACACCTGACGCAGCCCCTCGGGGGTATCAAGCAAGCGCATCCGCAGCGGCTCATGCCTGGCCGCGACCTCGGCGAGCGCCTGCTGCAGGGCCGGAATGTCCAGCTTGCCCCGCACCCGGTAACAGAGCGGAACAGCGCCATGACCATCGCGGCCCAACGTCAGATAGGATTCTTGTTCCTTCGACAGCGGAATGGTTTCGTTCGGGTCGGCTGGCTTTAGCACTCATTCACCTTGTGATCACATTTGGGCGGGCCGCGCAGTGGAGACGATAAGGCACCGGCAAGATCTGTTACAAGCATCCGTGTTCAGCTCCATCACCGCCGCGATTCCTCGCTCGCAATGAAGCCGGGTCCGCTGAGCGGGAATTAGGGGTTTGTTGCCGGAGCGTTAAAGCAGCCGGGACCGGGGCCAGCCACGGCCGATCCGCCAGGTGGCGAGCGTTCCCATGATGGCCGCGATCACGAGCAGCACGCCGGCCGCCCGCAGCGTCCCGGCCGCCTGTCCCAGCAGCGCCGACCGCAGCGCCGACATCGCCCAGTATCCCGGTGACGCGGGCGCGATCGCCTGCGCCCACCCGGGCAGCGAGGCCAGCGGCGTCACCGCGCCGCCGAGCGCGGACAGCAGCACGCCCCCGACGTCGTAGGCCACGTTGAGCTCGCTCTGGGACCGCAGCACCGCGCCGAACGTCGCCCCGATGCCCAGCAGCGCCAGGGCCCAGCACGTGACCGCCACCGCGAGCAGGCCCACGCTGCGGACGTGCAGGCCGAACAAGACGACGCCGAACGAGATCACCACCGCCTGCTGCACCGCGAGCATCGCGAACGCCGGGACCGCCTTGCCGAAGAGCATCTCACCGGCCCGCGCCGGAGTCGCCCGGATGCGGTCCCAGGTTTGCCAGGCCCGTTCGGCCATGATCGAGCCGCCCACCACCGACAGGGCCAGCAGCGAGAACAGCACCAGCATCCCGGTGACGACCTGGGTGGTGCCGGCCTGCGGGCCGTCCCGGGCCAGCGCGGCCACGTAGAGCGGCCGCGTCAGCAGGATCAGCACCAGCGGTTGCACCAGGCGGCTGATCAACGGCCCAGGCTCGCGGGTAATAAGAACGAAATTATGCCGAACGAGCACGGCGACACGTGCCACCCCAGGCCAGCGCAGCGACGGGGCTGGCCAGCGTGTCGCCTCACGCGACGTCATGAGCTTCCTCCGGCTCCGGCGAGAAGAGGTCATCCAGGCTGAGTTCCGCCTGGGTGCCTCGGGCCACGATCCGTCCCGCCCGCGCGAGCGCGATGGTGGCGCCGAGATTGGCCAGTTCGGGCAGGTAGTGGGTGGTATAGACGACGGCCGCGCCGGCCGCGGCCCTGGCCGTGATGATGTCGAGCAGTGCCGTGCGGGTCAGCGGGTCCGCGCCCACGGTCGGCTCGTCGAGCAGCAGCAGTGGCCGGTACGCGACCAGCGCGGTCGCTGCCTGCACGCGTTTGCGCTGGCCGCCGGAGAGCAGCCCGGCGGGCTGGCCGAGCATGCCGGTCAGCTCCATCTGCTCGGCGATGTCGCCGACGGCCTGGCGCAGTGCGGCGCGGCGGAGCCCGGCCAGCGCGCCGAACAGCCGCAGATGCCCGGCCACCGTGATCGACGGGTACAGCGCGGTCTCCTGCGGGCACACCCCGATCAGCCCGCGCGCGATCCGCGGATGTTTCAGCGTGTTGACGGCACCGATCGTGACGCTGCCCGCGTCCGGGCGGATCAGGGTCGTGACTATCTCGACGAACGTCGTCTTCCCGGCGCCGTTCGGCCCCACCAGGCCGGCGATCTCGCCCGCGGCGACATGCAGCGTGAACTCGTCAAGCGCTCTGCGGTGGCCATATGTTTTCACCAGTCCCTCGGCCGCTAGCACCAGAGTCCGGTCCTCTCCCGTGGGCACGTGATAGGTAGCCTTTTCAAATCTTGCCGGGTATGTTGACGGCTGATATCGTGCCGCCTTCCTGCCGGCTGATCAACTGCCGTTATCTCGCAGTTGAACAGGCGTGGCCCGGAAGCCTCCCAGCGCATCGCGCCATTTCAAGTTTGTACCAGTTGCGCGGCCGGCCGGATCAAAGTTACCGTTCTGTCGGCCAGTAAATATCTCTTTGCCGGTAGCTCTGTGTTTTAGGGTATCTCTCGTGATGATATCTAGCGGTGGTTCCCCCGGAAATGCGTGGATCTGACTGACGGTGCAGTTGCGGAGATCATGAATAGCACGAGAGGGTCAAAATATCAATACACCTCAGCCAACCAGTGAATGGCGACCATAGATGGCTAATGAGGAAAAGCTCCGCGACTACCTCAAGCTGGCGACCGCTAATTTGCGGCAGGCTCGCCAGCGTCTGCGTGAGGTAGAGGAACGGAGCGCCGAGCCCATCGCGATCGTGGGGATGAGCTGCCGGTTCCCGGGCGGGGTGCGGAGCCCGGAGGAACTGTGGCAGCTGGTGGCAGAGGGCACGGACGCGATCTCGGGGTTCCCCGCGGACCGGGGCTGGGACACCGAGGGACTTTATAACCCGGATCCCGATCATGAAGGGACCACGTATTCGCGCCATGGCGGCTTCGTACACGACGTGGCAGGGTTTGATCCGGGCTTCTTCGGGATCAGCCCGCGCGAGGCGCTGGCCATGGACCCGCAGCAGCGGCTGCTGCTCGAGGTGTGCTGGGAGGCGCTGGAGCGGGCGGGCATCGACCCGGCGGAGCTGCGCGGCTCCCAGACCGGGGTGTTCGCCGGCGCGTTTTCTTCGGGGTATGGCGCGAGCCTGCCGACAGAAACGGAGGGCGTGGAAGGGCATCTGCTGACCGGTACCGCAACCAGCGTCCTGTCAGGCCGGGTGGCCTTCACCCTGGGGCTGGAAGGGCCCGCGGTAACGGTGGATACCGCGTGCTCGTCGGCGCTGATGGCGCTGCATCTGGCGTGCCAGGCGCTGCGCTCCGGGGAGTGCACGATGGCGCTGGCGGGCGGCGTGACCGTCATGGCTACCCCGGCCATATTCGTGGGATTCTCCCGGCAGCGAGGGATGTCTGCCGACGGGCGGTGCCGGTCGTTCGGAGCGGCGGCGGACGGTTCAGGCTGGGCTGAGGGCGCGGGCGTACTGGTGGTGGAGCGGCTGTCGGATGCGCGCCGCAACGGTCACCCGGTCCTGGCCGTGGTCCGCGGCAGCGCGGTCAATCAGGACGGAGCGTCGAACGGGCTGACGGCGCCGAACGGCCCGTCGCAGCAGCGGGTGATCCGGGCGGCGCTGGCCAGGGCCGGGCTGAGTACTAGTGACGTGGATGCGGTGGAGGCGCACGGGTCGGGCACCACGCTGGGAGACCCGATCGAGGCCGAGGCCCTGCTGGCCACCTACGGGCAGGACCGGCCACAGGACCACCCGTTGTGGCTGGGGTCGGTGAAGTCGAACATCGGTCATCCCCAGGCGGCGGCGGGAGCGGCCGGGCTGATCAAGATGGTGATGGCGTTGCAGCATCAGGTGCTGCCGCCGACGTTGCACGCCGAGGAGCCGTCACCGCATGTGGACTGGTCGTCCGGGGCGGTGCGGCTGCTGACCGAGGCCATGCCGTGGCCCG
>JBEKKH010000158.1:0-19635 GCA_050010815.1 Streptosporangiaceae bacterium | reverse complement strand
CTCGAGCCGCAGACGCTGACCGCGATCTCGGCCGGCCAGATCAGCTTCACCGTCGACCAGTCGCCGTACCTGCAGGGCTTCCTGCCCACGATCTACCTCTACCTGTGGCAGCTGTCCGGCGGACTGGTGAACCCGGCCACCACCGACACCGGCCTGAAGTTCGTCACCAAGTCCAATGTCGGCGCCTACACCTCGCCGGCCACCCGGTTCGAAGGCTCGACCAGCGCGCAGAAGTACGAGAAGCACACCGGCGCGATCTCGACCTGATCGCCTGAGCGCGCGACACTGGGAAGCGCAGGTCCGCGGCGGTTCATCGGCAGCCAAGCCGCGTGAATCGCCGCGGCACCTGGGTATGACTCCCTCCACATATGCATCGGGCGAAGCAGCACGATTGGGATGAGCGATGTGAGTGACACTGCCGAACGCAGCCCGGGGATCCTCGGCGCCGCACCAAGCGGGCGACATCGCCCTCGGGTTCTCAACCGTGCCAGCGCCATCTTCCTGAACCAGCGCGAGGCCAGCATCACGCTGATCGCCGTGATCTTGTTCATCTACTTCGCGCTGTCTACCCCGGCCTTCTTCACCCACGGCAGCTTCGTCAACATCGGCCAGTACATGGCTCCGTACGTGATCATCGGCATCGGCCTGGTGCTGCTGATGGTCTGCGGGGAGATCGACCTGTCGGTGGGGTTTGTCTGGACGCTGTCGCCGTTCATCATGCACTTCTTCATCGACTCCGGCCTGCCCACCGTCCTCGCCATCGTGGTCTCGGTGCTGGTGTGCTCCCTGATCGGACTGCTCAACGGCGTGGTCACCACCGTCTTCGGCGTCCCGTCGCTGATCACCACGCTCGGCAGCGGTTACCTGGTGTACGGCTACACGCTGACGATCTCCTCGGCCGAGCAGATCAACCTGAACCCTCAGTCGGTGGGCATCGGCCACTGGTTCGGCTCCGAGGCCTGGTCGGAGATCATCTGGGCCAGCGTCCTCGTGCTGCTCTTCCACGTCCTGCTGAGAAGGACCCGGTGGGGCCTGTACACGATCTCGGTCGGCGGCAACCTGCTCGGCGCGAGGGAAGCCGGCATCAAGGTCAACAGGATCAAAATCGGCAACTTCATGATGTGCAGCTCGCTCGGGGCGCTCGCCGGGATCCTGGATGCCTTCAGGAACGACATTATCGACCCGAGCGCAGGCCAGCTCGCGGTAGTGCTGGTGGCCCTGGCCGGCGCCGTTATCGGCGGCACGGCCATGCTCGGCGGTGTCGGCACGATCATCGGGATGTGGGTGGGCCTGCTGGTGCTCAGCGAACTGCAGGCCGGGTTCATCCTGCGCGGCATCAGCTCGTACAAGTACCTGATGATCCTGGGCGCCGCGATCCTCGTCTTCATGATCGTCAACACCTACCTGTCGAAATTGCGAGGCTCGGGCCGGCTGGGGTCCGGTTCGCCGCCGCGGAGAACGAGCGGGCGGGGCGCTGGCGCGGTCATCGACCAGATAACTAAGTTGTGACGCGGCGTATCAGATCGAGCCGGGCCAGAGCGAGCACGGAGGCAGCGAAGTGAGCACACCGGACACCAGCGACCAGATGACGCCGCCGGGCGCGGACGACATCCTGCGGGTGGAGCACATCTCCAAGCGCTACGGCGCCGTGACCGCGCTCGTCGACGTCAGCCTGCGGCTGGAGCGCGGCGAGGTGCTCGGCCTGATCGGCGACAACGGCGCGGGCAAGTCCACCCTCATCAAGATCATCTGCGGCTTCCAGACACCTACCAACGGCCGGATCATCCTGAACGGCCAGGAGGTCTCGTTTTCCTCGGTGACGCAAGCGCGCGCGGCCGGCGTCGACGTGGTCTACCAGGATCTTGCCCTGGTCAACCAGCTCAGCGTGTATCACAACATGTTCCTCAACCGGGAGCCGGTGCGCTGGCCGCTGCTGCGCAACAAGACCATGCGGCAGCAGGCCCAGCAGCACCTGGACTCGATGGGGATCAAGACGCTGAGTTCGGTGAACGTCGAGGTGGCCAGCTTGTCAGGTGGCCAGCGGCAGGCTATCGCGGTGGCCCGCTCGGTGTTCTCCGACGCGAAGGTCCTGCTGCTCGACGAGCCGCTGGCCGCGATGGGCGTCAAGGAAGGCGCGATGATCCTCGACATCGTGCGCGAGGTCAAGGAGCGGGGCATCTCGGTCATCATCATCGCGCACAACTACGGTCAGGTGCTCGAGGTGTGCGACCGGGTCAACCTGCTGCAGGGCGGCAAGATCACCTATGACAAGTACGCCCGCGACACCTCGGTTGAGGAACTGACCGAGATGGTCGTCGCCGAGTACCGCAAGGCACTCGAGGAGCGCCACCGCGAGGCCGCGTCGTAACCGTTGCGCGACGGTACGGATCCAGGAGCGGTCGGCCCGGGTAACGGAACGCGTCGGGCATGATGGGGGATCATGAGGTCCATGCCGATGACACGTCTGCGCGCGCAGACGAAGGACCGCCAGGATCGCCCGCCCAGCCAGGATAGCCCGCCCGGCCAGCATCGCCCGCCCGGCCAGCATCGCTTTGACCGCCGATGCCGCCGGACCCTGGTCGTCATCGCCGCGAGCATGGCCGCCCTGACCGGGATAACGGCCTGCACCGCGTCCACCGGGCCGTCCAGCCAGAGCACGCAGAGCGGTCAGAGCGCGCAGGCCACCCAGAGCGCCCCGCCGTCCGGCTCCATCATCCCGTCGCACAGCACCCTGCACTGGCATGCCTGTTCGGGGCAACTCGCCCAAGAAGGCGTGCCGGACTGCGCCATGCTGAGCGTCCCGGTCAACTATGCCGACCCGGGCGGCAGACACCTCAGCCTGGCTCTAGACATGATCCCGGCCACCGCGCCGAGCAGCCAGCAGCAGGGCATCCTGCTGGTCAACCCCGGTGGTCCCGGCGGCGACGGGCTGCCGCTCGCGGCCGAGGTGGCGCAGGGCCTGTCCTCGAGCGTGGCCGCCGACTACGACATCGTCGGCTTTGACCCGCGCGGCGTAGGGTCCTCGGTGCCCGCGCTGAGCTGTGATTCAAGCTTTTTCTCCGGCCCCCGGCCGAACTACATCCCGGCCAATCCCGCCGCCGAGCAAGTGCTCATTGACCGGGCCAAAATGTATGCCGCCGATTGCGAGCAGAAGTTCGGCTGGCTGCTGCCCTACATGACCACGCAAGACGTGGCCCGGGATTTGGATTCCATCCGCGCGGCGTTCGGCGTCTCTCAGTTGAATTATTACGCTTTCTCCTACGGCACGTATATCGGCCAGGTTTACGCCACGCTTTTCCCCAGCCGGGTCCGGCGCATGGTGCTGGATAGCATCGTCGACCCCACCGGGGTCTGGTACAACGACAATATCGGCCAGGATTATGCTTTCCAGGGCCGCATGGAGGCATTCTTCGCCTGGGTGGCGAAATACGACAGCACATATCATCTGGGCAGTACCACCGCGCAGGTGCAGGCCGCCTGGTACAAGGCCCGTAACCAGCTTCTGGCGCACCCGGTCGACGGGATGATCGGGGCCGACGAATTCGACGACACGTTCCTGCAGGGCGGCTACCTCGACACGCTTTGGCCCGGCCTGGCCCAGGCTTTGTCGTCCTACCTGAACTCCGGCCAGACCGCCGCCCTGGTCACCCAGTACGAGGGCAACGGCACGCAGAACGAGAACGAGTTCGCCGTCTACAACGCGGTGCAGTGCGCGGACGTGAACTGGCCGCGCAGCTTCGCCTACTGGACGTCGGACACGGAGCTGGTCTACAAGACGGCCCCGTTCCAGGCCTGGGACAACGCCTGGTTCAACGCGTCCTGCGCGTTCTGGCCGGTGCGGGGCCCGGCCAAGCCGCTGCAGATCAAGGGCACCGGGCTGCCCGGCATCTTGATGCTGCAGGGCACGCTGGACCCGGCTACCCCGTACGCGGGAGCCCAGGACGCGCACAAGCTGCTGCCGTCCGCTCGGATGGTGGTGGTCGAGGGTGGCGGCAACCACGGGCAATCGCTTGAGCAGCCGTCTAACTCCTGCGTCCAGGGCTACCTGAATGCCTACCTGGCCACCGGTGCCCTGCCGCAGGCCGGGGGCCTGACCAACGCGACCTGCCCGGCCGTGCCCGCGCCGGCCCCGGGAACCTCCCAGTGAGGTACGGGATAACCGGGACGCAAACCCGGAACCCCGGATATCTTCCCGGACCCGGCCGCCGCGGATAGCGGGATCACGATGACGATGGCATGTCCAGGATGACAATTTGCCGCGCTATCGCCCGGTGTACCCTGGGACTATGTTGCGGGTAAAGCCGCCGTGGTCCGCCTCGGTGCGGCAGCTCGAGGAGCGGGACCGGGGTGCCGTACTGGCGATCTGCGACCGCGATCCGGTGACAAACGTCTTCGTGAGTTCCCGCGTGCGCGCCCTCGGTCTCGAGCCCTCCCGGCTGGGCGCGCAGATGTGGGGTCACGTGCCCGGCGGCCGGCTGGAGTCGCTGTGCTACTCCGGCGCCAACTTGGTCCCGGTGAACGCCTCGCCGGACGCTGTCGCGGCGTTCGCGGACCGCGCGCTGCGGCAGGGGAGGCGCTGCTCGTCGGTGGTCGGCCAGGCCGCCGAGGTGCAGGCCCTGTGGGCGTTGCTGCGGCCGCAGTGGGGGCCGGCCAGGGAAATCCGGCCCGTGCAGCCCGTCATGGTCACGCCCGGGCCGCCGCTGGTGCCGCCCGATCCCCGGGTCCGGCGCGTTCGGCCGGACGAGATCGACATCTTGTGGCCGGCCTGCGTGGCCATGTTCACCGAGGAGGTCGGCGTCTCGCCGGTCATCGGGGACGGCGGCGCTTCCTATCGGGCCCGGCTGGAGCAGCTCATCCGCGGCGGCCGGGCGTTCGCCCGGATCGAGGACGGCCAGATCGTCTTTAAGGCGGAGATCGGGGCCGTCACCCCGCAGGTGTGCCAGGTGCAGGGGGTATGGGTGCGACCCGAGTCCCGCGGCCGCGGGCTGGCCGCGCCGGGCATGGCCGCGGTCGTGGCCGAGGCAGCGCGGTCGATCGCGCCGCTGGTATCGCTGTACGTCAACGACTTCAACGAACCAGCCCGCGCGGCCTACCGGCGGGTCGGGTTCACCGAGACCGGTCGGCTCATGTCCGTCCTGTTCTTACCGCTCATATCGGAAATGGGCACCGTTATCCCGCCACCACGCCCGCGAGGGCGCTTCATATCCCGCCCCCACCGCCCGCGAGGGCACTTCAGCGGCAACAGCATCACGGCCCTGGCGGTCGGCTCAGCCCGGCCGCGCCCCCTGCCGTCTCGCTCGCCCCACCCATCCCGGCTGCCCCACCAGGGGCCATCCCCGGCCCGGGCGCCAAGGCTTTCCGTGGTGGATCCGGGTTTGGCGGTGGATCGGGTGTACGGGGATGCACCGGATCCACCACGGAGCCCGGATCCGCCACAATCTCCCCACGGGCTCGCAGCACACTAGTCACGCGCGTACTGCCCCGCTACATGCGCACCAAGGACCAGCGCCAGACAGCTGGCCAGATGCTCCGGTCCCCAGATGCTCCGGTCCCCAGATGCTCCGGTCCCCAGATGCTCCGGTCCCCAGATGCTCCGGTCCCCAGATGCTCCGGTCCCCAGATGCTCCGGGCCGACGGGCCGCCAGACGCATGAGACCCAAGCGCGGCTAAGTCGCGGTCGCGGATCTTGCGCAGGTAGTCGACGATCGGGCCGAAGGCGTCGCTGACTTCTTCCAGCTGGCGCGGGGTCAGCCGGTCGATGAAATGACGGCGCACGTTGTCCACGTGGTCGGGGGCGACCCGCCTGATCGTGTCGATGCCCGGTTCGGTCAGCACGGCGAAGGTGCCGCGCTTGTCGCCTTCGCAGTTGTCCCGGCGGACTAGGCCGCGGCTTTCCATCCGCGATATCTGGTGAGAAAGCCGGCTACGTGACTGGCTGGTGGCATCGGCGAGCTCGGTCATCCGCAGCCGGCTATCCGGCGCCTCGGACAGCGCGACCAAGATCTCGTAGTCGTGGCCGCTCAGCCCGTGCACGTTCAGGTCTCGGTCGAGCTGGCGCATCAGCAGCTGGGACAGGTTGACGGTCGCACGCCAGGCCTGCTGCTCGTCATCGGTCAGCCAACGCGGCTCGCCGTTCGTCCCGGACATATCACAGAATCTACCCGTGCCGCCCGCCCCGCAGCGACAGAGTTTCAGCTGGCCGGGGACGGGCCCGCGCTGGCCGGGGACGGGCCCGCGCTAGCCGGGGACGGGCCCGCGCTGGCCGGGCGGGACGGCCCCGGTCCTGGTGACCGCGGGCCGCCCCGCTCCTCCCCAAGTAACCGGGCCTGGGCCAGCCCGACGTGACAGGCGTCCAGCTCCTGCTGGGCGAGGTTCGCGTGCCGGGCCAGTCCAAGGTCGCGCAGCAGCGGCAGGCATGCCTCCAGGTAACCGACGGCATGCCAGGGCTGCTCCAGCGCCAGGTGGCTCTTCGCGATCTTGAGCAGGCACAACGCGTAGGAACACGACGCTCCGCGCGCCTTGAATCCCGGCGCGGCCTGCTGGTAGGCCTCGATGGCGGCCTCGGGGTGCCCCAGGCCATTGTGGCTATCCCCGAGCAAGTCAAAGAAATACGCCTTATCCTGCTGCTGGCGTGTCGCGGCCCCAACCCCTGGACCCGCAGAAATTGCCATGGCGGCCCTTCCGACGCTCTTGTCGTCCCCTCATCCGCCCGACGTCGCTTTTATTTGTCCCACCCCAAAACCACCCATGCCGTTCTCGCCCCTTCGCGAGAACAGGCATACCATAGCTGACAAATATCGCGCTTAGTTCTCATCTTCGTCACACCGACACAGCACCGACACAAGCACCGACACAAGCACCGACAAGAGGGGACCGTGGCTCAGGTAACGCCGACTGCGCCCACCGGTGCGCAAGCGGCCGCCGCATATCTGCGCGAGCTGCTATTGCGCCCGGGCCGTTACCGGCGCAGATGGGAGCAGTACGCCGAACGAAGCAGGCGAGGGCAGGTCAACCAGCTCGCGGTCGCCGAGGTGCTGGCCCACCATCTGTGGGAGCACCCGCGGGCCCAGGGCGATATCGAGGTGCTGCCCCGGCAGCTGAAGGACACCGCCTCCCGCGCCTTGTCCGGCCGCCTGCTGTCCAAGGCCACGCTGACCTTGTTCGTGGACGCGTTCGGGTTCGGCGCGCTCGAGCGAGAGCAGCTGCTCAAGCTCTGGGAAGGCTCGGCTCACGTCCGCGTGCTTTCCGGCCCGCGGGCCATCCGTGACGACAAGGCGAGCGCGCTCGGCCGCCCGCAGCTCAAGACGCTCTCCCTGCACGATCACCACTACCTGGGGGCGGACGGCCTGCCGGTGCGGCACCGGGTGATCCACGTCATCGAGGCGGTCGTCGACGGGCTGGACCGGGTGCCTTATCGCGCCGACACTAATGCCTTGACCCTTGAGGTGGGGCAGGGATTCAGCGGGCTCGCGGGCCCCTTTTACCAGCCGCTGGCCGAGTTGTTCGTGGTGGACATGCTGCTCGCTAGGCCGCTCGCGGCCGGGGAGACGGCCACGCTCGAGTACTCGACGAGCTTCCATTACGCGGTGCCCCCGGCGCCGGAATTCCGCCGCATTGTGCAGTATTACGCCGAGAACCTCGATATACGCGTGGAGTTCCATCCGGACAAGCTGCCGGATCGCCTCGTGTGGGCGGTCTGGGACGGGATGGACGGCCCCATCGTGGAACGCGAGCCGGTGGACCTGGACAGTCAGTTCGCCGCTCACCGCTACCTGCGCCTGGCCGAGAAGACGGCGGTCGGCTTTCACTGGGACTGGTAGCTCGCCTGACGCCGGTAAAACCGGGCATGACACGATCTACAGGGTGCGAAGGGATGAGGGCGCGGCGACCACGAGCGCCGAGTTGCGCGGCCATAACCTGGCGCGGCTGCTGCGCGCGGTTCACGCCGGGGCCGGCCAGCTCACCCGGGCCGAACTGACCAGGCAGCTCGCCCTGGCCAGGGGAACGGCCACCGTCCTGGTCAGGGAGCTGGCCGGACGGCAGCTCATCGAGGAACGGCTCGGGCCGGCCGACGCGCCGGCCGACGTGCGCGTGCAGCGCACCAGGGGGCGCCCGACCGGCGTGCCCTCGGCGCATCCGGCCGGGCCCGTCGCGCTCGCCGTCGACCTGCGAGACGATTCTTTTACCCTGGCCGCTTTCGAGCTGACCGGGCGGAACCGCGTGCTCGACCGCCAGGAACGGGGCGCCGCTTCTGGCCTGGAGATGCTGGCCGAGGTCGCGGCCCGGCTCAGGCTCCGCCGCCGCTCCTTCGGTGACCGGGTCGTCGGCATCGGCGTCGCGGTCCCGTCGCCGGTGGACGGCGGCACGATGGTGCAACCGACCCTGGCCGACTGGCAGGGCGTCGACGTGGCCGCAATCCTGGGCGACGAGAACGACGCGGAGCCGGTGCTGGCCGGCAACGACGCCACCCTGGCCGGGCTGGCCGAAGCGCGCCGGGGCGTGCTCCGGGGGGTCTCGGTCGCCTTGCACCTGCACGTCGCGACCGGCATCGGCGGCGTGCTGCTGACCGGCGGCCAGCCGGTGACCGGCGCGCACGGTTCGGCGGGCGAATTCGGCCACATGCCGCTGGCTGGCGGCCACGAGCCGTGCCGGTGCGGTGCGGCGGGCTGCTGGGAGCTCGACGCGGGCGCCCGCGGGCTGCTCCGTGCGGCCCACCGGGCCGAACAAGGTGACCGGATGATCGCCGCCACCGGCGTCATCGCGGCGGCGGCTACCGATCCGGCCTGCGGGCGGGCCCTGACGCAGGTGGCCGCGGCGCTCGGCCGCGGCATCGGCGCACTGGTGAACGCGCAGGATCCGGAGGTGGTCGGCCTGTCCGGACTGGCCGCGGAGGTGTTCGGCGCCGCGCCGACCGCGGTCCAGGCGGCCTACCTGGACACGCTGATGCGGTTCAGGCGCCCGCAGGCGCCCGCCCTGCTGCCGTCGACGCTGGGCGACCTGGGGGTGCTGACCGGCGCCTCCGAGCTGGTCTTCGACGCCTTCCTCACCCCGCGCGGCCTGGCCGCATGGCGGCCGCCCGAGCAGAAAACCGCGTGACTTCTCCCGGCTTCCTCTGGTAAGTTCCCGTCCTCGTGGCTGCGTCAAGTTCAAATGCACAAGACCATCATTCCGAACGATCCGGCCTTGACCCCGTCCTGACCTCTGAGCGCACCGAGTTGCGGCGCTCCCGGGAATTCCTGCACCTGATGCGGGAGGACGTCCTCTCGCTGCGGGCCATGGGCGGCGACCCGGTCTCCGAGGAGTACCTCAAGGCCGACCTGTACCACCGGGCCGAAGCGCTGAAGGACATCCCGGACGCCCCGCTGTTCTTCGGCCGGCTCGACTACGCCCGCCCGCCGGAGACCCTCAGCGAAACCGAACAATCCGAAACCGAACAATCCGAAACCGAAGAGTCTCGGGCCGGGCAGAGCTTCCACATCGGCCGCAGGCACGTGCACGCGCCCGACGGCACGCCGGCGGTGATCGACTGGCGGGCCCCGGTGTCCAGGCCGTTCTACCGGGCCAGCGGGGCGGATCCGATGAACCTGGCGCTGCGGCGCCGGTTCGGCTTCTCCGGCGGCGAGCTGACCGCGTATGAGGATGAGCGGTTCACCGACGGCCGTTCGGACAAAGAAGAGAACAAACCGAGCCAGATCCTGCTCGACGAGATCGAGCGGCCGAGGTCGGGGCCGATGCGGGACATCGTGGCGACCATCCAGCCCGACCAGGACGACATCGTCCGGGCCGGGGCCGCCCAGACCGTCTGCGTGCAGGGCGCGCCCGGCACCGGGAAGACCGCCGTGGGGCTGCACCGGGTCGCGTACCTGCTGTACGCGCACAAGGAGCAGGTACGGCGGCGCGGAGTGGTCATGGTCGGGCCGAACCGCGCCTTCTTGTCCTACATCCGCAACGTGCTGCCCGCCCTCGGCGAGATCGACGTGACCCAGACGACCGTCGGCGAACTGGTCGCGGCGGCCGGGTCGCTGCCGGTACGCGGGACCGATCCCGAGGACGCCGCGATCGTCAAGGGGGACGCGCGGATGGCGGCGGTGCTGCGCCGCGCGCTGTGGGCGTCGGTCCGGCCGCCGGCCGGCCCGGTGGTCCTGCCGCGCGGGTCGCGGCGCTGGCGGCTGGCCGCCTACGAGCTCGAGGAGCTCACCCACGAGCTGCGCCACCGCGGGGTACGGTACGGCGCAGCCCGTGAGCTGCTCGAGCACCGGATCGCGCACGTGATCTTGACCCAGATGGAGGCGGCCGGCGAGGCCTGCGACGACCGGACGCATGAGGCGGTGCGCCGGTCCAAGCCGGTGCGGGCCGCCGTGGACGCGACCTGGCCGAAGGTCGATCCGGTTCGGCTGGTGTTCGGGCTGCTGTCCTCGGCGGCCACGCTGGCCGCCGCCGCCGAGGGGATCCTCACCGGCGCGGAGCAGGCCGGGATCATCTGGTCGCAGCTGCCCCGCGGGCCCGGTTCGGCGCGTTGGTCCGCGGCGGACCTCGTGCTCATTGACGAGGCGCGTGACCTGATCACGCGGACGCCCAGCCTGGCCCACGTGGTGGTCGACGAGGCCCAGGACCTTTCGCCGATGGAGTGCCGGGCACTCGGCCGCCGCTGCTCGACCGGCGCGGCCACCGTGCTCGGCGACCTCGCCCAGGGCACCACGCCGTGGGCGGCGCCCTCCTGGACCGCGCTGCTGTCGAACCTGGGCAAGCCGGATACTGAGGTCAGGGAACTGTCCATTGGATACCGCGTGCCCCGGCAGATCCTGGACTACGCGTCCGCGCTGCTGGCCGTTATCGCGCCCGAGCTCAGGCCGGCCTCCTCGCTGCGGGCCGATCCGGGCGCCCTGGAGCTGGTGCCGGTGGCGGCCGCCGCGCTGGGACCGGCCGTGGCGCGGGCCTGCGAGCAAGCCTGCACCCGCCCGGGTTCGGTCGCCGTCATCGCCGCCGACCCGCAGGTTCCCGCCCTGGCCCACGCGCTGCAGGACGCGGGGCTCGAGTACGGCAGCCCTGGTTCTGACGCCCGCCTGACGCTGGTGCCGGTGACGCTGGCCAAGGGCCTGGAGTACGACCACGTCATCGTGGTGGAGCCCGCCCAGATCGCCGCCGCCGAGGCCAGGGGGCTGCAGCGGCTCTACGTGGCGCTCACCCGGGCCGTCTCGCGGCTGACCGTCTTGTATGCTGAGCCCTTGCCCGCGCCGCTATGGTCGTGATGGTTCGTCCGCGCCAATGGACTTTTTGTGAACCAAAGCCCGGTCCTGTGCGTCTGTCAGGGTGGGGGGAAACGGGGTGCCGCGATCGTGACTTGAGCGGCGAATTTCCCCGTCTGCGTTGCACGACCGCCGATCCGGCGGCATCCTGAAGAGGCGGCAACAAAAAGCCCTCGTATGACTCCTATAAGTGACAACGGTGATAACGGTGGAAGCCAAAAGGGTCCGCGAGCCCGATCACATTCAGGCCGTGTATCTGGAGAAGCTAGCCGACGAGCTGACCCATCGTGGGCTGGAAGCCTGGCTGATGGCGCCCCCGGGGCGCGTTCCCAGCCTGTACGTGGTGAATCCCGCCGCGCGGGCGCTCGAGGAAAGCGTGGTTGCCGCGTGCGGCAAGGACGGCATGTGGTGGTTCTGGTGGTCCTGGGCGGAGCGGATCGGTATCGCCGATGACGTTGACCAGGCCGCCGCCACGATCGTGCGCGTGCTGGCCTCGGTCCGCCGCCAGGACTGACCGCGCCGGGTGGACCTGTGCGCCCGCCCGGCGGTGGAGCTCTCCCGGCTGATCCGGGCCCGGGAGCTGTCCGCCACCGAGCTGCTCACCGCCGTGCTGGCCAGAATCGACGAGGTCAACCCGGCGATCAACGCCATCGTCACGATCGCTCCCGAGCAGGCGTTCGCGGCGGCCGCGGACCTGGACGCGCGGGCGGCCCGCGGCGCGTGGACCGGCCCGCTGCACGGGCTGCCGATCGCGATCAAGGACCTGGCCGAGACGGCCGGTATCAGGACCACGTACGGATCGCCGCTCTTCGCGTCCCACCTGCCCGCGGCCGACGCGCCGCACGTGGCGCTGCTCAAACGGGCCGGCGCGGTCGTCATCGGCAAGACGAACACACCGGAGTTCGGCGCCGGAGCGCAGACGTTCAACCCGGTGTTCGGGGTCACCCGCAACCCGTATGACACCCGGCTTACTCCCGGCGGCAGCAGCGGCGGCGCCGCGGCCGCCGTCGCGGCCGGCCTGCTCCCGTTCGCGGACGGCTCGGACCTCGCGGCCAGCATCAGGAACCCGGCCGCCTTCTGCGGGCTGGTCGGGCTGCGGACCACCCCGGGGCTGGTGCCCGCCGACCCGTTCGACAGCCTCGGCGTGGTGGGCCCGATCGCCCGCAGCGTCCCGGACGCGGCCCTGCTGCTGGCCGGGATGTGCGGAACGGACCCGGGGCTCCCGCTGGCGCGCCCCGATCGCGCCGCCGATTTCACCGGCCTGCGGCCGGCCCCACTGCGCGGCCTGCGGGTGGCGTGGACCGACGACCTGGCCGACCTGCCGGTCCAGCCCGAAGTCCGGGCGGTGCTCGCCGCCCGCCGCGAATCGCTAGCCGAGTCACTGGCCGCCGCGGACGCCCCGGGCGGCGCGGGCGCTGCGGGCGGCGCGGGCGCTGCGGGCGCTGCGGGCGGCGCGGGCGCTGCGGGCGGCGCGGGCGGCGCGGGCGGCGCGGGCGGCGCGGTGATCGACGCCGCGCCGCACCTATCCGACGCGGACGAGGTGTTCAGCGTCCTGCGGGCCGCCCGCATGGCCCAGCTGGCTCCGCTGCTGCGCGCGCATCGCGACCAGATCAAGCCCGCCCTGGCCGCCAACATCGAGCAGGGCATCGCGCTGTCCGGTGAGCAGGTCGCGGCGGCGCAGCTCAAGCGCGCCGAGATCTTCGGCCGGGTCAGGTCGTTCCTGGCCGACGGCCGGTACGACGTGCTGGCGCTGCCCACCGTCCAGGTCGTTCCGATGGCCACCTACATCGACTGGATGCGCTCCTGCTCCCGGATCACGGTGAGCGGTCATCCGGCGATCTCGGTGCCGGCCGGCCTGACGCCGGCCGGCCTGCCCGTCGGCCTCCAGCTAGTCGGCCCCTACGGCGGTGACCTCCGGTTGCTCCAGATCGCCGCCGCGCTCATGCCCCGCGCAGAGTGAGCGTCCCGGTCAGGCGAGCGTCCGGTCAGGCGAGCGTCCGGTCAGGCGAGCGTCCGGTCAGGCGAGCGTCCGGTCAGGCGAGCGTCCGGTCAGGCGAGCGTCCGGTCAGGCGAGCGTCCGGTCAGGCGAGCGTCCGGCCACCACAGCCGTCCCGCAGGCATCACAGCACCCTGGTGTACCGCGGATACCAGTCTGTACCAAAAAGATCATGGAAAGTCGGGGATCCCGCCGAACCCCTGGTGTCTGTGTGACGAGAGAGCGCATACGTGACCTGTGTTGCGGTCGGCCGGAAGAAGATTGTGGTGGATCCGGGCTTCGTGGTGGATCTGGTGCATCCCCGTGCACCGGATCCACCGCCGAGCCCGGATCCACCGCGGAAATCTCGGTAACGCGCCCGGGCGCGATTCCTGCGGAGGCAGTCGGGATAGGTGGGGTGAGCGGGACGTCGAGAAGTCAGGCCGGGACGACGTGGGCACGTCCCCTCGAACTCAGATCAGGCCAACGTATCGACCCAGCCTCCCCCGTGCCCCAGACCTTCCATGAAGCCAAATTCCACCACGCAAACGCCATCCCGTGCGACTGACGCGACTGAGGACAAGGATGGGATCACCGCAGACGCAGCCCGGCCAGGTGCCTTGGCCAGCATTTCCGGCCTCTCTTGACAGAGGGGGCCGCGACCCGGGCCAGGTCGATTAGACATCGGGCCGGGCTCCAGTTAGCCGGGCGTAACCGCTCAGGTGCCGGCCTGCAGACCGGGGAAGGCCTGGGTGCGGCCGCGCCAGTACGCGGCGCGTCCCGCCGAGCCCTGCATGGCCAGCGCGCCGAAGTCCCGCAGTCGTTGATCGGTGACCGCGACTAGGCCGAGGTAGGCCCGGGTCACCCCGTCTTCCAGGTACGCGGCCAGCGCCATCGCGCTTGTCGCGTCGTTCACCCGGAAAGGAAGCTGGTAGAAGGCCTGCGCGGCGACTGGAGACGCGCCGAGCCCGGAGATCATGGCGGCCAGGGCGTCGCGGGCCTCGTTGTGCGAGGTCCAGTCTTGTTCGGCCGCGTCCTGCTTGCTCCCGGCCAGGTGGGCGCCGGCCACTCCGTAGCCGAAGATGGCCGCGTCCTCGGCGGCCAGGGCGGCCTGCAGCGCGGCCGCCGCGGTGACCGCGGCCATCAGCTGGTCCCCGCAGCGCCGCCGTGCTGCCTGTTCACGCGGTGCTGCGCGCTCACGCGGTGCTGCGCGCTCACGCGGTGCTGCGCGCTCACGCGGTGCTGCGCGCTCACGCGGTGCTGCGCGCTCATCGGCTCGCCTACCCGCCGAGCACGGTCACGTGCGTGGCGTCGGAGGCGGCGATGCTCGCGAACAGCTGCGCCAGCGCTGGATCCACGGTGGCCAGCCGCTGCACGAGGTGGGTGGCGGAAGCGTGCTCCGCGGCTCGCAGCTGGGCGACCGTGACGTGACCGACTGCCGAGCGAGGCGAGGCCTGCGGGCTGGCCGTCCCCGAGGCCTGCGGGCTGGCCGTCCCCGAGGCCGCGGTGCCTGGGGGCTGGATCAGCCGGGTCCGTAGTTGCGCCAGGTGCTGCTCATGCTGGCCGAGCAGCGACTTGAACAGCGGAGACCCGGTCGGCGAGCTGTCGGCCAGCGCCGTTCGGTACAGCGAGATCAGGGTTTCTTCCGCCGCGATCACTGCCTGGAGCGTGATCACATCGGCGCTGGGACGCGGCCGGCCGGCCAGCGGATCGGGCCCGGCGAACAGGTCCGAGGACCGGCAGCCTGCGGTGGCGAGCAGCACAGGCAGCGCCGTCGCCGAGGCAAGCAGGATGCGGCGCCTCGGCAGGATGTCGGGCACACCGGCAAGCTACCACGTGCGACCGGCCTGTCTGATCGGCGTGAGGGTCATCGGCCAGATAGGCTAGGTTCAATCCCGCAGGTCGTGGACGAGGAGGTCGTGATGCCAGGAGGTCCGCGTCACGCGCCGAAACCGCGGCAGGCGGCGATCGGCGGGTCCGTCGACGAGAGCAAGGTCGCGGACGTCGTCGAGCCCGTGGTCCGTGCCGCCGGCCTGGACCTAGAGGCGGTGCGGGTGACGGCAGCAGGCCGGCGCAGGATGCTGCGTGTCGTGGTGGACAGCGACCACGGCGTGAGCCTAGACGACGCCGCGACGATCAGCCGCCAGCTGTCGGCCGCGCTTGACTCCGTGGCTGTGATGGGAGAATTCCCCTATACGCTTGAGGTTTCCTCACCCGGGGTCGACCGCCCGTTGACCGATCCGAGGCACTGGCGGCGGGCCGTGGGCCGTCTGGTCCAGGTCACGGTCGCCGATTCCGGCCTCGTCCGCGGCCGGATCGTCTCGGCTGACGCCGAAGGGGTGACCCTGGACGTCGACGGTGACCCGAAGCCTCGCCGCCTCGGTTACGCCGCGCTTGGCCCGGGAGCCATCCAGGTGGAGTTCGGGCACCTGCCAACGGAGCTTGGAGCGACTCGCGATGGACATTGACCTGAGCGTGCTGCGGAGCCTGGAGAGCGAGAAAGATATCTCGCTCGACCTCGTGATCAAAGCCATCGAGGACGCCTTGCTCGTGGCCTACCACAAGTCAGAGGGCGTGTCGTCGCCTGCGCGCGTCGAGGTGGACAGGAAAAGCGGTCACGTCACGGTCTGGGCCACTCAGGCCAGTCCGGACGGCACGACGGTGCGGGAGTATGACGACACCCCGGCCGGGTTCGGCCGGATCGCGGCGACCACCGCCAGGAATGTGATCTTGCAGCGGCTCCGTGACGTCGAAGACGAGGTGACCTTCGGCGAGTACGCGGGCCGCGAGGGTGACATCGTGGCCGGAGTGATCCAGCAGGGCAAGGACCCCAGAACGGTGCTGGTGGATCTGGGCAAGCTGGAGGCGGTGCTACCGCCCGCCGAGCAGGTCCCCGGCGAACGCTACGTCCACGGCGAGCGGCTCCGCTGCTACGTGCTGCATGTCCGCAAGGGACACCGCGGCCCGTCCGTCACCTTGTCGCGTACCCACCCGGGCCTGGTGAAGAAGCTCTTCGCACTCGAAGTTCCCGAGATCGCCGCGGGCGCGGTGGAGATCGTCGCGATCGCGCGCGAAGCGGGTCACCGCACCAAGATCGCGGTGCGTTCCCACCAGCACGGCGTTAACGCCAAGGGCGCCTGCATCGGCCCGATGGGCAGCCGGGTGCGGAACGTGATGAGCGAGCTGCGTGGCGAGAAAATCGACATCGTCGACTATTCCGAGGAACCGGCCGACTTCGTGGCTAACGCCTTGTCGCCCGCCCGGGTGAGCCGGGTCCACGTCATCGATCTCGCGGCCCGTGAGGCCCAGGTCATCGTGCCCGATTACCAGCTGTCCCTGGCGATCGGCAAGGAGGGGCAGAACGCCAGGCTGGCCGCCAGGCTCACCGGCTGGCGGATCGACATCAGGTCAGATGCCGCCCCCTCGCCGTCTGATTCCCCGCGGTCAGGTGCCTTGTCCCCCTCATCCTCGCCTCCAGCATCCCCGCTCGCAGGGGCTCAGTCCGCAGCGGCCCGGCCCGCAGGAACCCGGTCAGAACATGCCCAGCCGGCCAGGTCCCAGCCGGCCAGGTCCCAGCCGGCCAGGTCCCAGCCGGCCAGGTCCGAGACGTCCCAGACGTCCGGGGCGCGGTCGGCCGCATCCCGCTCATCAGTGGCCCAGCCAGCAGTGGCTCGGTCATCACCAGCCCAGTCGCCCGTTTCCCAGCCGCCGTTGTCCCAGCCGCCGTTGTCCCAGCCGGCCGCGTCTCAGGCGGCCGCGTCTCAGCCGCCCGCGTCCCAGCCGCCCGCGTCCCACCCGGCCACAGCCCAGGCGTCAGAAGCACCGGCTAGTTCATTAGCGTCAGCAAACCCGCCAAACCCGCCGGTCCCCCCCGCCACTTCAGCCCCGTAAGGCTCGCCGGTGTCGTTTTAGCTGGCCTCGGGGACGTGCGGACACGGTAGACTGATGACTGGGATGGCCATACGAGTTGAGCAGCATGCCTCAGATATGCCGGTGGTGCGTACCTGTGTAGGCTGCAAGGAGCGTACGGCCAAGTCCAGCTTGCTTCGCCTGGTAGCGGTTGGGGATGTTATCCGGCCCGACCCGCAAGCCCGGCTGCCTGGCCGGGGTGCATATCTGCATCCCAGTCCGGTGTGCCTGGGACTTGCGCGGCGGCGTCGGGCCTTCCCCCGGGCGCTGCGCACACCAGGGTCTCTCAGCCTCGTCTACCTCGCTGAGTATCTTGGCGGCGCGGGATCCCCGGAATAACATGACCACGGCGGAACAGCCTGGCTGGACAGCAGGTTTTAGGTAACAAGGAACACCGGTCGGAAAGCAGGTCGAGAAGCGATGAGCGCTCGATGAGCACGCGGCGATGATCACCATAGGCTAGGCCCGTCCGGAGCACGCTCTGCCCGGGCCCAGGTCCGGTAAAAGGTCCGGGAACGGGATGGTCAAGCTCAATGAGATGGGCGAGTTCGTAAGATCAGCATCCTCGACGATTGAGGCGCCCGTGGTCAGGCGGCTGAAGGAGGCGTTCGCCTCCAAGGCAACCGAGCAATCGGCCCAGGGATCTAGGCCCAGGCCATCATCACCGTCGCGTAGCGGAGTGACGGGCGCGGCACCCACGACGGTAACGGCAGCTCCTGGTCTGGCCGCTACCGGAGCCTCCGGCGGTGCCCGTCCGGGACCCGCCCCCGGGGCGCGACCCGACATCGGCGGGGGCACGGCCGTCCGCGATGACCGCGCCGCGGCGGCCGGCGGCATTCCGCCGGCGCCAAGCAGCGCGGCCGAAGTAGCGACCGCGCCCGCCAACGGCACCGCCGAGCGCGCGACCGCGCCCGACGCCGCCACCGCAGGCGGTTCGGCCGGCGAATCGGCCGACTCCACGGCGCGCCGGCTGCCGCCGGTGGCGCCGTCACCCGCGTCCCGGCCCGGCCCTGGCGACCCCAGGACTCAGGGCACCGCAGGCGGTCCCGGAGCCTCGCGGGTTCCCGGACCACCGCGGACGCCGGCCATCCCAGCCGACTTCAGGAGTCCCGGGCCCGCCCCGGCTCGTCCGTCGGCTCCGCGGCCCGGCGCTCCCGCCGGGTCCACCGCCTTCAGCGGGACGGGCGCGGCTACGGGCCAGCGCCCGGCCGGACCCGCCTCCCCGGCCGCCCGGCCGGATCAGCCGGGTCAGGGATCCGGGCCGAGGCCCGCCACGCCCAGGACGTCAGGCCCGGGTGCACCCCGGTCGGGTGCGCCCCGGCCGGGCGGAGCAGGCCCGCGGCCCAACGGCCCGCGACCGGGCCCGAGGCCGGGCAACAACCCGTTCAGCTCGACGGCGACCGGCATGGGCTCAGCGCCCCCGGCCCGGCCCCAGGCGCCTGGTGCTCCTGGTCAGCCGGCCGGCCGTCCGGGACAGCCTGCGGGTGCCCCCAGCGGCCCTCCCGGCGCCGGCGCCCCCGGCGGGTTCGCCGGTGGTCCTCGTCCGGGCGGACGCGGACCTGGCCGGCCCGGTGGCACCTCCGATGGCGGTCCGCGCCCCGGCGGTCCCCGTCCGGGTGGTCCCCGGCCTAGCCCGATGAACATGCCTTCCCGGCCGGCCCCGTCTGGCACCGGCCGCAGCGGCCCCGGTGGTGGCCGCGGCGGTCCCGGTGCCGGTGCCGGTGCCGGTGCCGGGGCAGGTGCCCGGCCCGGTGGCGGCGGCGCTGGCCGCGGTCCCGGAGCTGGTGCGCGCCCTGGTGGCGGCCCGGGTGCGGGTGCTCCCCGCACCGGGACCGGCGGTGGTCCGCCCCGTCCGGGCGGCGGCCGTGGTCGCAGCGGCACCCAAGGCGCCTTCGGGCGTCCCGGCGGGCGGCCGTCCAGGGGCCGGAAGTCGAAGAAGCAGCGTCGTCAAGAGTTCGACAACATGCAGGCGCCGTCGATCGGCGGCGTCCAGGTTCCCCGCGGCAACGGCCAGGTGGTGCGGCTGTCCCGGGGCGCGTCGCTGAGCGACTTCGCCGACAAGATCGGCGCGAACCCCGCGTCGCTGGTGCAGGTCATGCTGCACCTCGGTGAGATGGTGACCGCCACCCAGTCGGTCAACGACGAGACCCTGCAACTGCTCGGCGCCGAGCTGAACTACAACATCCAGGTCGTCTCGCCCGAGGAAGAGGACCGGGAACTGCTCGAGTCGTTCGACATCGAGTTCGGTGAGGACGAGGGCGACGACGCCGACCTGGTGGCCCGGCCTCCGGTCGTCACGGTCATGGGCCATGTCGACCACGGCAAGACCAAGCTGCTGGACGCGATCAGGAACACCAACCTGCAAGCCCGCGAGGCCGGTGGTATTACCCAGCACATCGGCGCCTACCAGGTGACCACCGAGGTGGACGGCGAAGAGCGCAAGATCACCTTCATCGACACCCCGGGTCACGAGGCCTTCACGGCCATGCGAGCCCGCGGTGCCGA
>JBEKKH010000157.1:0-16079 GCA_050010815.1 Streptosporangiaceae bacterium | reverse complement strand
CGCAGCACCGCGATCCCGTCGTCGGCGTCGCGGACCGGGCCGGTGAAGGTCCCGGTGGGCAACCGCATCGTGCCGAAGCCGAGCCGTGCGACGGGCAGGTCGCCGCCGATCGCGAAGGTGCCGGAGGCGGCGGCCTGGCTGGTGTTCGTTGTGTTCGTCATGATCACAGCCTGCCCCGTTCCCGTGGTCGCGGCGAGGAGCTGGCAGGTTGCTGCCATTTGCCGGGCCGACAGACGGCTGACAGACTGGACGGGTGGCTGATGACCAGACCAGCACGGTGCGCGGCGACGCGGAGCTCATCGCCCGGGCCGGGCACCTGTTCGAGGCGGTGCACGAGGAGTTCGCCTGCGCGGCCCGCGATCTGTTCACCTGGTCGCAGCCGGAGGCCCGGTCCGCGGTCGCCCGGCGGGTGCTTTCCCCCGGCACGGACAGCTTCACGGTGCGCAAGCTGTGGAGCCCGCTGGTGCTGGCCGACGAGGCGCAGCGCGCGCACCTGCGGCGGCTCGACGCGGCGGGCGCGCAGGTGCGGATCAGTTCCGCGCCGCTGCCGCACGAGACGATCATCTTGGACCGGCGGGTGGCGATCCTGGCCGGCCAGCCGTCGCCGCTCGGCCGCGAGTACACGGTGACGACGTCCCCGGTCCTGGTGGGCGGGGTTTATTCACTGTTCACCGCCGCCTGGGAGGCGGCCACCGACCTCGGCGCCTACCTGCGCGGCGAGGTCCCCGAGCTCGCTCCCGAGGCCCGGGAGATCCTGCGGGCGCTCGGCGCGGGTCTCACCGACGAGGCGGCCGCCCGGCGGCTGGGCACCTCGCTGCGCACCTACCGGCGGCGGGTCGCCGAGCTGATGGCCGCGCTCGAGGCCGGCTCCCGGTTCCAGGCCGGGGTGCGGGCCGGCGAGCTCGGCCTAGCCAATTGACCCGGTCAGCCCCGCAGCATCGTGAGGGCGAAAGGGTAGCCGAGCCCGTCGATCACGCCGTTGCGGGTCACGCAGAACGCTCCCGCCCGGCAGCGGTGATCGATCGCCGACTCCATCGGCTCACCGCGTACCAGAGCCGCGGCCAGGCCGGCGTGTGCCGAGCCAGCAAGTCCGCCGGGCCGATGGGGAGGCCTAGCGAGGCCTCCCATGCTCGATGGTAGATTAATGGTATGAGAACTACCATCGATTCTGCCGGACGTGTGGTCATTCCCAAGGCGCTCCGGGACGCTCTTGGGCTGACCGCGGGGCAGCCGCTGGAGATGGCCGAACGGGACGGACGGCTGGAGATCGTCCCCGCTCCTACGCCGATGTGGCTGGTGGATGAGGGTGATGGTGTGGTTGCCGTCGTTGACACCGACATGCCGGTCCTGACGGCCGACATGGTGCGGGACACGCTTGAGCGCACCCGCCGATGAAGGCGGTCGATTCCAGCGTGGTCATCGCGGCCTTTGCCACCTGGCACGAGCATCACGCCATCGCCCGCAAGGCCATGGCCAGCCGGCCACGTCTGGTCGCGCACGCGGCCGTTGAATCCTGTTCCGTGCTGACCCGGCTGCCGCCGCCGCACCGGGCACATCCGTCGATCGTGCACGCCTTCATCAGCGAGCGGTTCACCGAACCATTCCTCACCCTGTCCGAGACTGGTTACCAAGAGCTTCTCGCCACGGTGGCCGCCGAGCAGATCCTTGGCGGCCCGGTCTACGACGCCTTGATCGCTTTCACCGCCGTCGAGCACCAGGCCACGCTGCTCAGTCTTGACCAGCGGGCCGCCGCAACCTACGAAGCGGTCGGCGCCACGGTCGAGCATCTCCTGCCCTAACGCCCCGCCTGGTGCTCCGCCAGGCTGTTGGCGCCTTTTCCCTTGAGCCGGTTCAGCGCATTCTCGTACCGAGCCTGGAGCCGGGGATCGTCCTGCCGAGGCGGAAAGCCGAACTTCTGCAGATCGGCTGCGTCCGCCGTCAGCGGGTCGAATCCCGGCGGTGGCTGGTAGGTGGTGATTTCTAGGCCACCCGTCGTCATGACCATGGTGAAATCCTTTCCCCGCGATGAGAGGGCGCACGGCCCCTTCCCGTTGTGCCGGTCAAATTGGTGCGCTATTAATACGCGCACGGCCCTGCGGGTGAAGATTCCCTTTCGGGCGGCCGGCTGCTTTTATTGTCGGTCATCGGCACCGGGACGAGCCGTACGACATTTGTCATATGCGCGCGCGTCGAGCCGCTGATGATCAGCTGGCCGGTCGGTAGCTGATCTGTATCTGGGCGCCCAGAGCCGGCTCTTTACGACGAGCGGGGAACCGGCCAGCCTACGGGGGTGAGCTGCGTGGATCTGACGGCGGTGCTGCAAACGGTGAGCGCATTGCGGGAGGCGGGAAATGGTAAAGATTTCGTGCTGCTATCCGCCGATGGCCTGGTGCGGGTTTTCGCGGCTGCCGCGATTAAGCCTGAACGATAGTCATTCGTGCGCGAAGCGCTCCATGGCATCGGAACTGTGGCCTATCCAGGTGGCTGACCATCCGCGGGCTCGTATTCTCGCGGCGCTGCCCGTTCGGCGAGGAAGACCGGTCCGCGGCGGGATTGCTTCAGCCCCATATTGCCGACGCTGGAGAACGCGTTCGCCCGGCTCGATGTCTCCACCCGGACGGCGGCCGTAGCCAGGGTCTGTCCGGACGCCACCCGGTTAACCGCAGCCGCAGCCGCAGCCGCAGCCGCAGCCGCAGCCGCAACGGCAGCGGCGGCGCGGCGGACGGTCCTGGCCGGGCTGCTCGCACACGCGGAGACAGGCCTGACCGGGGCGCAGTACCGGGCCGACACCCGGCAGCGCCTGGGCGCGGGCCAGCCGGAGCAAAGACTCGGCCGCCTCACGGGGGCTCTCGCCGGTTCCCGATATCCGCGCGGCGACCAGGCCCGACACCACGGGTGTGGAGAACGAGGTTCCGCTCCAGCGGGCCATGCCGAAGAACTCTGCCGTCTGGCCCGCTCTCAACTCGCGGTAGGAGTAGAGGCCGCGGGCGAACGCGTGCACCAGATCCTGGCCCGGCGCGTACACCTTGACCCAGTCGCCATGGTTGGAGAACCAGGCCCGCGCGTCCCCGGGCGGGCCCAGAGCCCCGACGCCCAGCACGTCGTCCATTTCTGCGGGGGAGAATTTCCAGTCCATGCCGTCGTTGCCGGCCGCGGCGACCAGGACAGTTTCCCGGCACTCGCGCAGCGGCCCGTTGACGAAGACGTAGAAGCTGAGCAGGCCGCGATACCTCCAGGTGTGCGAGCCGGCGGAGAGGCTGATGACGTCCGGGGCCCAGTCCAGGACGGACATGAGCGCCTTGACGACATCGGACTCGTACAGCGCACCCGCTTTCTCGAACATGCGCGTTACCCGGACCTCGGCGCGGGGCGCCATGGCCCGCACGATGCTGGCGATGAACGTTCCGTGGCCGGCGTACGGGAGGATGGTTCCCTCGTTCACACCGAGATCGCGTTCGCCTTCGACGCCGTGCAGCCATGGGTGCGCGGCCGGCGCGCCCGGCACCAGGCCCGTGTCCACCACGGCGACCCGGACGCCGCGGCCGTCGCAGCATGACCTGGATATCCCCGGTTGGGGGGCAGCGTCGCCGGGGACCTGATCGGGCTCCGTCGCCGGGCAGTTGGTGGCCGGCGGGGGGAGCTGCGTCACGGACATCATGTGGTCCGGTGCCGCCTTGCCCGGACCGAGCAGCAGCTCGATGGCCTCCAGCGCGCTGAACAGGATCCGGGCCTCGGCCACCGGGTCATCCCCGCCGTCGGACGCCAATTCGATGAGGGACAGGCCGGGTATCGGCTGACTGACTCCGGCCACCCGGCGAGGCCCAGGCTCATCCTTGCTCACCAGCAGACGTGGCGGATCGAGAATGCTCAGAACGCTCTGCAGGTCCTCGTCGCGGGTCAGCACGGCCAGGCGGCGGTAAACGAACTCAAGTGGTTCCGGACCCGAGTCGCCCGGCTGCCGTGGCGGATAGGCGGCGGCGCCCGGAAAATTCTCCAGGATGTACTTCAGCTGGATTTCCGAGATCTTCGTGATATTCGCGTATTCACCCGCGTCATCGGCCGTGTCGTTCCCGCCGTGGCCCGGGCTCCCGCCCTCGCCTGTGGTCACTGGAATCCCCTCCTTACGAGCACCTACCGGGACATGCTTATTTCCACCATCATGGACATATGTCAGAGAGCGGCGATAGGGCCCCAGATACCACTGAGGCTGATCACCTTCTCGTTCTTGTGCATTCCCGGCCCGGGCAGGCCCTGGCCCAGGCCCGTGCGCTACTGGCGCGTAAACCACCGGTTACGGCCTGTGTGGCATCGGTGGCTCATCAGGCCGCCGGAATCGCGCTGCGGGATCTCGGTCATCAGGGGGAAGGGCTAGCCGAATTGCGTCGCGCGCTGCGGTCGGCCCGGGCTGGAGGCCAGCCGCAGCGTCAGGCCGACGTCCAGGCCAGCCTCGGCCTGACGATGGCCCTGGCCGGCCAGACCACCCGGGGCATGGCCCATCTCGACCGCGCGGTCCTGGTGGCGCGCGGAATACTGGCCGGCCGTGTCCTGATGCGCCGCGCGGCCGTGCTCTCCCTGCTTGGCCGCCAGGATCAGGCGCTGCGCGACCTGAATCAGGTCGTGGTGATCTTGCACCGGCACGGGGACTTCCTGTGGGAGGCCCGGGCCCGCAGCCATCGCGGCCTGATCCTGCTCGAAATGGGCCAGACCCGGCGCGCGGATGCCGACTTCGTGCACGCCGAGCAGCAATTCAAGCTGGCCGGGCAGGAATGGGAATACGCCACGGCCCGGCATAATCGCGGGCTGGTGGCGGCCGCTTCCGGCCACGTGGCGGAAGCGCTGGAATTCCTCGCCGAGGCCGGCCGCTGCTATGACCAGCTGGGCACGCCGATGCCGGACGTCGCCATCGACCGGTGCGCCGTCCTGCTGGCGGCCGGGCTGGCCGCGGACGCGTGGGCAGAAACGGACACCGCGGCCCAGCGCCTGGACCGCGAGGTCCGCGGCTCCGCCAAGTTCGCCGAGCTGCTGTACTCCTCGGCGGTCGCGGCGCTGGCGGCCGGCGAGCCGCCGGCGGCTCGGGACCGGGCCGAGCAGGCCGCGCGGCTCTTCCGCCGTCAGGGCCGGGAACGGTGGTCGGCCCGGACCCGTCTGGTGCTGGCGCAGGCCCGCTACGCCGGAGGTGACACGGGCCTCGGCGCCTACCGCCTGGCCTGTTCCGTGGCTCGCCAGCTGGACGCCATCGGCGCTGAGGAGGCGGCGGAGGCGCACCTGCTGGCCGGCCAGCTGGCCCTGAAGCGGGGTACGGCCGGGCGGGCCGACGGTCATCTGGCCGCCGCCGCCGTACCCAGGCGAACCGGCCCGGCCGTGAGCCGCAACCGGGCCCTGCTGGCCCGGGCGCTGCTCTGCCAGCTGCGCGGGCGCGAGTCCGAGATGCTGTCGGCCTGCCGCCGCGGCCTGGCCATCCTGACCGAGCATCAGCAGCTGCTTGGAGCGAGCGAGCTTCGCGCCGCCGTCACCACTCACGGCCGGGAGCTGGCCGCCATCGGCCAGCGGACCGCATTGAACCGTGGCCACGGGCGGCAGCTGCTCGCCTGGAGCGAGCGCTGGCGGGCCACCAGCCAGGCGATGACGCCGGCCAGGCTGCCGCCCGACGACGAGCTCGCCCGGGAGCTGTCGGCCCTGCGCGAGGTCAGCCGACGGCTAGACGGCGACCTGGTCACGGTCCCGCAGGTGGCGGCGTTGCGACGGGAGCGCGCCCGGCTGGAGGCCGGCGTCCGGGCCCGCATCCTGCGCACGCCAGGGCCGGCCGCGGCGCGAGCCCAGCCGTTCACCATACCGGCCCTGCTTCGTTCGCTCGGCGGAGCGGTGCTGGTCGAGCTGATCGAGCTGGACGGCGTTCTGCATGCCGTGACGGTCCGGCCGTCACGTATCCGGGTGCACCAGGTGGGCGGGGCCGGGGACGCGGGCCGGGAGATCGGCTTCGCGCGTTTCCTGCTGCGGCGGCTGGCCGATGGCCGGCCGGGGCGCGACCCCGGCCGGGCGCTGGCCGACGCGGGCCGCCTGCTGGAAGAGGCGCTGCTCGGCCCGGCGGCAGCCGACCTCGACGCCGACGCGGTGGTCATCGTCCCGCCCGGCAGGCTGAACGCCATCCCCTGGGGGCTGCTGCCGGCGCTGCGGGACCGGTCGGTCAGCGTCAGCCCGTCCGCAGCCGCCTGGCTGCGCGCCAGCTCGGCCCCCGAACCTGGTCATCGTGCCGTCACGCTCGTCGGCGGCCCTGGCCTCGCGCAGGCGGAGACGGAGCTCAAGCAGCTGGCCGGGTTGTACCCTCAAGCCGCCATCCTGGCCAACGGAACGGCCACGGCCCGGCGCGTGCTCGCCGCCCTCGACGATGCCTGGCTCGCCCACGTCGTGGCGCACGGGACGTTCCGCGCGGAGAACCCGCTCTTCTCGTCCCTGCAGCTAGACGACGGCCCGCTGACGGTCTACGACATCGAGGGCATCACATCGGCCCCGCACCGCCTGGTGCTGTCCGCCTGCGACGTCGGCCGCGCGGCTCCCGCCGGGGCGGACGAGCTGCTTGGCCTGGCCGCCAGCCTGATGCCGATGGGGACGGTCGGCATCGTGGCCGCCATCGTGGCGGTGAACGACCAGGCCACTCCCGCGGTGATGGGATCCTTGCACGGGCACGTGGCCGGCGGCGCGGGTTTTCCCGCTGCGCTGCGGCTGGCCCGGGCGCAGGCGGCGCAGGCCGGCGACCCGATCGCCTTGGCCACAGCATGCTCCTTCATCGCGTTGGGGGTATGACGACGATGCCTGCCGGGCACGGTTCTGACCACGAGGCGGCCGAAGCGGGAACGACGGAGGACCCTGTTCCCGGCTGGGTACGGGCCGCGGCGGCTGGTGACGCCCAGGCCTGGGAACAGCTGGTGGACCGCTACGCCGGCCTGTTGTGGTCAATCTGCCGGGCCTACCGGATGAGCGCCGCCGACGCCGCCGACGCCAGCCAGCTGACCTGGCTGCGCCTGCTGGAGAATCTGGGGCGGATCCGCGATCCGCAACGGCTGGCGGGCTGGCTCGCGACCACCTGTCGCCGCGAGTGCCTGGCTTCGCTGCGGCGGTCGCGTTCCTCCGTGGCCGTTGACGACGAACACCTGGACTGGCTGCTCGGCGGCGTCGCCCCGGCCGACCAGCCGTTGCTCGTGGCCGATCAGTACGCCGTCTTGTGGGAGGCCTTCCACCGGCTCAGCCAGTGGTGCCAGCGAGTACTCCGCGCGCTGGTCATCAACGCCGACGACGGTCCGCCGTCCTACCAGCAGGTCGCCTTGGTGCTGCAAACGCCGGTGGGCAGCCTCGGTCCGACCCGCGCGCGCTGCCTGGACCGGCTCAGAAAACTACTTGACAGCAATGGTATCTAGCGTGGCCGGGCCAACTCAGCATAGGTATGACCCACAGGTCACCAGCTGGCCGGCCGACGGAACACCAACCTCAGGCGGAGGCTCCTAGATGAGTACAGAAGACCGCTCAGCCGGTCCGGGCGATGAACCGCCCGGCCCGCTCGGCGGGCTCGACGACGAGGGACTGCTGGCGGCACTGCGCGAGCTGCTCAGCCACGACGAGCCCCCGGCGTGGTCGGTGAACCTGGCCAAGAGCAGCTACGGCCTGCGGGCCCTGGACGCCGAGCTCGTACGGCTGACTTCTGATTCCGGGCTGGCCACGGCGCGGTCCGTGGTGCGTTCTGGGTCCGCATCCCGGCTGGTGGTTTTCGATGCTGCGGATCTCAGCCTGGAGATCGAGATCGAGATCGAGCCGGGGGAGCGGGCCGGCTCGTGGCGGCTGATCGGCCAGCTGAGCCCGGGAACGCCCGCGCGCATCCAGGTCCGCCAGCAGCGCGCCGAGCCGGTCTGGGTGGATGCCGATGACCGGGGCCGCTTCACCGCTGACCACCTCGTGGGCGCCCCGCTCAGCCTGATCTGCGCGCGCGAGGGCATGCGGGCCGCCGTCACCGAGTGGATACCACTGGGCTAGCGGGACCGTACCGTTAGTCGCGGCCCGAGCTGAAGGCGGCGTCGAAGGACGCCTGGGGCGGGTCGTAGTTGAACCGGCGCAAGAAGGTGATCGCCTCGGCCGCGCCGGCCAGCCGGTCCATCCCGGCGTCCTCCCACTCGACGGAGATCGGGCCGTCGTAGCCGATCGAGTTCAGCATGCGGAAGATGTCTTCCCAGCGGATGTCGCCGCGCCCGGCGGAGACGAAGTCCCAGCCGCGCCGCGGGTCGCCCCAGGGCAGGTGGGAGCCGAGCCGGCCGCTGCGGCCGTCGAGTCGCTTGCGGGCCTCCTTGCAGTCCACGTGGTAGATCCGCATCCGGTACTCGGCCAGGAACGCCACCGGGTCGAGGTCCTGCCAGACGAAGTGGCTCGGGTCGAAGTTCAGGCCGAACGCGGTCCGGTGGCCCACGGCCTCCAGTGCGCGCTGAGTCGTCCAGAAGTCGTAGGCGATCTCGCTGGGGTGCACCTCGTGCGCGAAGCGGACGCCCTCGGCGTCGAAGGTGTCCAGGATCGGGTTCCAGCGGCGGGCGAAGTCGGCGTAGCCGTCGGCGATCATGGCCGCGGGGACGGGCGGGAACATGGCCACCGTGTGCCAGATCGACGAGCCGGTGAATCCCACCACCACCTCGACGCCGAAGGCGGCGGCGGCGCGCGCGGTGTCGGCCATCTCCGCGGCCGCGCGCTGCCTGACCCCTTCCGGCTCGCCGTCACCCCAGATCCGCATCGGGAGGATGGCCTGGTGGCGGACGTCGATGGGATGGTCGCAGACGGCCTGGCCGACGAGGTGGTTCGAGATGGCCCAGCACTTCAGGTCGTACTTGGCCAGCAGCTCGTGCCGGCCGGCCAGGTAGCCGTCCTCGGCCAGCGCGCGGTCCACCTCGAAGTGATCACCCCAGCAGGCGAGCTCGAGGCCGTCGTAGCCCCACTCCCTGGCGTGCTGGCAGACCTCCTCCAGGGGCAGGTCAGCCCACTGGCCGGTGAACAAGGTGAAGGGACGGGGCATCGTTGGCTCCTAACAGGTTCGCTGGCTTTCAGTTCACGGGGACGGGCGTCCAGCCTGATTCGTTCGCGGCGCTGCTCTCGACGGCGGCCAGGACGCGCTGCACCTGGAGGCCTTCGGCGAAGGACGGGGCCGGATCCGTGCCCGTGGCGATGGCGGTCACCAGGTCCCTGACCTGGTGCGTGAAGGTATGCTCCCAGCCGAGCACGTGACCCGGCGGCCACCACCCGGATAGGTAGGGATGGCCCGGCTCGGTGACGCCGATGCGCCGGAAACCCGCCTCGGCGTCGTCCTCGGCACGGTCGTAGAACCACAGTTCGTTCAGCCGTTCGAGATTGAACGCGAGGCTGCCCCGGTCCCCGTTCAGCTCGATCCGCAGCTGGTTCTTGCGGCCGGTGGCGAACCTGGTCGCCTCGAACGTGGCCAGCGCGCCCGAGCGGAGCCGGGCGGTGAACACCGCGGCGTCGTCCACGGTGACCGCCCCGAAGCGCCCGGAGCGCGGGCCCTCCCCGGCCGTCTCGGGCCGCGGGCGCTCGCCGACAAAGGTGGCGGTGGCCGCGGAGACGCCGGCGATCAGCTCGCCGGCCAGGTACTGGGCCAGGTCCACGATGTGCGCGCCCAGGTCGCCGAGCGCGCCGGACCCGGCCCGCTCGCGCTGCAGCCGCCAGGTCAGCGGGAACGACTCGTCCACCAGCCAGTCCTGGAGGTAACTCGCGCGCAGGTGGCGGATCCGGCCGATCCTGCCGTCGGCCACGAGCTTGCGGGCCAGGGCCAGCGCGGGGACGCGGCGGTAGTTGAAGCCGACCATCGAGCGGACGCCGCGGGAGGCGGCTCGCGCCGCCGCGGCCGCCATGGCCTGTGCCTCGGCCAGCGTGTTGGCGAGCGGCTTCTCGCACAGCACGTGCTTGCCCGCCGCCAGGGCCGCGATGGCGACCTCGGCGTGCCGGTCACCCGGCGCGACGACGTCCACGAGCTGGACGTCGTCGCGTTTGACCAGAGCACGCCAGTCCGTCTCGGTGGCCGCCCAGCCGAGCCGGCCGGCCGCGGCGCCGACCGCGGCCGCGTCCCGGCCGCACAGCACGGCCATGGCGGGCTGCAGCGGCAGGTCAAACACGTGCGGCGCGGTCCGCCAGGCCTGCGAGTGGGCCGCGCCCATGAACGCGTAGCCGACCATGCCCACGCCGAGCACCGGGCGGTCCGTGACCTGACTCGCTGCCTGCTCCACCTCGGTGCCTCCCCGTCCTTTCCCGTTAGCCCCATTAGTCCCGTTAGCCCCGTCCTCCCCGTCAGTCCCGTCAGGCCGATCCTAGGGTGCCGGCCTTCGGATCCCAGTCGGGATCAAGGGGCTCGGGCGGGCTGAAGGCCGACCGCACCGGCTCGAACGAGCGCTCCGCGACGGACCGCTCGATGGCCTCCATCGTCTCGAGCACGTGCCACCCCAGCTCACCCGACGCCCGCGGGCGGCCGCCGCCGCGCAGTGCGCGGGCCAGGTCAAGCACGCCGAGACCGCGTCCGTCGGCGGCCCCGGTGGTCGGCAGGACCTGCCACTCGTCGGCGCCGGTGGCGCGCAGCCTGATCTCGCCGTCGAACCGGTTGGGGTCGGGCAGCGCGAGGGTGGCCTCGGTGCCGGTGATCTCGACGAATCCGTGCCGCGGCAGCGGCGACTCGAAGCTGAGGATGAGCGTGGCCACCGCGCCCTGCCGGTATTCCACCAGGGCGGAGACGTGGGTCGGGACCTCGACGCGGAACTCCGTTCCGGCCCGCGGCCCCCGGGCGATGACCCGGGTGTCGCGGCTGCGGTGGCCGGCGGCCGCGACCTGCCCCGCCGGGCCGAAGATGGTGGCCAGCCAGGACAGGTAGTAGGGCCCGATGTCGAACAGCGGTCCCGCGCCGGCCTGGAACAGGAACGCGGGGTCGGGATGCCACCGCTCCGGGCCCGGATTCTGCATCAGGGCCAGGGCCGTCTGCGGCACGCCGATCACCCCCGCGGCGATCAGCCGCCTGGCGGTCTGCAGCCCGGCGCCGAGCACGGTGTCGGGGGCGCAGCCGAGCAGCAGGCCGGCCCGGTTCGCCTCATCGAGCAGGCGCTGTCCGGTAGCGGTGTCGAGGGCGAGCGGCTTCTCGGTCCAGACGCTCTTGCCGGCGGCCAGCGCGGTCGAGGTGACCTCGGCGTGCACGGCGGGGATGGTGAGATTGACGACGAGCTCGACGTCCGGCCGTCGCATCGCCTGGGCCACCGTCCCCGCCTCGGGCACGCCGTACGCGGTGGCCTGCTCCTTGGCCCGCTCGAGGTCGATGTCGGCGCAGAAAACCACCCGCAGGTCGGGGAAGGATGTCAGGTTAGGCAGGTACTGGTGGCTGATGGTGCCGCAGCCGACGACGGCGACACCGACCGGCCCGGCCGCTGTCATCAGCCGCCACTCCCGCGTCCGGCCGGGCTGGCCAGCCCCTGGCTGGCCAGCCAGGCCAGGCTGTCACCGACCGCGGTCATCATGTCGGTCGCGCAGCGGTCGAGCTCGACCACGTGCCAGGTCGCGGACGGGCTCGCGGCCAGGATCTGCGCCACCGGCATCCGCCCGGCGCCGACCGCGGTCATGAAGTCGTCCCTGTTGACCACCGGGCCGTCCTTGACGTGCAGGTACCTGACCCGGTCGCCGAGCCGGCCGAGCAGGGCGGGCACGTCCTGGCCGCCCACCGCCGCCCAGTAGGTATCGACCTCGAGCAGGACCGCGTCGTCCAGCTGATCCGCGAGCACCTCGAGCGCGGGGATCCCGCCGACCAGGCTGGACAGCTCGAAGTCGTGGTTGTGGTAGCCCAGCCGCAGGCCCTGGTCCGTCAGCCCGGCGGCCAGCTCGTTCAGCTCGCGGGCCAGCGCCCGCACGCTGTCGGCGTCGGCGAACCTGGGCGGCGGCAGGTGCGGGATGATGATCGTGTCCGCGCCGAGGGTGCGGGTCGCGCGCGCTATGTCCTTGGCCTGCTCACCGGCGGGCACCGCGTGCACGCTGCACACGGACAAGCCCGTCGCGTCCAGGTCGGCGCGTAGCCCGTCCGGGTCGGACAGGATGTCGAACGCTTCCACCGCGCCGTAGCCCAGGGCGGCGACCTGCGCCAAGACCCCGAGCCGCCCGGCGGGCAGCTGTTCCCTGAGGGTGTAGAGCTGCAACGCTGCAGGATTGACCGTCAAGGTTCTCCTTCTCGAAAACTTTCCGCTTCCCTTGGCCCAGGCTAAATTCAGCTATAAACCAGGTCAATAGTAATTTCTTCGATATGAGCGAAACTGATGAGACACGATAACCAGGCTCCTTCCGGAGCATATTTTTCGAAAAGTTGAAGGGGGAGTAGCGATGGCGCGTGACGTCCGCCGCAGCACCCTGGTCGAGATCGCGGCCGGTGCCGGGGTGTCGGTGTCAACGGTGTCCAAGGTGCTCAACGGGCGGACGGACGTCGCGGCCGGCACCAGGGCCCGGATCGCGATCCTGCTGCGGCAGCACGGGTACCAGGTCGCCTCCCGGCTCGGCTTCGGAGTCGTCGACCTGCTGATCGCGGACCTGCACAGCCCGTGGGCCGAGGAGCTGCTGCGCGGGGCCATCGAGGCGGCCAACGAGGTCGGCACCAGCGTCATCGTCACCACCGCGGGGTCGCCGCAGGAGTTCGCCGACTGGCTCGACCGGGCCACCGGGCGGGGGACCGACGGCGCGCTGTGCGTCCTGCACCTGCCGGGCGGCCGGGAGCTGCACCGGCTGGCGGCCGCCCGGATCCCGCTGGTGGCGATCGACCCGCCGGCCGAGCCCGGCGATGCCGTCCGCTCGGTCGGCACGACCAACTGGCTGGGCGGCATGACGGCGACCCGCCACCTGATCGAACTGGGCCACCGGCGCATCGCCATCATCGGCGGCCCGCCGGGCCTGTGGTCCAGCCGGGCCCGGCTGGACGGTCATCGCGCCGCCCTGCGGGCCGCCGGGCTCGCCGCGGACGAAGGCCTCGTCCGCCAGGGCGACTTCACGTTGTCCGGCGGGCGGACGCAGGCCAGGGAACTGCTCACGCTAGCCGAACGCGGGCTGCGCGCCCCCGCCGACCTGAGCGTGGTCGGCTTCGACGATGTTCCCGTGGCGTCGTGGGCCACGCCCGCCCTGACCACGGTCCGCCAGCCCCTGGCGGCCATGGCTGCCACCGCCTTCCGCATGCTGCGCTTCGATCCGGCCACCGCCGTCGGCGAGCCGCACCACATCGAGCTGGCCACCACGCTGGTGATCAGGGAAAGCACCGGGCCGCCCCGCCGCTAGCTCCCGGCCGTCGTTTGTGAGTGACCTGATCGCACACCATGGCCTCGGTGACTCTACGGAGGCCGCCTGCGATAGGTTTCGTGCGCGTGCCGGAGGTTCCCGCCGATCGCGCCGGAGGTTCCCCGGCGATCGCGCCAGACGTCCCGCCCGTCCCCCCTGCTCCGTCCACTCCCACCCATCGCCCCGGTCCACCATGATCCTTGCCGAGCAGGTTGCACCACGGAACACTGGCGCCGCATGGCCTCCACGGGTGTCACCGGGCCCCTCCCCGGCCGGGGGATCTGGCCGCCCTGCTCCGCCGGGAGGCGCTAACCGACCTCTAGCGTCACAACACACATTCCCGTCACTCACGTGCCGGAGCGGATAGGTATGGGTGTGGCACCGTACACATTCTTTGGTGCACGGTGCCACACCCATACCTCCGGCCCGGGTAGGGGGCGGCGAGCTGGATCCACAATCCCTTCACCGGCCCGCTCTACTGCAGGCCCGCACGTGCCATCCCGTCACACTAGGACCAGGCACCCGCCGGGCTCAGCGGGCAGCCGTAACGGCGCCGTCCCTGTTTACGTCAGATGACGTAGCTGCGGCGCGTATCGCTCGAAATACGTCATCTGACGCAATCGATGCCCCCGGCCGCCGTTCTAGCGTTCCGGCCATCTACCTATCGAGCCCGGGCCGCATCCCGGGCGAAGGAGGCAACGTCGTGAACACAGGCCCCGAAGTGAAGAACATTGTGCTGGTGCACGGCGGGTTCGTCGACGGATCCGGCTGGCAGGGGGTCTACGACCAGCTGACCGCGGACGGCTACCGGGTGTCCGTCGTACAGAATCCCACCCTGTCGCTGGCCGGAGACGTCGCCGCGACCCATCAGGTTCTCGACGGCCTAGACGGTCCCGCCGTCCTGGCCGGCCACTCCTACGGCGGCGCGGTCATTACCGAAGCGGGCAATCACCACAATGTCGTGGCGCTCGCCTACATCACCGCGTTCGCCCCCGACAAGGGTGAGTCCGTCAGCTCCCTGATCGCCGACCCGCCGCCCGGGGCGCCGGTCCCGCCGATCCTGCCGCCCAGGGACGGGTTCTTGTTCCTTGATCGTGACAAGTTCGCCGCGTCGTTCGCCGCGGACGTGCCCGCAGCGCAGGCGGCGTTCATGGCCGACTCCCAGGTGCCCTGGGGCGTCGACGCGCTCGGCGGCGCGGTCTCCGAACCGGCCTGGCGAACCAAGCCGTCCTGGTACCTGGTCGCCACCGAAGACCGCATGATCCCGCCGCCCGCGCAGCGGGCCATGTCCGAACGCGCCGGGTCGATCGTCACCGAGACCCCGGGCAGCCATGCGATCTACGTGTCCAACCCCGCCGCCGTGGCCGCCGTCATCGCCCAGGCCGCCGCGGCCCTCACCCACCAGTCATAACGCTCACAGTCCCGCCCGGCCACTCCCGCCCGGGCGGGACACCACGGCGGACGCACAGGGCTGGACATGTACCGGCAGAAATAGCAAAGTCGGAAGATGGACTGGATCGGCGCACGCCGCGATCAGGCGGCCACCGGTCCCATGGAACTGATCGGCCGAGAACCGGAGATCCAGCAGCTGCGCCTGTTCGCCGGCCGGATCACCATGGGGGCATCCGGAGCGCTCCTGCTTTCGGGCGACCCGGGCGTCGGCAAGACCTCCCTGCTCGAGGCGGCCGCCGCCATCGCCGCCGGCTCCGGGATCAGGCTGCTGCGGGCGACCAGCTCGCAGTTCGAGGCCGACATCTCCTTCGCCGCCCTGCACCAGCTCCTCCGCCCGTGCTTCGCCGAGCTGCCCCACCTGAGCCCTATGCACACCAGGGCTCTGAAGGTGGCCCTGTGCCTGGGCGAAGGCCCGCCGCCCGCGCAGCTCCTCGTGGCCAGCGCGGTCCTAGAACTGCTGCAACAGGCCGCCAAGGAGCAGCCGCTGCTGCTCATCGTCGACGACCTGCCGTGGCTGGACCGCGCCAGCGCGCTGGTGCTCGGCATGGTCGCGCGCCGCCTGGCCGGCCTCCCGGTGGCGTTGCTGGCCGCGGGCCGGACCGGCCAGCCCAGCTTCTTCGACCAGGGCAACCTGCCCGTCGCGCGGGTGCCGCCGCTGTCGGAAGAGGCGGCGGCGGAATTGCTGGCCAGCCGCTACCCCGTGATGACAGCGCGGGTGCGGCGGCGGCTGCTTGACGCCGCCCTGGGCAACCCGCTCGCCCTGCTCGAACTCCCGGTCTCACTCGGCGACCTGGCCCACGCCGTGGCCGGGACCCTGCCCGCGGCCCTGCCTCTCGGCCATCGGCTGCAGACGGTCTTCGCCTCCCGCGTCCAGGCGCTGCCCCTCTCGGTCTACGAACTGCTGCTCCTGGCCGTCATGGACGGCACGGGCGATCTGCGCCTCGTCCGGGCGATCGCCGCCGATCGCGATCCAGCGGGCCTGGGACCCGCCGAACGCGCCGGTCTGGTGCGCGCCGAGGAGGCCACCGAACGCCTGACGTTCCGGCACCCGCTCATCCGGTCGGCGATCGTGGAACTGTCGACCATCGACCAGCGCCGCCGCGCTCACGCAGAGCTCGCCGCCCGACTCGCCGACCAGCCCGAACGGCACGCCTGGCACCTGGCCGAGGCCACCGAGGAGCCCGACGAGCGGGTCGCCGCGCTGCTTCAGGAGGTCGCCCACGCCAACCTGCGGCGCGGCGACTCCGTCGGCGCCGTCACCGAACTGCTGCGCGCCGCCGAGCTCAGCCCCTCCGGGAAGGGCC
>JBEKKH010000156.1:0-13364 GCA_050010815.1 Streptosporangiaceae bacterium | reverse complement strand
CCCGCGCCTCCCACAGCCCCCCGTCCGCCCAGCCCGCCCCCGCCGCACCGCCCCCCAGCACACCGCCCCCCCGCGCACCGTCTCCGCTGCTCCACACCGGGCGGCTATCGGTGATCACCGACACCAGGATCAGCGCCTGCTGCTGCGTCGGATCCTGGCTGAGGCTGCGCGCGGACGCGTGCCACGAGGCCAGCGATCGCGCGAACGGCGGGTTGGCGGCGCTCGCGCCGTGCGCGTCGGGCTGGATCCCGCACGCCCGCAGGCCGTCATCCACCATCCGGGCCACCCGCGCCACATACTCGCGCACCCCCGGTTCGTCCCGCTGCCAGGCCACCGCGCTGTCGACGTCGGAGGAGGGCACCACCTCCCGCCGCGCCATGCTGCCGAGCGCGAACCAGGCGAACGGCGCGGGCGGGGCCCCGGCGTCCCGAACGGCCAGCTCGACCAGTCGCCGGGTCAGCGCGTCCAGCACGACCGAACGCACCGCTGCCACCTGTCCGGCCGCCGCGTGTGCATCATGCAGGGCGATGATCATCGGGGTCAGGTGAGTCGATACGGCCGTCAGATCCGCAGGGCTGCCCGCCAGGTCGATGGCCCGGCGCAGCAGGAACGGCTGGCGCGCATGCGCTGCCATCAGGTCGCCGTCGTCGATCACGCCGAGGATTTCCCCGGCGGGGGACAGCACCGGGATGTGGTGCACGTCGCGCTCGAGCATGTCGAGCAGGACCTCCCCGCCCAGCCGGTCGGCGCGCACGGCGTAGGCGGGCTCGGTCATGATGGCCGAGACCGGCGCATCCGGGCTGAGTCCGGCCGCGACCACCCGGGATCGCAGGTCGCTGTCGGTCACGATCCCCAGCTGTTCCCGGGCGGTACGGACCAGGATGGCGCTCGCGCCCTCGGCGGTCATCCGCTTCGCCGCCTCGCGTATCGGCTCGTCGCCCCGGCACAGCAATGGCGGCGTCCGGATCAGCATCGCCGCGCGCAGCCCCATTGGGTCAGCGGGCGGCTCGTTCACCCGGGGCCGGGCCGCGACGGACGCCGCGGTGGACGCCGCGATGGACCGTGCCACGAATTGGAGCACGTCCGGGCGGGCCAGCAACGGGCGCATGACGTCGGCGGGAATGCGATAGCAAACGGTGTCCTCGCCCGCGCGGGCCTCGAAGCCGGCCGGCAGCCCGGAGATCATGGACGCGTGCCCGAACAGCTCGCCCGGCCCGAGCAGGTCGAGTATCCGCCCGTCGTGGATGATCTCAACCGATCCGGTCCGGACCACCCACAGGCCCGCCACCGGTCCGGCGCCTGGCGAGAAGATCGTCTTACCCGGGCCACTGACCTCGGTCTCGGTTACCGCAGCGACCCGGGCCAGCTCGTCCGGTTCCAGCCCGTCAAACGGAGGATGAGCGCCGAGAAACCCAGCCACATCCCCCGCCGGCAGGTTCAGGACGGCTCGTCGGTCAGTGCTCGTCGGTCTGGCCCGCCGCCGCGAGCACCGGCTCGGCCTGGTGCCCGGTCAGCACGCTGGCCGGGCGGCCGCGAAGCACGAAGAAGTAGTAGATGGCGCCGACGAGGCCGAGACCGCCGGTGAAGGTGAACGCGCCCCACTGGAAGTACCAGGCCCCGGCGCCGTAGACGGCCGGGCGCGGCCAGGCCAGGTTGACCATGACGCCGACCTGGAAGATGACCGCCACCAGGTTGACCAGCAGGCCCCAGCGGCCCAGCGAGAAGTACGGGCCGTGCTCGGCCGAGGGCCACCGGCCGCGCAGCCGCGCGATCAGCAGCGGCCCGGTGACGCACAGGTAGGCCGAGTAGAACATGATGATCGCGACCGAGGTGAGCACGAAGAAGGCTCGCTGGTTACCGACGTTCAGGACGAGCAGGAGGATGGTGAGCACGCCGATGACAATCGAGGGGACCAGCGGCGTCTTGGACCGGCCGTGCACCCTGGCGATGGTCGCGGCGAACGGCAGCCGGCCGTCACGGCCCATCGTGAAGATCATCCGGATGCCTCCGGTGTGCACGGCCAGCGCGCACACGGTGATCGCGATCAGCGAGTCGACCAGGAACACGTCGCCCGTGGTGCCGCCCAGCGTCGACTTGACCAGGTAGGGCAGCCCGGAGGTGCCGAGTTCGGGGGCATGGATGTTCGGCACCGACATCTCGCCGAACAAGATGACAAGCAGCCCCGCGATCCCGGCGGCGGTCAGCGCGCGGATGATCGCGGGCGGGGCGTGCCGCCGCGGGTCCACGGTCTCCTCGGCCAGCGACCCCGCGGTGTCGAACCCGTACATCACGTAGGCGCTCATCAGCCCGGCCACCAGGAAGGCGCCGAAGTAGCCCCACGGATAGCCCTTGCCGGTGCCGAACGTGTCGAAGATGACGCCAGGCCCCCGGCGGATGTGCACGGCCAGCAGGATGATCAGCACCGAGACGCCGATCAGCTCGGCCATGACGCCGAAGTTGTTGATCCGCGCCATCAGCTTGACGCCGATCATGTTGATGATGGTCGTGAACACCACCAGGCCCGCGGCCAGCAGCAGCGCGTTCTTGGCGCCGCCCGGCGTCGCGACCTGGCCGATGTCGGACCTGCCGCCGATAATCTCGAACGCCGCCGAGATCTGCGGGGCCACGACCTGGTAGGCGACCGCCACCGCGGCGAGCGTGACGATCGCTCCCACGCTCAGGATCCAGCCGCCGAAGAAGGAGGTGAAGGGCCTGGCGATCTGCTTGGACCACTGGTAGACCGAACCCGCCAGCGGATACTGCCCGGCCATCTCCGCGAAGCACAGCGCGACCAGCATCTGGCCGATGAACACGGCGGGCCAGGTCCAGATGAACGCCGGTCCGCCGGAGCCGAAGCCGAAGAAGAACAGCTCGAACACCCCGGTCATAATCGAGATGTAGCTGAACCCCGCGGCGAACGACGAGAACAAGCCCAGGGACCGGTCGAGTTCCTGCTTATAGCCGAACTTGGCCAGCTCATCAGAGTCCATGCTAGGCACGGCCATGGCTCACCATCCTCTGGGATGCGGCAGTATCCCCAGATGACACCATTTTTAAGAACCAGCCGTCAATGGACGCGCGTGGATTCGCGCCCGCCCCCCGCGTGCGTTTGGATGGAGTGGTGGGCCAGCCACGTCAGCCAGCCGCGCCGCTCCCGGGCGCAGCCGTCCCCGAAGAGCCCAGCCGCAGCGCGGACATCCTCAGCCTCGGCAGCTTCGTGATCCTGGGCCTGCCCGACGGCATGCTCGGCACCGCCTGGCCATCCATGCGCGCCACCTTCGGCGCTCCGGTCGGTGAGCTCGGCCTCATCCTGCTCCTCGCCACGGCCGGGTCTGTCCTGGTCACGGCCTTCGTGGGCCGGCTGATCCTGCGCCTGGGGGTGCCCGCCCTGCTCACCGTGGCCGGCCTGACCGCCGGCGCGGGCTACGCCGGGTTCGCCGTGGCGCCGGGGATCTGGCTGGTGCTGGCCGCGGCCGTGCTCACCGGCGCGGCGGCCGGCCTGATGGACGCCGGGCTGAACACGGCGGTGGCCCTGACCGGCCGGTCACGGCTGCTCAACCTGCTGCACGGCGCCTACGGCGTGGGCACGGCGATCGGCCCGCTGATCATCACCGCGGCCATCCTGACCGGCTCCTGGCGACCCGCCTACCTGGCCCTGCTCGCCCTGGACCTGATCCTGGCCGGTTTCTGGCTGCGGCAGCGCCGGCGCCTCGGCGCTCCCGCGGCAGCCGAGGACAACGCCGTCGCCGACGCCGACCCCCATCCGTCCGCGCGCTGGACCCGCCGCCGGTACCGCGGCGTGGTCGTCGCCGGGATCGCCGTGTTCTTCGTCTACACCGGGCTTGAGGTCGGCGCCGGGCAGTGGGAGGCGAGCTTCTGCCGCGGTCACCTGAACCTGTCGGCGGGCGCCACCGGCCTGGCCACCTTCGGTTACTGGGGCGCGCTGACCGCGGTCCGGATTGGCCTGGCCGTGCTGCCCCGCCCGGTGCCGCCACAGGCGGTGGTCCGGTGGGGGAGTGGCGTGGCCGTGCTGGCCGCCGCGGTCATCTGGTGGCAGCCGGGCACGGTGGTCACGTTGCTCGGCTTCGCCGTCCTCGGCGCCGCCCTGGCCGGTGTCTTCCCGGCCTTGATCTCGCTGACCCCGGTCCGCCTCGGCGACGCCAGCGCCCAGCACGTCATCTCCTGGCAGGTCGGCGCCGCGGCCGCGGGCGGCGCGGGCCTGTCCGCCCTGATCGGCCTGCTCATCGGCGCGACCAGCCTGGCCGCCCTGGGCCCCGCGATCACCGTCCTGGCCGTCCTGCTGGTCGGCGCCGAGCTCATCTTGACCCGGCTCGCCCCGGTCAGGACCAGGTCATGACGGCCGAACGGACGCTGGTGCCCGCCCCGCGAACCGGCTAGGACGCGCCGTCGTCCTTGCGCTTGACCGGCAGCTGGATCTCGAAGACCTGCTCGTCGACGTCGGCGATGTCGTCGACCATGTTGACCCAGACGTCCCGGCCGCGCCCGGCGGCTTCGTAGTGCCGTTCCTCGGTCCAGCGGGCCAGGTCGTGGTACACGTGCGGGTAGATGCTTGCGGCCGGGCCGTTGCGGACGGCCACGGCGGCCTCCTCGATTTCTGGCAGCACCAGGTACCTGGCCGGCCCGGGCAGGTCGGCGGGCGGCTGCGCCACCGGCAGGGCCAGGTTGACGGTGAGGTCACGGCCCTCCTCGCCCTCGTAGTAGATGATGTACGGCCCGGCCTCCTTCACCAGATCCCTGATCCGCAGCTGGGTAAACTGCTCGTCGGCCCGGTTCACCGCGGCCACGATGCCCGGCGTGTACCAGCCCGGCACCTCTTCGGTGATCACCACCACCGGCTGGGCGGGAAGCTTCTTGATCATGATGTCGTCTGCGGGCATGGTGCCCTCCCTTTCGATGTAGGACAGGCGGGCTTCGACGCCGAGCAGCTGGCTCTGGTGCGCCTGGAGTTCCTGCGCGAGCTGGGCGCGGCGCAGCATGAGCATGCCTCGGAGCTCTTCCAGGGTGATTCCGGCTAGCAGCAGCCGGACCTGGGGCAGCGTGAGACCGAGCTCTTTCAGCGCGACGATCCGGTTGAGCTGCCCTAGCTGATCCGCCGAGTAACTGCGGTAGCCGGTGTCCGGGTCGACCCGGGCCGGGCGCAGCAGCCCGATCTCGTCGTAGTGCCGCAGCGTCCGGACCGAGACCGTGCCGAGCCTCGCGAACTCGCCGATGCTGAGCATGCCACTACTGTGCCCCCCTCACCCAACGTGAGAGTCAAGCCCCCGGCACCCGTCCAAAACGTCAATGTGGATCGGTACCTCCTCCATAGGGGAGGTACCGATCCACATTCATCCCTTACTTGAGCTGGACTGTGACGGTGGTGATTGAGGGGGAGGGGGTGCCGCTGGTGCTGATCTTCAGGCCGAGGTGCCGCCCGTCCGTGGTCGGGAAGTTCGCCAGGCTGATGACCTGCCCGCTGCTGGTCCAGGAGTCGGGGACGCCGCGGCCGACTAGCAGGCTGCCGTCGGAACGCTGCGCGGCCAGCGAGTCGAGCAGCACCATGTTGGCGTTGGCCATGCCCCACGCGTGCGGCGACGATCCGTTGCCGGCCTCCGGATGGGTGCCCGTCCACGGCGAGCCCGGATTCGGGAACTGCTGGCTCTCCCACCAGGAGTACGGTCCGCTCTGCCCGTTGGCGACCATGAACTGGTAGCCCAAGATGCCCTGATCCCGGTAGTCGCTGCTGGCCAGTCCCCATTCGCCGTACCCGGCGTTGTAGGCCGTGCTCCAGTATTGCGTCGGGTACCCGCCGAACGTATCCGGCGGCAGCTTCCCGGCCAGCCGGGCGAAGACGTACTTGTAGGTGGCATCGATCAGGCTCACGCCGGGACCGCTCAGCGGCGCCCCGAACAGGTACCCGTCCCAGGCCCAGCGGCCGAACAGGAACGGCGCCGCCCAGTTGGCGTACTCGGCGTTGACGCACCGGTTGCTGGTGTTCGGCTCGGTCATCGAGCAGGGCAGGTAGGTCAGGTTGGCGTCGATGTCGTTCGTTTCTTCCATGATCCCGCCGGGCCCGGTGCGGTCGGCGGCGATCAGGTGCGCGGTGTCCTCGATGCTGGGCTCGGTCTTCCCGCTAGACCCTTCGGTGTCGAAGTTGGCCTTGACGAAGCTCCGGTCTTCAGCAGGAGCGGATGATCTGGGTGTAAATGAAACCGGTTTTGTAGGCGTCGATCAGGCTGGCGTCGGGCAGCGCCGTGATCTGCGCGATCCCGGCCAGCTGGCCGTTCCAGTACGTGCTCATGTGCGCGAAGTGCTGGTTGAATCCGCCGGCGGCCACGATCGCGCTGTTCGAGGGGTACGCGTAGCTGCCGCCGAACTTGTCCGCGGGCACCGCGTAATCATGGTCCACGGTGCCGTGGGCCGGCACCGTGTCCGACGCCGAGTTCAGCGGGATCAGGCCGGCCGAGGGCTGCGTTCCGCCTGGAACCGGAGAGCCGGGAGAAGGAATGGGCAGACGCCTTTGTCATGGGAACCTCCTCGGCGCTCAGTACCCGGCGCGGCCCGCACCATGCGGATTAGCCAGGCGAATTGCCGGCGCTCCTCAGCCCGGCCGGGACAGCCGGAAGAGCCGGGGGAGCGCCGGCTGCCTGCGGCGAGGGCCGATCGCGGCGGAGCACGGTGAGCAGCTCGTGGTAGGGGCCGATCAGGAAGGCCTCGTCGTCAGGGCGGAACCGGGTCCTGCGCCGCGGCGGGTGCTCGAGGATCGCCCTGTCGGCGGCTCGCCTGATCGCAAGCACCCGCGTCCTGGACGCCAGGTCGTGCATGGCCAGCCCGTGCAGCCCGCCGTCGGGGGTGATGGTCAGCCGGGCCACAAGCAGTGGTTCATCGCCCGCGTAGAACGTGCTCAGCACGTCGAGCCCGAGCGCCGCCCCCACGAACCACGGTGCGGCCAGCGCCGCCGTCGAGCGCACCAAGGTGAACCCGAAGCTGTCCTTCACCGAACGGGCAAGCTGCGGGTCGAAGATCCGGAGCACGACCGGCGTGGTCTCCCAGCGCGCGCCGAGCTGATCGCGCACGGCCAGGCCCGTTTCCAGGTTGGCGAGGTCATCGCTGGTCACGACGGCCACGGCGGAGGCACTGGCGAGCCGGACGGCCTCCAGCGTCTCGGGCAGCGTGGCGTCGGCGATGACCACGGGCACGCCGAGCGCGCGGAGCTGCCCGAGGTGGCGGTTGTGCTCGCTCTTCTCCACCACCACGATGTCGCGGCCCGCGGCGGCCAGCTGCTGGACGACCTTCATGCCCACCGCGCCCAGGCCGATGACCAGGACGTGCCCGCTCAGTCCGGTGATCCGCTGCCGACCGAGTGATTCCTCGATCCGGCGACTGACCAGAACGTTGGTGAGCAACGCGAAGAAGACCGCCACGAACAGGGCGCCCGCCAGCATCAGGCAGATCGCGCTCGCCATCAGCCACGGGGCCTGACCGCGAAAGGAGAAGTCACCGTAGCCGACGGTAGTGATCGTTTCCACCGTGAAGTACAAGGCCTCAAGGACCGAGAGATGCTGCGTGCTGGTGAGCTGGTAGGCCAGCCGCAGGACGACGGTGGAAGCGGTCAGCACCGCGACCAGCGCCGCCATGGCCAGCATCAGCCGCCGGTCAGCCGCGTGCAGCAGCGACATCACCAGCTGCCTGGCGTGCCTGACCCGCCGGGCCCGCCCGACCGCCGCCGCAACACCCGGACTCCCCGCGACGCCGGCCTGCCCGCTCACGCCAGCGGTCCGAAGCTCCTGCCCGCTCACGCCGGCGGCCCGAAGCTCCTCCGGCGTGCCGATCAGCATGACGTCGTCTCCGGCCGCGACCTCGAAGTCCCGGCCGGGGCATACCACCACGTCGCCGCCGGCGGCGGGAACGACGGCGACCGGCGCCAGCGCCCCGTACAGCTCACGCAGGCTGGCAGTCCTGGCTGCGACCGTCCGCGCGACGGTGAAACGTTCTCCGGACAGCATGATGCCCTGCGCGCCTGACCGCAGGCAGGCCTCGACCACCGACGGAGCCGACAGCCCGGCGACATCCAGCACGGTGACCCCGACCTGAGCAAGCGCCCGGCCCACGGCCGGGTTCCCCAGCTGCGCGACCACCCGCACGTCCGCGCGGAGCTGGCGGGTCAGCAGCGCCGTCTCGAGCGTGTATAGGTCGTCTTCCTGCGCGCAAACCACGGCCGCGGCGCCGGCCAGCCCGGCCCCCGTCAGGGTCTCCGCGGCCCGCGAGCTCCCGGCGACATGCGGCACGCCCCAGCTGGTGAGGATCCGGGCCAGCCGCACGTCCGGGTCATCGTCGATGACCACCGCCGGGACCCCGGACAGGTTGAGCTGCTCCACGATGCGCAGACCAACGCCCCGCAGCCCGCAGACGATCACGTGCCCGCGCCAGTCCCCATACCCGCCCGCCATCTCGCTTACGGTCCCACGTCGAGATGACGGCCGCGTTAGCCCCGGATATCAACCCGGTGACCCAGTAGCCCACAATGGGCGATTCCGGCCGCCCAGCACTCAATCCCGCGCTGGCCCTTGGTGAACGGGGCGGCAGCGGAGCACCGGACGATCGCTGCCCCGTCGTCGCCGGAGGAGGCGACCACGGTCACGTGCCGCAGCTCATCCGCGGCAAGTGCCGCGTTCAGCGCCGTCACCTGGGCGGATGTGAAGCATGTTTCGCCGAAATCCGCGGTGACGGACACCACGGCGCCCAGCGAGGCCGCGAACCGCAGCGCCTGGATGTAGCCGGCGATCGTTTCCGGGAGCAGGACGACCCGGATCGCGGCGCCGGGTTCCCTAACGGGCGTCGTGCGCACCGTAGACCGCCAGGCCGGCGATGAAGGCGATGGCTTCGACGCCGAGGATGAGCACGAACGGCCAGACGGGATCCTTGAGCGCGATCGCGCCCATGTCGCTGTCCCGCCCGCCCCACACGTAGTAGCCGATCGCCCCTATGACCGCTAGTGCCGCGATGGGGATGGCAGCCTGCCAGCCTTGGGCGACGACCGTCGCGGCAGTAAAGCCGGTACCGCCGATGATCATCGTCGCCGGCGCGGCCAGGCGGCCGTGCGTAACGCTCTTCATGGGTCCACCTCATCCTCCGGGTCAAACATCTTGTCGACCGTCGAGTCAAAGAATCGCGCGATCCGGAAGGCCAGCGGCAGCGACGGCGAGTAGCGGCCGTTCTCGATCGAGATCACCGTCTGCCGGGACACGCCCAGGGCCACCGCGATCTCAGGCCGGCGCTTCCAGGGACTAACTCCAGGCGACACCACGAAGATCTCAGCGTTGCACTGAGATCTTCGTGGTGTTCACGGTCAGGTGCGCTCCCTGCTGCGACAGCAGCCGGACGTCGCTGCTGTCGGCCACGCCGATGCTGGCCGGCCAGGCCCGACAGTACACCGACGAGCACAACCCGTCCGCCGGCACCGTCACCTGGGCCTACCCGCAGCGGCCGGACAGCACCGACCTTTACTGATAATCGGCCTAACGAACCGTGGTACCTGCCCCGCGTAACCGTCCGGGCGGCCCGCGCTGGCGCAACCGGCCGCCCGGACGGACAATAAATGCGTGCAACTGCTGGAACGGGAGTCACCCCTGGCCTCTCTGCTCGACTACGCGGCGCAGGCCCGCCGCGGTGACGGCCGGCTCGTGCTCCTCGCCGGGGAGGCCGGCGCCGGCAAGTCGGCGCTGGTGGAGCAGCTTGAGCACGTGCTGCCCGACGCCCGCTGGGCCTGGGGTGCCTGCGACGGCCTGTTCACCCCGCGCCCGCTGGGCCCGCTGTTCGACCTCGCGGCCAGGCTCGGCGGCGAACTGGAACAGCTCAGCCAGGCTCAGGCCGCGGCCCGAAGCGGGAGCCGCGATCCAGGACGCGGTCGCGATCCTGGTCCCCCTGGGACCCACCGCCGAGCTGGCCCGGACCTACGGCAACCTGGCCGCGTTCGACGTGCTCAGCGACGCCCTCAACACCCCGGACTGCGCGGCCGCCCCGCGCGGCCGCCCGTGGACCGGGTACCTGCGCCAGGCCCTGGACATCGCGCTAGCGCATGGCCTGCAGGAGCAGGCGGCCCGCGCTTACGCCAACCTGTACGACATTTACACCCGGCTGCGCCTGTTCACCGAAGGCGAGCCATGCTTCAACGAAGGCGTCGCCTACTGCGACGAGCACGACCTGGCCAATTACGCGAGCTACCTGCGCGGCGAGCGGATCAAGGCCCTGGAGCGGACCGGACGCTGGGCGGAAGCGGTCAGCTTGAGCCGCGAGCTGCTGGTCCGGTCCGGGCCGTCCCCGCTGAACCGGCTGGCGGCCCTCACGTTGCTCGGCCTGATCAGGGCGCGGCGCCAGGAGCCGGACGCCTGGAAATACCTGGACGAAGCCGCGGCCGCGGCCGGTCAGACCGGTGAGCCGCAGTGGATCGTGCCGGTCCGGCTGGCGCGCGCCGAGGCCTGGTGGCTGCAAGGACACCAGGACCGGGCCAGGGCAGAAGCCGAGCTCGCCGACGACGTCTGCGCCGCGTGCGACCTGTGGGAACGCGGCGCGGCCTGGTCAGTGCGACCGCCGCCGCGGCGCCAGAAAGCTAGGGAACGGGCCGGCAAAGATGCCAGAAAGCTAGGGAACGGGCCGGCAAAGATAGGGTGCCGCACCCGATTCGCCGCCGGCCCGGCCCGCCATACCGTCGCCTTGACCAGCCCGCTTGATCAAGGAGACGAGTTCATGTCCCACCTGTACCTCCCCCGGCCGCGGCGGTTGATCCTCTCCGCCGCCATCGTGTTCGCCGCCTGCGTGGCTGGCCTCCCGGCGACCGTGCAGGCCAAGACCCTGCCGACGCAATCCCAGGGCGTCTCCTGGGGCGCCAATACCTCCGGCCAGCTGGGCGACGGGAGCCCGTACAGCAACTGGGTCTACACCAACATCAGCGGGCTGACCGGTGTCCGGCAGATCGCGGCCGGCCAGAACTACGGCCTGGCCGCCATGACCAGCGGCCAGGTCTACGCCTGGGGCGACGACAGCTCCGGGCAGCTGGGCACCGCCACCTCCAGCACGACCCCGCAGCTGGTCCCGGGCCTGACGAACATAACCCAGGTCGCGGCCGGCTGGTCGCACAGCCTGGCGCTGCGCTCCGACGGAACGGTCTGGGCCTGGGGCGACAACAGCTACGGCCAGCTCGGCGTCGGCTATACCGGCCCCGTACAGGCTCCGGTCCAGGTCCAGGGCCTGACCAACGTGACCAAGGTCGCGGTCGGCAACACCTGGAGCCTGGCGCTGCGCTCGGATGGCACCGTGTGGGCCTGGGGCGGCAACCAGTACGGGCAGCTCGGCCCGGCCGCCGGCGATGACAGCGCCACACCGGTCCAGGTCCCCGGCCTGTCCCAGGTGAGCTCGATCGCGGCCGGCGCGTTCTTCGCGCTGGCCCTGGAGACCCACGGGTACGTCGCGTTCAGGAACTACGTCTACGCCTGGGGGCAGAACGAGCTGGGCACCCTCGGCAACGGAACCGTCTGCCCGTTCTGCGGCATCCCCACCCCAGAACCGGTGAACGGCATCAACGTGCCCGAGGTGGCCAGCATCGCGGCCGGCTCGGAGATGGCGATGGCGGTGGGCACCGACGGGACCGTGTGGGACTGGGGTTCCAACGACTTCGGCGACCTCGGCATCGACAACGCCACCCTCGCGATCGAGGCCACCCCGGTCAACGTGGCCGGCCTGACCAACGTCACCCAGGTGGCGGCCGGCGCGTACCACGCCGTCGCGCTGCTATCCAACGGCACCGTGCAGGCCTGGGGCAGCGACCAGCACGGCCAGCTCGGCGACGACGACGCCAAGACCGACAGCCCGGTCCCGGTCACCGTCACCGGCCTGAGCGGCGCCACCGAAGTGGCGGCCGGCGGCAACACCAGCATGGCCGTGCACACGGTGCTGATCTTCCGTCAGCTCTAACCCCTGCCCCTGGCCGAACCACTCGCCTCGCCGATCTAGGCTGACCGGCGGAGGTGCCCATGGATTGGCTCGTCACCACACCCGACGGCCGGACGCTGGCCGTCGAGGACGCCGGCGATCCGGATGGCCGCCCGGTGATGGCGCACGTCGGCACGCCGAACTCACGGCACCTGTACGGCCGCACCGTGGCCGACGCGACCGCCCGCGGCTTGCGGCTGATCAGCTACGACCGGCCCGGTTACGGCGAGTCGACCCCGCAGCCGGGGCGGACGGTGGCCGACACCGCGGTCGACGTGCGGGCGATCTGCGCGGCCCTGCGCCTGGACCGGCTGGCCATGTGGGGCTTCTCCGGCGGCGGGCCGCCGCTGCTGGCGTGCGCGGCCCTGCTGCCGGACCTGGTCGCGGCGGCCGCGTGCCTGGCCTCGCCGGCTCCGTACGACGCGGACGGCCTGGACTGGTTCGCGGGCAGGAGCCCGGGCGCGAAAAGGGACGTCACCCTGATGCTCGCGGACCGGGCCGCGTCCCGCGCCACGTACGAGCGGGAACGCCGGGGACTGCTGTCCGTCTCGACGGCCGACCTGGCCGAGAACATGAGGGTGACGCTCCAGCCCGGCGAGGACCCTGGGTTCCTCCTCGACGAGGCGCTCTGCATGCAGCAGGCTTACGCGCCCGGCATCGAGGGCTGCTGGGATGACTCCTACGCTCACGTCATCCCGTGGGGCTTCGAGCTGGCCCGGATCTCTGTTCCGGTGCTGCTGATGCACGGCCGCCTGGACGAGGCCGTGCCGTTCAGCCACGGCCAGTGGCTGGCCGCGCATATCCCGGGCGTGGACGCCAGGCTGTTCGACGACGACGGGCACACCACCCTGCGGGAGAACCACATCGGCGAGGTGCACGCCTGGCTGGCCGACCGGCTCTGAGCCGTCGGGTACCCGGAGTCACCTGAGCAGTTCCCGCGCAATGACGAGCTGCTGGATCTGGCTGGTCCCCTCGTAGATCCGGAACAGCCGGACGTCGCGGTACAGCCGTTCCACCGCGATGCCGCGGATATATCCCGAGCCGCCGTGGATCTGCACCGCCCGGTCGGCGATCCGGCCCACTGCTTCGCTGGCGAAGTACTTCGCCGCCGACGGGCCCAGCCGCCGGTCGGTGCCCGCGTCGTACTGCGCGGCGGCGTCGAGGACCAGCGCCCGGGCCGCCAGGTACTCGGTCTGGGAGTCCGCGAGCATGCCCTGAACCAGCTGGTATTCGCCGATCGGGTGGCCGCCCTGGGTGCGCTCCTTGGCGTAGGCCACGCTCTCGTCGACCAGCCGGGCTGACACGCCCACGCAGACCCCGGCGATCGTCAGCCGCCCGTGCGCCAGGCTGTGCATCGCGGTGGCGTAACCGGCCTG
>JBEKKH010000155.1:0-13450 GCA_050010815.1 Streptosporangiaceae bacterium | reverse complement strand
TCAAGGCCGAGGACCGTGTCCACGTCGAGCCTGCCGCGCTCGATCGCGATGAGGACGCCGGTGTCGAGGATTACTCGCCTGGCCATCCGCGTACCTCGTCGCCGTAGGCGGACCGCAGGTCATCGTGCACGCGCTCAAGATCATCCGCGAATCCGGCGTCCGCAGGGTTGTCACGCAGGGCGGCCTTGAGCCGGTCCGCTGATGTGCGGCGTTCCGGGACGAGCCGGCCGACCGGCACCCCGTCGCGGGTGATGACCACAGTTTCGCCGTGCTCGACGGCGTCGAGGATGTTGGCGAAGCCCCGTGCCGCTTGAGTGGCAGTCACCGCGATCATGAATACATACTATCAGATCTGCTCTGCTTATATGTATATGATTGGCGGTGCTAGCGGCTGACTCCCGGGACGGCGGTGGATCCACGGCGGGTGGGCAACGTTAGAGCTGGACGGGGAATGCCGTGCCGTTAGTTCGCCGATGGGACCTATGGGTGCCAGCGCGACCCACGGTGCCGCCATCATCATCGGTCTAAGCAGGCCGGAGGCTGGCCGCTCACCAAGCCGAATCAGGTCGGCTGGGCTGCGGCACCCCGGGCGGGCGGACCTACACCACCGCTCCCACCTAATACGCGATCTAGCCCGGACGGGTTCTCGATACGTCGGCATGATTCGCCGTCGGTTTCTGGGCTGCGGGCGCCTCGGGCCGGTTCTACGAGGTTTCGCCATTTTCTTGTCGCTGGGACCGGTCCGGGATCTCGGGCGACACCATCCGGACGCATCCACACCACCCGCACCAGCTAGGCGGGATAGCTGGTACGGGATAGCTGGTGAGGATGGCCCCCGGAGGGGTAGCCGCGCTACGCTACCCGCATCGCAGTTGTGGGGAGGGGGCCCGCGATGATAGCCCCGGGAAACGACGTGGCGGGCCGTGGCCGCCTGCGGGCCTCCCACGCTGACCGCCAGCAGGTGATCAGCACGCTGAAGACCGCGTTCGTGCAAGGCCGGCTGACCGAGGACGAATTCGGCGCGCGGGTAGACCAGGCATACGCGTCACGGACGTACGCCGAGCTGGCCGAGGCCACGGCCGACATCCCTGCCGGGCTCGCCAGAACCAGGGCCCCGCGCGACCCGTGGCGCGCGACAAAGCTAGCCTGGCGGGCCGCGTACGCGGTTCTTTTGCCGGCCATCGTTACGGTCATCGTCCTTCCCGGAGGATCTGGTCACCCCTCCAGGGGGTTCGTGATCACTACGGCCGTGGTCACCTATCTCCTTTTCTGGCTGTGCGGCGTCGTCGTGATGGTCGGCTCACGGCACCACAAGCGCTCCGCCGGACAACTGCCGCGACGGTCAGCACCGGGCGCGGGCGGGTAAGGGTACCCGCATGATGGTTCGCCCCGTCGCGCTCGTGGAAAGGCACGGGCGATGACACAGCCGGGAGACGGGATAGCAGCAGACACAGGAGCACTCGGCCGTCTATACGCCTCCCGCTTCGACCGCGTGCAGGTGATCAACGCCCTCAGGTCCGCCTTCGTGCAAGGCCGGCTGACCGAGGATGAATGCGACGCGCGGGTGGACCAGGCGTCCGCCGCGCGGAACCACGCCGAGCTCGCCGCGCTCCTCGCCGACATCCCCGCGGGGTCGGCCACAGCCCGCCCGCCGACGGCCACCGACGCCCGGATCGGCGTCGGCGTGGTCGTGGCCGCGGCCACCCTGCTTGGGCTACTCCTGTGGTGGCAGCCCGGCAACGGGCTCGCGGTCATAGCGGCTCTTTTGGCCGCCGTCACCGTGATCACAGGCACGCCCATAACCGTGGGCCTGATGATCGACTCACGGCATCAGAGGCGGTCAAGCAGACAGCTACCGCCACTTCCACCCCGCAGCACAGGCGACTGAAGGCCGGACACTGGCCGGCGACCGTAAACGCGTTTACCTGCCCTTCGGCCCGAACGACAATGGCTCTAGGGCTGAGATGGCCGGGGGTCGCGGGGCGGGATGGCCGGATCAAGGCGACTCAGCCGCCGCACTCCGTGCCTCATGATCCGACGGGCCAGCCGAGCGTGACGGAATCTCTGAACCAGGCTGAGCGGGACAACCTGGCCTTCTCGGCGACGACGGATCTGGTCCGGCGCAGGCTGGCGGGCTTTCCTGCCGTCGAGGTGGTGACGGGCGCGTTCGAGGACTGGGAACCCGCGGCTGCCCCGGTGGACGCCGTCGTGGCTTCCCTGGTCATCGGGCGGCGGATCACCTTATCTTTCGACCCGGCGCCAGGCGCGACGAGGGACGAGGCGGAGGGCGACCGCCATCCCGGCCAGCGGGGCGGGCACCCAGACGGACAGCTTGCCGCCGCGCAGCGCGGCGGCGGTGGCCGCGCCGACCTTGGCCGGAGTGGTGGCCAGCGGGGCGGGCGGCATGCCCGCCGTCATCCGGCCGATCACGAACCCGGGCCGCACCAGGAGCACCCGGACCCCGCTGCCGTGCAGCGAATCGCCGAGGCCCCGGGCGAAGGCGTCCAAACCGCTCTTGGCCGCCCCGTACACGAAGTTGGCCTTGCGCGGCCGGACCGCCGCCACCGAGGACAGCACCACGATGGTGCCGCGACCCTGGGCGCGCAGGTGCGCCGCGATCGCCAGCAGGGTGGTCACGTGCCCGGTGAAGTTGGCGTCGATCATCTCGGCGGCCCGCCGGACGTCGGCCTCCAGATCAGGCTGCGGGATCAGGACGCCGGCCGCCGAAATGACCAGGTCGAGGGGGCCCTCGGCGAAGATGCCGTCGGCGAAGGCCTGATGGCCGCCGGTATCGGCCGCGTCGTAGGAGACGGTTCGCACCTGGGTGGCCCGCTCCTGGCTAGAGAGTTCCTTGCCCACGGCGGCGAGCCGCTGGGAGTCCCGGCCGGCCAAGATGACCTCGGCGTTGGCGGGGAGATCGAGAGCGGCCAGGATGGCCAGGCCTAGCTCACTCGCCCCGCCAAGCAGGAGAATGCGAGGGACGAGCCCAGGTCCGTTCGGAAAAAAGGTCATTGATCTTCGCCCGTCTGGTGCACAGTGGTGGTTTTAACAGGCCCGCGCAGAACAGGGCCAGCCAGGCCGCCTCGCAGGTCAGCATCGGGCCGTCCCTGATCAGCAGGTCCTCCACCGGCGCGGAGGAACGGCGGCCGGTCAGCACGGCGAACCGGATCAGCGCCGCGGCCAGCGGCAGGGCGCTGACCAGATGCCAGATCCTGGCCTCCGGCCGCTCCCCCGCCGCCCAGGCCAGGTACGCGGCGATCATCAGGGTCGCCACCACGAACTGGCTCGCCCGCAGCGCGCCGGCCCGGTACCAGCGCATGACCGGCCGGTGCCGGATGGCCTCGAGCGCGGAGCCGGACAGCTCGGTGTAGCGTTTCGCGATCGCGACGCTGAGTGCGCCCAGGCTGCACACCAGCAAGAACCAGCCGGACGGCCGCACGTGGGTGGCGGCGGCGCCGCCCAGCACCCGGAGCAGGAAGCCGGACGCCACGAAGAGCAGCTCGACCACCGGGATGTGCTTGAGCACCCAGGAGTACAAGAACGACAGGGTCAGGTAGCCGCCCACCGCCGCCACCAGCAGCGGCTCGCGGATCAGCAGGCCGCCGCTCAGCCCGATCAGGGCACACGCCACGCCCAGCCAGACCGCGTGCGACTTCGGCAGGTCACCGGTGGCCACCGGGCGGAACCGCTTGCGCGGATGGCTGCGGTCACGCTCGGCGTCGGCGACGTCGTTGACGAAGTACACCGCCATCGAGGCGTAGCCGAAGGCGATCGCGGCGACGAGGGCGTAAACCAGCCCGTTCGGCCGGCCGAGCGACTCGCCGGCCAGCGGCGCGGCGAAGACCAGCAGGTTCTTCGGCCACTGGCGGGGCCGGGCGGTACGCACCACCGCGATCAGCCAGCGCACCCCGCGGGCCGGTGAGGCCGCGTCCACCTCGGCGGCGTCGGTCTGGGCGGTCACCGCGAGTAAACCGCGGTGAAGTCGCGGCTGTACACCGAGTAGTACCGGTACGCGGTCTGCTGCTGGGTGGGCAGCAGGTTCGCCGGAGTCGGGTCCTTGGGGTGACTCCCGGCCCGGTAGTACTCGAACGACATCCAGTACGGGTTGATGTCCAGCTGCATGCCCTCGACCGCGCCGGCCCGCTGCAGCAGGCCCGCCAGCGTCCGCACGTCCAGCGCCGGGCCGTACACGAAGATGAGCCGGCCGTCCTTCGTGATGCCGACGCCGGACCGCCAGACGTAGTAGCCGCCGCCGAGGGTCGCGCCCCAGCTGCCGAGCACATCCTGGTTCACGGTGGCCGGGACCTTGCCCTGGTTGACGATGAGCTTGAGGTTCTGCCGGACGCCGGCCACGTCCTTGGTCATCTTCACGCCGTGGTCCCAGGCGCCGATCGCGACGTCGCCGTTCTTGTAATAGACCACAGACGCCGCCCCGTTCACCAGGGCCCCGCGGGTGACGCCGTTGAGGTAGAAACCGCCGCCGGCCTCGTTCAGCTTGAAGCCGCCGTTGAAGGTGGCCATCAGGCCCGCGCGTGCCCCCGGCGGGATATCCGGCTGCGACTTCCAGTCACCCGGGCCTGGGTCCTCGGCCCCCGGATGCAGCTGGAAGCTGAGCAGCCGCTGATCCATCGACACGATGCCCGCGACGTAGGAGGTGTGCACGTTGTCCGGGCGCAGGAAGGTGCCGAACATGGCGGGCTGGCCCTTGACCGTCTCCAGCACCCGCCACACGCCCTCACCCGGCAGCGGCGCGCCGGCCGGCGAGCTGAGCCGCCTGGGGATGATCGGCTGAAAGCCGTGCTTCTTGACCTTGGCCTTCGGCTGGGCCGGAGCCGTGGCCGGCGGGGCGCCCGGTGCGGCGCCCGGTGCGGCCAGGGAGAAGCTGGGCTTGCCGCCCACCTTGGGCGGGGAGTAGGAGATCCACTCGCCGAAGGTCACCACCGGGCCCAGATAGTGATCCCTGGCCCATTCGGCCAGCTTGGAGGACATGGACCCGCCGTTGGGCGCGGCCAGCGCCTGGCCGACCGAGAAGGCGCACCAGCACAGCAGCAGCGCGATGAGGGCACCGATGACCCGGACCGTGGGACGCCGCACCGTCCGGCGGAACCACCCGCGAGGCCGGTCGCCCTTATCTGGAGGGTCTGGCTTGTACGACGCCGGGTCTAGCTCGTCCTCCGATTCCGGGCCGGGCGGCGACGCCGATCCGGACGGCGAGGCATGGTACCGGCTAGCGCGACGGGATGCCGGTCGTTGCACTCGCTACCTCCTCGGTGATCCGCCAAGCCCTCGTAGACGGTCTACCTGCTCAACATGAAGGGATCGTTTCGCGACCGCTTCGTCCAGAACGACAGGACATATCGCGACGGGTGTGGTGATGAGATTACATTGTCGACTACGGCAGACTTAGCCGCACGGCACATGTGCCGGCAAACCGGGCGGCCAGTCCGATCGCAGAATGCCGGGCATGCTGTCTCTCCAGCACCATTAGATAGCTCACACCACTAACAGTATGTTTCGAAATTTGTTGCGCGGCACAGACCCCGGTTGAAGGACCGCTGCACACTCGTTCGTCCGGGAACCGGCTCCCCTCGCGCGGTCCGCTGCCTAAGGCCGATTTCACGGGACACCCAGCGTTATCCCCTGCCTCATCCGCATCAACGGATCACCTTCATGTCAGTCAGAAGAGAATTTACCGGGAGGATTTTGGCTTGCGGGAGAATTTTGTGCATCATAGTACCCAAAATACTCCCCGAAGCCAAAATACTCCCGGATAATTGTTCGATTTAGGCGTACGGCACTAGTCAGGCTCCTTCGCCGGCCGCCGCATCGCCCGCGCCTGGTCCCAGCTGGCTACCAGCGACCCCAGGGCAGCAGGGCGGTGACGGCGACCGCGGCGAACAGGAGCGTCAGGTAGGCGATGGACAGATGGAACAGGCGCATCGGCGCCGGGGAGGAACCGCCGCCGCCGCCGGCCGGATCGGCCGGGACCAACGGAGCGCCCGGGATCTGGTCGGCCGCGGGGGCCGCGGTCACCCGGGCCTTGAGCCGGTGTGCCTCGGCCAGGAACCAGACGCCCAGGGCGGCCGCGAAGGCGCCGTAGATCCACCCGGCGTAGGGGACCAGGGCCAGCGTGGCCGCCACCATCGCGTAGGAGTACCACAGGATCTTCCTGACGACCGCGGCGGGCGACGCCACCACGGGCAGCATCGGCACGTTGGCCGCGGCGTAATCCTTGCGGAACTTCATGGCCAGCGCCCAGAAATGCGGCGGCGTCCACAAGAAGATGACTCCGAACAGCACGAGGGCGGGCACGCTGACCGTCCCGGTCACCGCGGCCCAGCCGACCAGGACAGGGAAGCAGCCGGCCGCACCGCCGATCACGATGTTGGACGGGCTGCGCCGCTTGAGTAGCAGCGTGTACACGAAGATGTAGAACAAGATCGCGGCATCGGCAAGCGAGGCGGCCAGCCAGTTGGCCATCAGGCCGAGCAGCAAGGTAGACCCGGCGCCGAGCGTGATGCCCCAGGCCAGGGCCTCCCATGGCTTGATCGTGCCCTGGCCGTTGACCACCAGCGGGCGGCGCGAGGTCCGCTTCATCAGCGCGTCGATGTCGCGGTCGATGTAGCAGTTGATCGTGTTGGCGCTGCCCGCGGCCAGCGTGCCGCCGAGCAGCGTGACCAGGACCAGCCGGATCGACGGCAGGCCGTGCTGGGCCAGCAGCATGGTCGGGACCGTGGTGACCAGGAGCAGCTCGATGATGCGCGGCTTGGTCAGCGCGACCAGCGCGGCGCCGACCACTCGCGGCGAGCGTCGCGGCGGGAGGCCTCCCGGCAGGACGCGGCCGGTGGCCGCCGTCGCGGCGACCGGGAAGGCGCTAGGCACCCGCGTCACTCGTGCCTTCGGCCTCGTCCGCTGCGGGCTCGTCCGTTACTGCGTCGTCCGCTGCGGCCTCGTCCGCTGCGGCCTCGTCCGCTGCGGGCTCGTCTGCCGCGGCCTGGTCCGCTGCGGCCTCGTCCGCCGGGTGGATGAAGTCGGTCTCGGGCAGGATGTCGGGATCCTGGAGAGTCTCCGACGCGTGCGGCGGCTGCAGGCCGGGTACCCCGGTCTCCGCCTCGGCCACGACGGCACTGGCGGGGATCGGTCCGCGCACCCGGATCATGCCGCGCTGGCCCGGTTCGCGGGTGCCGGTGGCGACCTGGTGCGCAGGCGTCAGGTATCTCATCCGGGGCACGCTATGCGGCCGCTTGAAGATGAAGAAGAGCGCGACGGCGATGAGGATGAAGGCCCCGTAGGGCAGTGCGAACGTCTCGACCGACCCGCCCAGGTACCTGGTCGGGCCGCCAGCGAGTACCAGCTCAGTCACGGAACCTCCAGCCGTGCAGGACATCCGTCCTACCGTACGTAGAAAAGCACCCAGAAGATCAGCGCGACCACGGCCAGGTAGTTCCAGACGACGGTGAACGAGCTGAGCGACGCCTGGAAGCGCTGGACGTTGAACGCCTCACTGTAGGTGGGCGGCTGCTCGACGAACGAGATCGCCGGTATCGAGCGAGCACGCATGAACAATATCTCCAGCCATATCATCGCGCAGAGCCAGATGGTCAACGCCACCGGGTAGAACCCGACGAACACACTCGCGAACCCCGACTGCCCCGGCTGGAACGGCAGCGTAAGCAGCTCCACGACCTGCAGCGAGACCGCGACCAGGCCGAGGACCAGGGCCACCAGCGCGGCCACGGCCCACGGGTTCTTCTTCCCGGCCTTGATCCGCTGCAGCCCGGCGGTCTGCACGATCGCGCTCACCACGATCAGCCCCGTGATCAGGGCTCCGTAGTACATGTGCGGAGGCGTGGTGGAACTCGGCAGCCACAGCTGATGGGAGTTGGCCGACTGCAGGTAGAAGTAGGCGAACGCGAACGCGCCGAACAGGAACGACAGGCCGCCGATGGCGAGCCGGGAGCCCGTCCAGGCGGCGTTGAGCGCGGCCTCGTGGTAGAACGCCTGCTCCTCGACGGCCCGGGTGGCCGCCTCTTCGCTGCCGGCTTCGGCTAGCTCAGCCACTTCTCAGGCCTCCGTTCCTGCGAGGGCACCGCTGATCACTCCGGCGGGCGGGTTCAAGTCGGCCACCGGCAGCGCCCTGGGGTCGCCGTACTCGTACGGGCCGGACAGCACCACCGGGATGTGCGCGAAGTTGTTCGGCGGCGGCGGCGAGGAGACCTGCCATTCCAGGCCGCGGGCCCGCCACGGATTGCCGACCTCACGTACCCGCCAGAACAAGGTCGACATGACGAAGTTGAACAGGAAGATGAGCATCGACACCCCGAGGAGGAACGCAGAGATCGACACCCAGTCGTTCAGCGTCTCCAGGTTGCGGGCGTACTCGAACACCCGCCGCGGCTGGCCCAGCTCGCCGACCGCGAACAGCGGCATGAAGGTGGAGTTGAAGAAGATGAACATGGTCCAGAAGTGGAGCTTGCCGAGCCTCTCGTTCAGCCTGATCCCCATCATCTTGGGCAGCCAGTAGTAGATCCCGCCGAAGAAGGCGAAGATCAGCCCGCCCATGATCGTGTAGTGGAAGTGCGCCATGACGAAGAACGAACCGTGGCTCGTCGTGTCCGCAGGAACGTCGGACAGGAACACGCCGGAGATCCCGCCGAACAGGAAGTTGACGTACATGCCCATGGCGAACAGCATCGGCACCGTCAGCCGGATCTTGGCCTTCCAGAACGTGCCCATCGCGACCAGGTAGATGAAGCCCGTCGGGATGGAGATCAGCTCGGTGGTCAGCATGAACAGCGGTCGCATGTCCGGGTCCATGCCGGAGTCGAACAGGTGGTGCTGCCAGACGAAGAACGACAGGATCGCCACTCCGAGCATGCCCGCCGCGGCGATCTTGTAACCGAACAGCGGCTTGCGGCAGAACACCGGGATGATCTCCGAGACGATGCCGAACCCGGGCAGCGCCAGGATGTACACCTCCGGGTGGCCGAAGAACCAGAACAGGTCCTCGTACAGGTAGCTGCTCCCGCCCAGCTGACTGACGAAGAACGCCGTCTGCGCGGTCCGGTCTGTGATGATCATGTACATGCCGCCGACGAGCACCGGCGCGGCCAAGACCAGCAAGAAACCCGTGGTGAGCATGGCCCAGACGAACATCGGCAGCCGGCTCCAGCGCATGCCGGGGGCCCGGTAGCAGATGATCGTCACCACTATGTTGAAGGCGGCCAGGATGGCCGAGATGCCCATCAGGCCGAACGCGATCGCGTAGCCGTCCATGCCCGCGCCGGCCTGGATGGACAGCGGCGCGTAGCCGGTCCAGCCGGTCGGGAACCCGCCCAGCAGCACGCTCGAGAGCAAGATGACGAACGCGCACGGGGTCAGCCAGAACGACAGCGCCTCGACCCGGGGGAACGCCACCCGCTTCGAGCCGATCATCAGCGGCACCAGGTAGTTCCCGAGCGGCCCCATGACGACCGAGGTCATCATCATCATCATCATCGTGCCGTGCTCGCCGACCACCTCGAGATAGGCGCTCGGAGTGAGCAGGTGGTAGCTCGGTGACAGCAGCTCGGCCCGGATCGCCATCGCGAACAGGCCGCCGGTGAGGAAGTAGCCGATCATCGCGAACAGGTACTGGATGCCGACCACCTTGTGGTCCAGGGAGTACCTGAAGTACTTGGACAGGCCGTCTCCGACGTGGCCCTCGCCCGTTCCGGTGACCGGCCGCCCGCGCATCTGCTGGACCGTGTCGTTGAACACGCCCAGTCCGATCAGCCAGCCGAGCGTGCCGAAGAGGTAGCCGAGGACGATCGGGGTGTCGTTGCTGTCCGAGAGCGGGAGCTGCTGGTAGCCGCTGGAGATGGCGTTGCCGAGCAGGTGCCCGAGCGCATACCCGATAATCGCGCCAATCAGCGCGGTGTGCGCGGCCGGGCGCAGCCACCAGGGCCGCGCCTTCGGCGCCGCAGCAGGCTCACGTCCGTCCGGTACCTGCGCGCTTTCCGGCTGGATCTCGATGGCCATCTACGTTTACCTCGCTACCTTCCGCCGGATCATGGCTGCTCGGGGTCGTTCGGGTTGTAGTAGCCGCCGCCGGCGCCGCCGATGCCCAGCTGCCCCAGGACCTTGCCCAGGTTGGCAATGTCGGTCGGGTCATAGGTCAGGGCGTAGGGCGGCAGCGTCTTGGTCAGCGAGGCGAGCTGCGTCTGCGTCTGGTGCGCCCACGTCTGGAACGCGGACACCGAGACGACCTTCCCGTAGTCGTACATCGCGCCGTGCCACAGCCCGCAGAGCTCGGCGCAGCGAACGGTGAAGCCGCCGGCGTGCTTGGCCGTGGTGTAGGCGACGTTGTTCACGCCGGGGTTGGCGTCGGCCTTCACCCCGAGCTGGTAGGCCCAGAAGCTGTGGATGACGTCGAGCGAGGTCACGTTGAACTGGACCGGCTCGTTGAGCGGTAGCTCAAGCTGCGTGGTCTCGAACCCGCCGAACTGCGGGTACCGGAAGGTCCACGCCCACTGCTGGCCGATGACCTGGACCTCCAGGATGTTGGCACCGGTCGGCTTCCAGATCGGCTGCGGTCCTTCGCCGGCCCCCGCGCCCTGCACGGTCACCAGCTCGACGGTGCCGAAGACGGCCAGCGCGACCACGATCGCGCTGGTCACCGCGATCCAGGTCAGCTGGATCTTGGTGTTGCCGTGGATCGGCGGCCCGTCGGTCTCGTCGCCGTCCTTGGCCCGCCAGAAGGTCAGCGCGTAGCCGAAGTAGATCAGCACGCCGAGCACGACGGGCGTCGCGATCGTGCCGAGCACCTGGTTGTCGAACTGCTGGTTGGCGGCCGAACTCGACATGGCGCCGGGAGGCATGTGCGGCCCCCAGACAAAGTAGACGAGCGGGCAGCAGATGACGCTGGCCACCACCCACAGGATCAGCAGCCGCAGCCCGTGTCGCGGTTCGGCCTCGGCTGCGGCTGGCGCTTCGGCGGCCATCAGGCCTGCACCTCCATCTGCCCGCTCATGTAACCCGGCGTCGCCATCGGGCCGCCGTTTCCGTCCACATAGCCACCGCCGCACGGGATGATGCACTGCCAGCGGAACGTCCCGCCCCTGGCCGGGGTCATGAAGCTGAACGTGACCACCTCATGCGGGCCGCTCGTGCACGGCGAGGAGCCGCAGAGGGCGTTCTCTTCGTTCAGCGTCGGCGGTGAGGCGATCGGCACGTTGATGCCGAGGCCCGGCATCGTGAACGTGTGCTGCACGTTGCAGCCCGCCCACGAGTTCAGCAAGGACACCGCCTTGCCGTCCACGTACTCCACGCCACCGAGCGTGCCTGTGACCTGGCCCCAGACCGGATTGCGCAGCGGCGTGCAGCCGTCATAGCCCTCGATCGTGATGTTCACCTTGGTCGCCGCGGGCACCGCGAAGTAGGTGGTGTGCACCCACTGCTTGGTCTGCGGGTCCTGGATGAAGTACGACACCCAGTCCGGCTTGTTCGTGATCGTGTTCTGCGGGTCGGTCTGCAACACCACGTTGACCTGGCCGCCGCTGGCGTACGAGGTGTAGTTCTCGACCGGAGGGCTGGAGCCGATGAAATGGATGGCGACGAAGGCCGCAGCCGCGACGACCGCGACAAACGCGATCAGCAGCGTCGTGACCCGGGCCGGCAGTGACACCGGTTACCACCTCGTTTCTCTCGACACGCGATGCACACGGTTGCAGCGGCTACCGCCTGCCATCGCCGACTGGGTCGGCAGGCCGGCTTCAGCCGAAGTCTGCAGGCACGATGCCAAGTTCCGCACCTGATGGTGACGGCGGAACGAATCTGGGCGCAACAGCCCGGGGCTTGAATGACAAAATTGTCATCTACCTCAGCACCGAACCCGGCCGGTGCCCGCACCGGCGCTCTGACAGGTGGGATCGCTGCGCTGGCCGGCTGGCAGCTCACCTGGACGGACATCACCGCACCTCAGAAGCTTGCACCCGCCCAGCAGGTCCGAGCAGAACACCGCCCGCAATCGTTTGTGACATAAAAGGCGAATTTGGGATACAGAGCTGTAACAGATCCGATGCATCCGGGGCAGGCCCTTGACCGGCAAGTCCTCGGAGTAGAAGCATCGGCACCTGGGCACAGGGGGTTATTTAGGACCAAGTCCATGGTTACTTTTAGTAACATGCCTGGTAGCATGGCCGCCCGGCACCACGCGGGAACAGCGACGTCCATGATCGGCGAAGAGGCGATGACCGCGCAGGAAGTGGCTCAAGTCAGCTTTCACCAGCCAGCGGATGCGGTGGCCGGCCGGATTCTGGTAGCCGACGACGAGCCAGGGATCCGGGCCTTTATCGGCCGCGCGCTGGCCGCAGCGGGCTACACGGCCGATTTCGCCGCGACCGGAGCGGAGGCGCTACGGCAGGCTCTCAGCAACTCCTACGATCTCGTGATCCTGGACCTCGTCATGCCGGACCTGGCCGGTCAGGTGGTTCTCGAACGTCTCCTGGCCGTCCACCCCGAGCAGTCGGTGCTTGTCCTTTCCTGCCGGGCGGACGTCGCCTCCAAGGTGGATTGCCTGGAGCGGGGCGCCCAGGACTACCTGACCAAGCCGTTCTCGCTGGCCGAGCTGCTGGCCCGGGTCAGGGTCAGGGTCCGCGGCGGAGAGAACGGCCACACCCGGGCGGCGGAGCACGAGCACGACCGGGAGCACGGCCACGACCGGGCCGGCGAGATCATCAGGGCCGGCCGTCTCACCCTGGACGTCGGGCGCCTGGTCGCCGATATCGGGGCCGGCGCCGTGCCGCTGACCAGGCTCGAGTTCCTGCTGCTGCGCGAGCTGGCCGAACATGCCGGCCAATCCGTGCCGAAGGGGCAGCTGCTGGCCACGGTCTGGGGCTACGATTTCGACCCGGGCTCCAACGTCGTCGACGTGTGCGTGCGGCGGTTGCGATCCAAGCTGGGCTTCGGCCTGATCAAGACGGTACGCGGTGAGGGCTACCAGCTTGCCGGCCACTGACGCGAGACGGGCCGGCCGCCTATCCGGGCTGGGCCGCTTCGCGGTCAGGCTGAGCTGGCCGTTCCGGCCCTGGTGGCTCGATGCTGGGTGGGCGGTCTTCTCCGCGATCAACCTGGTGGCCATCTTCGCCATGCCAGGCTGGGAAACCATTCCCTTCCACTTCATCTGGATCAGCGTCACGCTGGTCTACGGGTTTCGAACCTGGGCGCCCAAGCCCACCCTGGCGGTTCTCGCCGTCGTCATGGCGGCGACCAGCGCGGGGATCGGCCTGGATGTCGCGCGCGGCGCCGAGCCCGGCGCTGAACTTACCGAGGTTCCGCTGATGGCGGCCATGTTCTTGGCCATGGTCTGGCACGCCCGGCGCAAACTCGCCGCGGAGAAGGAGTCTGTTCTGGTCAGCCAGGAGAACGGCCGGCTGCTCGCCACCCAGCGCAGGTTTCTCCAGGACGCCTC
>JBEKKH010000154.1:0-13499 GCA_050010815.1 Streptosporangiaceae bacterium | reverse complement strand
CACACCGCGGCGCTGCTGCTCATCGCGGCCGGAGACCACCCGGAACGGCTGCGCAGCGAGGCCGCCTGGGCGCACCTGTGCGGCGCCGCCCCCATCCCGGCATCCTCGGGCAAGACCGTCCGCCGCCGGCTCAACCCTGGCGGCGACCGCCAGGCCAACCATGCCCTGTGGCGGATCGTGTTCACCCGTCTGGGCTCTGATCCGGCTACCCGTGCCTACGCCGAACGCCGCACGGCCGAAGGGAAATCCAAGAAGGAAATCATCCGCTGCCTGAAGCGTTACGTCGCCCGCGAGGTTTATCCCCACCTCCGCGGTACCGCCGGCTAACCCGCACTCCCGGGGGCGGCCTGGCCCGCGAATCGGCTGCCGCACCTGCTGGCCTGCGAACGATCCGCCGGCCGTCCCCGGGGCACCGCAAAACTTGCTGAGCGTGACCTGACACGAAAACTGGGTCCCCGGTGGGCGCGCGGCAGCGGACCATGGCCTGAGCGGTGGTCGAGGGTCCGGGGATGGCATTGATTGTCCGGCGGGAAGGCCGGGATGCCGGGTGCGTACGGCGGCGGCTCCGGGGTCAGCGGGAATATGAGTCAGCGCAGGTGATGGCCGGCCGGTCAGGCGGCCTCCGGGGGGCGGATGGTGATGGTGCAGCCGGGGTTGAGCTTTCCCAGCTGGCGCAGCAGGTAGGCCTGGCGCTGAGCGGGTGATTCCCGCCGGGGTGTAGAAGTCGGCGCCCAGGTCCTGGTAGAGGGTCCCGCTCTTGAGGACCTGGTAGGCGATCTTCAGCAGGGTGTGCGCGATCGCGGTGATCGCCTTCTTCGCCGCCGGGTTCTTGTCCCCGCCGAAACGGCGGACCAGCCGGTTGTACCGGGCTTGCAGCCGGCCCCGTCCCTTGATCGCGGACCAGGCGGCCTGCACCAGCATCGGCTTGATGTAGGTCCCGGCGTCGCCGGTCCGGCCGTGCTTGCGCTTGCGGGCGCTGATGTTGTTCCCCGGGCACAGGCTCACCCAGGAGGCGAGCTTCTCGTGGCCGGAGAAGTAGGTGTGCGGTGCAGGGCCGATCTCGGCCAGCCACGCCTGCGCCACCGTGTCCCCGAAGCCCGGGATGGTCTTGAGCAGGTCCAGCTCACGTTGCCAGGGCGCGGCCTTGGCGGTGATCTGGTCCTGCAGCCCGGCCACCGCGGTGTTGAAGACGGCGATCCGGTCCAGGTGCAGGCGGCACAGCACCGCGCCGCGGCGTTCCCCGTCGATCAGCGCCTCGATCATCGCCGTGGCCGACTTGCCGGTAATATCGCTGGCCACCGAGCCGAGCTTGATGCCGATTCCAGCGACTTGCCCAGCCGCTGGATCTCCGAGGTGCGGGCCTGCACCGTCTTGGTCCTGTACCGGGTCAGGTCCCGCACCTCCTTCAGCTCCGGAGCCGGGATGTAAGACCCGCGCAGCAGTCCGCACTCGAACAGCTCCGCTAGCCAGTCAGGCCTGTTCCGGCGGCTCGGCCGGACTAGAGTCACCGGACGCCCCGCGAGCCGGGGCAATCTTGTTCAGCCAGCACAGCGGGCACAGCGCATGCGGTCGTCCGTGCCGGCCCTGCTCGTGCTCCCACGCGAAGTACGCCCCGCCAGCAACCAGCAGCAAGTTGAGGCCTCCGCCGAAGGGCAGACCCGGGACTCTGGGTACGGGGCGAGGCATCGCGGTTCACCTGTCCATCGATAAGGCGGCGCGATCGGGGGCGACCGCAGAGAGCCGACCCTTCCAGTGTGACACCATCAGGCCGGATTGACTGCAAGGTCTGGCGGCGCTGCGTGCTGCCGCCCATGTGGCCGGCCAGCCTCACAGCGCCCGGATTCGGCGATCTCGCACCACGACGCAGTCGGCGTTAGTCACGATATGCTGTCGGTCCTGGTCACTCATCGCGCGCCGGATCCTCCCTGCCGATCTGGACGGATGTCGATTTGCAGCCTCATCAGAACGTTGTCTGCCAGATATGGGTGTTCGGCGTGGGCGAGACGGTCATGAGAGGCGGACGCCTCTTATTGCTTCCTTGCTCTCGCGGGTGATGGACTAAGCTGTTAGCTAAGGAGGCCCTCCCATGTCAGGCGATGCTGCTGCCCAGTTCAACATCCACGATGCCAAGACCCACCTGTCCCAGATCATCGAGCGGGTCGAACATGGCGAGGAAATCATCATCAGCCGCGCAGGCCACCCGGTCGCAAAGGTGATCCCGCTGGCGGGCAGTGTCCAGCGGCGCGGGCGCGGGTCGCTGCGCGGCCAGCTGACATTGGCCCCAGACTGGGACTCTGATGCGGTCAACGAGTCCATCGCCGCCGACTTCGGCATGACTCCATGAGTTTGCTGCCGGATACGCACGTCGTGCTGTGGTGGCTAGCTGACGACCCGGGACTGCCGGAGGAGATCAAGGACCGGCTTGATCACGAACCGGATGTCCGTGTCAGCGCCGCGACGATCTGGGAGATCGCAATCAAGCAGGCGCTCGGCAAGATCAGCGCGCCTGCGGACCTTCCCGGCCGAGTCCGGGATAGCGGATTCCGGGAGCTTCCTGTCGATTTCACCCATGCGGTCGCCGCTGGGCGCCTTCCGCTGATCCACCGGGACCCATTTGACCGGATGCTGGTCGCGCAGGCTCGCTGCGAGGATCTCACCCTCGTGACCAGGGATCCCTACTGCCAGCAATACGAGGTCGCCATTCTGCGAGCCTGATCTGCTCGCGAGATTAGCTGGACGTATCAGCGCTGACGGGCACCGGTCCTGGCAGCGCCGGGTCAGCAGTCAGCACTTCAGAAGTTCCTGGCGCGGGGATCCCCGGGTACGGTCTGACGACGTGCGTCCGCGGGCGGGGAGTTGCGATGCTAACAGGTAAATCCGGCAGCGGCAGATGGATCCGCGGCTCACGGCCAGCGAGACATACCGGTTCGAGCCCGGGCCCCCGCTGTCCTGCGACATCACCGCGATGACCGGCGATCGCGACTCGCGGAACACCATGGTGGAGGCGGCTGCGTGGTCCGCGCATACCACCGGAGCGTTCAATCTGCGGGCCTACCCGGGCGGCCACTTCTATCTCGATGACTGCCGGGCACGAGTGCTTGAGGTGATCTCGTCATCCCTCGCGGGAAGCGCCGCCAGCCCGTACTGACAGGCCAGGACCAGCAGCATCGCGGCGTGGTCGCGCACCGGCAGGCATCCGGCGCTCCGCCACTTCAGTGCGCAGATCTGAGTGGCCGGTGCGCAACCGCAGAGTCCGGGCTCCATGCGGCGCGCCCCGCTCCCACGCACCGTGACAAGGTCACCAACCACTCGCCCGGTATCCGCCGTTCGGTATGCCAACGGGAGCATGGCGGCATAGCCCGCGCCGCGCATATTAGGATGATCGGCACGACTGCCAACGCTCACTCATGCTAAATATATGGCGTCATTCAGATATTTTGATACCGCTTGGCATGTTATCCGGGCATCAGGAAACAGCTTACCGATGTACGGTGACTACATCGCGGATGTTCCAGTTCCGTCCTCGCCATCCGGCTATTTTTGGCGTATTCTGATCCGACCTTAGCGGAAGATCGTTGAGAGGGACGAGCGGTGTTCACATTACCAACGGGCGGAGCCTGCTGCGGCAGCTGCGATCCACCTGATGCCCGAGCAGGCAAAACACTGTCTAGGCGCGTCGAATTGCTCGGGCATCGGCAGGCAGGCCAGACGGCACCTGTATCAGCTGAGGACCCCGACCCCTCTGTCTCTATGAGGCTCAGCGCGAAGGTGCCGAAGAGGTACCGCCAGGTCCATCCGTGCAGAACCCGGAAGAGGCACGGGCCTGGTCCGTGACCAGGCCGAAGGCGAGCGGCGTGATACCCGCGCACGCCCGGGCGTGTAGGAGGCGGAATGGTAGCTCATAAGCGACCTCGGCGGGTCCATCACGCTGGCCAGGTCTGACGCGGAAACCGAGATCGTGATCAATCCAATGACGATGATGCTCCGCCGGAGGGCGCCGCGCCGAAGCTGGGCAGCGGACCTTCGGTCAGGCCATGCGGAGAGCATCGGCATCGCGGTTGCGAAGGCCGTCGGAACGAGACAAGAGGGAGGAGCAGCAATGAATTCGTCCGATACACCACCGGAGGGTGTCAGCACGTCAGATACGCCCTACCGGCCCGGCCTGCTGGAGCGACTCTACGACAAGATCACGGGCAAGGTGGCGGTTAAGCACCCCTGGTACACGTTGCCGAAGGATCTTGGCCTGGCCGAGCTCATCGGCATTCGTGACACGCTCCGGCGGGAGAACCTCTTCGATACCTCCCGCCTTCCGTCGGTTGATCCTGTGCCCCCGCCGCCGTATGACGAGTCGTACCTGACCGCACGCACCGCGGATGGCAGCTGGAACGACCTGGAGCACCCCGAGATGGGGATGGCCAGCACCCGCTTCGGGCGCAACGTGCCGCTAGGTGACACCTGGGCCGACAAAGACCGGATGATGGTGCCGAACCCGCGCGAGATCAGCCTCAAGCTGATGACCCGCGACACCTTTAACCCGGCCATGGCCGGCAATGCGCTGATTACCGCGTGGCTGCAGTTCATGGTCCACGACTGGGTCAGTCACGGCACCAGCCCCAAGGACGACCCGTGGGTGCTGCCGGAGGTCGAGGACGACGACTGGCCCACGCCCCCCGTCGTCGTCATGCGCGTACCGCCCGACCCGACCTCTCCTAAGGACTCGACCCTGCCGCCCACGCACCTCAATGTGAACACGCACTGGTGGGACGGATCGTCGGTCTACGGCAACGACCTCACACAGCAGCGGTTTCTACGCGAAGGCGCAGGCGGCCGGCTGCGGCTGGTGGATGGGTTGCCGCCGGTCCCGTCTGACCCTGCGGACGACCCGACCCTCGTGCCAGGTTTCTGGCTGGGCCTGGGCATGATGCAGACACTGTTCTCGCTGGAGCACAACAGCATCGCCGCCATGCTCGCCGCTGCCCACCCGAAATACGACGACGAGACGCTATTCCAGAAGGCCCGGCTGATCACCTGCGCGCTCATCGCCAAGATCCACACCGTCGAATGGACGCCCGCGGTCACCGCCCACCCCACGGCCGTCGCAGGGCTGTACGCGAACTGGTGGGGTCTGGCGGGCCAGAAACTGCACAAGTTCGTCGCGGCGATCTCCAAGGACGAGGCCCTGCGCGGCATTCCGGGCACCGACACCGAGGACTACGGTGTCCCGTACGCCCTCACCGAAGAATTCGTCGCCGTCTACCGAATGCACCCGCTGGTGCCGGACGACTTCGACTTCCGGTCGGCCCGGGACGACGCGCCGACGCTCGGGCCGCGGTTCTTCAGCCAGTTGACCGGGCCGCAGGCCGTCCCGATCCTGCGGGACCAGCCGTTGACCGACATCATCTACACGTTCGGCACCACGCATCCGGGCCTGGTCACGCTGCACAACTTCCCGAAGGGCCTGCAGACTTATCAGCGGCCCGATACTGGCGCGTACATGGATATGGCGGCGCTGGATATCGTGCGCTGTCGCGAGCTCGGGGTGCCGCGGTACTGCGAGTTCCGCCGCCTGCTGCACCTTCCCGTGCCGCGGACCTTCGAGGAGGTCACGAGCAACAAGACCTGGGCGCAGGAACTGCACGACGTGTACGGCGGCAAGATCGAGGATCTCGACCTCATCCCCGGCGTCATGGCCGAGGACTTCCCGCAGGGCTTCGCCTTCAGCGACACGGCGTTCCGCATCTTCATCCTGATGGCCTCCCGGCGGCTCAACAGCGACCGCTTCTTCACCGACTACTTCACCGAAGAGGTCTACACCCCCGAGGGCATGACGTGGATCACGGACAACACGATGAGTTCGCTGCTGGTGCGGCACTGCCCGGAATTGGGGCCGACGGTAGCGAAGCTGCCGAACGCGTTCGGGATATGGGACAGGACGGCCGCGAAATGACCGTCCCCCAGTCGCTCGACGACAAGCGCGTGGCCATGGTCAACGAACATATGCGGCTGGAGAACGCCTACGACTTCCCCGCGTGCGTCGGCGTGTTCGCCAGGCCGCAGTACCAGCTGGTCGCCGACGGAGAGCTTTACGACGGCGCGGACCGGGTGCACTATTTCCTGTCGCAGAACCACGCGGCCTTCCCCGACTTCGTCTTCGAACCCACCCGGGTGTCCCCGACGACTGACGCGGTGGTCGTCGAAGGGCGCTTCGTCGGCACACAGCTCGGACCATGGCGCGGCCTGCCAGCTTCCGGCCGGAAGGTCGACTTCCAGATGTGCCTGATCTTCGAGTTCGACGGGGAGTCGATGACCAACGAGAAGATCTACTTCGACCTGAATACCCCGCTGCTGCAGCTGGGCATCGGCGACGACTACAACTCGGCCCGCGGCAAGCTGTCTGCCGTCCTGGGCCATCCGGTGGCGATTCTCAAGGCGCTCATCTTCACCCTGACGCACCGTGCTAAGCCAGGTAAGGCGCCATGATCGGGAAATACGTCATCACGATTGTTTACTCCGCGCTGCTGGCCGGCGGGGTCTTCGTCGGCGTCCGGCAGATATACCAGGGTTTCTTCAGGCCCGACGAGTTGCTGAACCCGCTGTTCGGCAACAAGGTCGCCATCCGGATGTTCACCGTCCACATCATCGTGGTCAGCTGCGACCTGTTCGTGATCGGCCCGCTAGCCATCGCGCACAAGAGCCCGCTCTACTACTGGGGCGGGCGGAGCCTGCTGGTGATCTCGTCGCTGCCGATCGCCGCCTTCCTCAACCGGAATCCGCAGTCGTTCGGCAAGTTCATCGGCAACTGGGTGATGGTGCGCAACTTCTTCGAGTACGGCATCCACATCGTCTTCATCGCGCTGCCGCTGTCATGGTTCCGGTACTACCTGCTGCTGTGGTGGGTGGTCGCCTACCGTTACCTGGATGTCGGTCCCCGTCGGCTCATGCAGAGGCTCTATAACACGCCAGAGAAGCAGGCGGCTCGGCCGTGGGCACAGTATGCGAACTGGCTGATAATCCTGGCGATTTACATCGGTGCATTCTTCGCGGTCTTCTACAAGCAGATCCTGTTCGCGAACCTGCCGAGCCCCGCGACGCACGAATACGTCCCCTCGCACTGGGAGTACGGTGTCGTGATCGCCGTCAACTTCGCCCTCGCCTTGTTCGAGTGGATAACAATCCGCCAGTACAGCGACTCACTACTCGCAGCGGCCGGCGTGCACGAGAAGGTCACTGCCGCGCACTACTGAGGCCAGATCAGCCACGCAGTCCGTCCGGCTCTTAATTGCGCAGAATCGGCGGTATGGAGCGCTTCTCTGGGGGTTGACCTCGCTCCAGGTTCCGGCGGCTTGTGACATGGAGTGATCGCCAGGAAAAGCTTACGTTGGGTTTCCGCTCAATCGCTGGGACCCGCCGCTGGCCCAGCCTCCCGGGTCTCAGCCCGGCCGGGAGGTGTCCGATGACCACTGCTGTCCCATCCACTGCCCTCGTTACCATCCAGCCCGCCTTCACCGACCCGGAACGACTCGCCCTCGCCGGGTTCCTGGCCGGGTACCGCGGGCTGACCCGCGAGGCCTACGCCACCTGCGCCAGTTCGCCAGCTGGTGCCGCACCCGGTCCCTGCCCCTATTCGCCGTCCGCCGCGCTGACATCGAAGGGTTCGCCCGGGACCTGGAAGCCAAAGGACGCGCCCGCGCCACCGTCACCCGGCGGCTGTCCACCATCGCCGGGTGTGCACGGCCACGGAGCGAGCGGGCAGGGCGGCCCGATGGCGGGAACCCGGCCGGCGCAGCTGTGCGCTATGACCAGAACTCCGCTGCCGCGGCGGGATCGGAGGATTGAGTCCAGACCTCGGTCGCCTTGCCGTTTTCGGCGTGGATGACGTGGACAAGGTTGAGCTGAAGCTGCTTGCCCGCCCGTTCGGCGCGGATTGCGGTGAACACGACCGTGCGGTCGTCGCTGACGTCGCGCAGCTCCGTCCTGACCGTGCCGCCAGACAGCTCAGAGATCTCGGCAAGCAGCTCCATCACATGCGCCGCGCCATGATAGTCACCGGCCAGCGGGCCCGTGCCCGCGATATGCCAGACGATATCGGCGGCGAAGAACTGATCCTGCAGGGCGCCCAGGTCGCCGCGGGCGAAAGCCGCGATGGCTGCCCGCACCAGGTCCTCATCCGGCTGCGTCACCGGGCCTCCTCCGATCACCTCGCCGCCCCCCGCCGCCCCGGCCGGCATCGCCGGCCAGCAGGCCGTCAAAGCCTCCGGACGGGTCAGCGGGCGCTGGCCGACCATGACAGCACGGCAACGGACTCTCCAGACTAGACCAGTCACAGATCCGCCCCCGCCACGCGCGGCCCGGCGCACGGTCCGGGATGATGGGCGCCCGTGTCATCGGCGCGATCGCTGGCGCCCAGCTCAGCAAGCGCGCCGGCGATGTGCACGTGCTCCGCCCGGGTTAGCCAGGCGCCACTGGCCCGCGCTCGACGTCGGCGGCCGCGCGGCCATGCATGAAACCGCTTCTCAGACCGCAGAAACAGGCAGGACGCGAGCCGGAAACGGCCGTTCCGTGCCGCCTGGCCGCAGCGACCTCGTTATCAACAGGCAGCGCGTAGCCGGCGATCCGGCGTCTCGGAGGTGGCGCGCTTCTCGTCGCGCTACGTAATCAGCCCTCGTCTGGAGTAGCGTGGCACATGGCAGCGCCGACGGGGGTGTACTTCCTGACCAGCCGCAGTCAGTGGAACGACTAGGTGCCGCCCGTCTACGCGCTGTCTGGCGCGGCCGGGCTGCTCTGGGTCGTCTGCTACCTGCTCGGGATCGCCGATCTCGCCCCCGCCTCCGGCGCCGGGATCGCGTTCCCGCTCCTGTTTATTGTCCGGAGCTCCTCTGGCCGGTGCGATGCCCGCCTCGTGCCCGTCAGCGTGGGCGGGGCGGGTTAGCCGTGACGACCCGGGGATCACGCACGTCGGCGCAGGTCACGGCATCGGCGGGTCAGGACCACAGGGTTAGTCCCGGGAGTACGGGGTCCAACCGTCTTGAGGAGAACGTAATGCCCGACGTTTCCGGGCCCGGGGGTAGCACCTCTGCCGCCGACCCATCTCTGCCTGCGACGGCTGGGCTGGACGGATTGCTGGACCGGACCGCGGCCGAGGCTGCGCTGGAGCCCTCTTCACCCGCGGCGCACCGGGTCGGGTGGGGTTTCATCTCGCTGTACACGGTGGCGTACATGAGCACCTCCCTGCTGTTCCTCGCGCCCCTGCTGGTCACGCTGGCCTTGAAGGTGGATTCGCTGGTGGGGATCAAACAGGCGCCGGGCAGCCTGGCGCTTGTCGCCGGGATCGGCGCCCTGGTGGCCATGGTCGGCAATCCGTTCTTCGGCCGGATGAGCGACCGCACCGCGTCGCGGCTGGGCATGCGGCGGTCCTGGATGGTCATCGGCCTGGTGGGCGGTTCGGCCGGCATCCTTATCGTGGCGCTGGCCCCCTCCGTCCCGGTCGTGCTGGCCGGATGGTGTATCGCCGAGTTGTTTTTCAACGCACTGCTCGCCGCGATGGTGGCGGTGCTGCCGGACCAGGTTCCGTCCGTGCAGCGCGGCCAGGTCTCCGGTGTGCTTGGTGTCTGCTCGCCCATCGGGTCGGTCTGCGGCGCGTTCGTGGTCAAGTTGTTCACCCCCAACCTGCTCGTCATGTTCCTGGCCCCGTGCGCGATCGGCGGGTTTTTCGTTCTCCTTTTCGCGGTCACCCTGAACGATCGCCGGCTCGACCGGGCGGACAAACCGAAATGGTCATTGCGGGAATTCGCCAGCACGTTTTACCTCGACCCACGGAAGAACCACGACTTCTCCTGGGCTTTCGCCAGCCGCTTCATGGTCGTCCTGGCTTACGCCTTCCTGACCACCTACCAGGCCTACTACCTGCTAGACAAGATCGGGACGGCCAAGGCCGATGTGCCAGAGCAGATATTCCTGGGGACACTCGCCCAAGCCGTCGTCGTCGTCGCCGCTTCCGTCATCGGCGGGAGGCTCTCTGACCGGACAGGCCAGCGGAAGATTTTCGTTCTGGCCGCGTCGGTCGTGTACGGGCTGGCGTTGTTCGTGATCGCCATCGCCAGCAGCTTCAGCGGGTTCCTGGTCGGCATGGCCATCAGCGGGCTCGGCTTCGGCGTCTACGCCGCCGTCGACCTTGCGCTCGTGGTGGATGTGCTGCCGGACAAGCAGCACGTGGCCAAGGATCTCGGTGTGTTCAACATCGCCGGGGCTCTTCCCTTTGCCCTCGCGCCGGCGATCGCGCCGGCCATCCTGGCCATCGGCGGCGGCAGCTACGGCGTGCTGTATATGGTCGCCGGACTGTGCGCCATCATCGGCGCCGCCGCGATCCTGCCGGTGCGGCGCGTCCGCTGAGGCCGCCTGCACATACATCGGCCGGGCCCCCTTGGAGGGCCCGGCCGTGTCGCGGGCGGTCAGACAGCCACGTCCTGGCAGGCGGGCGGCGTGCGGGCCGCGTCTATCGCGGCGGTGATCGGGGAGGGCCGGAAGCCCTTGACGACCAGCCACACGCCGAGCGAGAACTCCCAGGCCGCCACCGGGACTGCGGCGAACTCGGGGGAGCCCAGCTTCATGCCGCCGAACAGCGTGGCGATGACGGTGCAGATGAGGAACGGGGCTCCGATGAGCCCGACCACGGGAATGATGCGGGGCACGAGCCGGGACCGGTACATCAAGGAGCCCAGCAGCAGCGCGTTGATGCCCGGCAGGATGCTCTGGCTGAGCAGGAACGTCCATTTGTAGATCGCGGCGTGCGCTGCGCTGGTGGTGATCAGCGCGGCGGCATTTGCCCCGGCCGCTGCGCCCAGGTCCTGCCGCAAGGTCACCAGCGACAGCAGGCTGACGACACCGGTAAAGATCATGACGGCTTCCAGGACGCGGGCGGCGACAAAACCGAGCGCGACGCCTTCGTTCTGCCGCTTGACCACCGGGTACAGCGTGACCGCGGTGCCGATGCCGGCCAGGGCGACGATCACCTCCAGGAAGCCGCCCACGAGCACGCCCGTGTGGCCGCCGGAGCCGATGATCCAGTCCCGGTTGTTCAGCACGGGCCGGTAGAGGGCGAGTGTGGGAATCGAGACGAAGGTAATCAGGTAGCAGACGCCCGCGACGAGCGCGGTCTTCCTGGTTGAGGTCATCGGGATTCTTTTCGCTGCTGTCGTGGCCGGGATCTGTACGGTGGTCGCCATGTCGTCTCCTTTTCGCGGATTGCTGAGTTACCGGGTGTGGGTGGTGGGCATCGGGGGATGGCCGGGTTCGACGTAATTGACTGAGATCAGGGGCAGGCCCAGGTCGCGCGTTTTCTGGAGCAGGCCATGGAGCGCGGCCTGGTCGGCTACGGGGCCATGGATGATGGTGGTGCCGTCGCTGTCGCGGGTGATGGCCAGCCCGTCAAACCAGGCGGCCCACCGGGTATCGAGGTGCCCCTTGAGGCGGATCTCGTACCGTCCCGGGCTGTGATAGTGGCCGGCCGATATGTCGCTCATGGTGCTCCTTTAGCTATTGCTCTCCCGGCGGCGTCGGGACGTCCGCAGGTCTGATCGAAAGCTAGGAGCCGATGTGGTGAGACGGCATCACCACACGTGGTGATTGATGTGATGATCTAAGCGATGGGGCCGTGGCGCGTTTGAACGACGGGTCAGGGCTGCCGGTTGCGGGCTCGCGGCAAGCCGAGTTCCGCGGCCCGGCGGACCGCCGCCCGGCGGTTGGTCACGGCGAGCTTGGCGTAGATGTTCTTGGTGTGAGTTCGCACGGTGTTCAGCGACACCATGAGCTCGCGGGCGATGGCCGGGCCGTCCAGCTCGGTTCCGAGCAGCCGGAGCACGTCGAGCTCGCGTTCGCTCAGCGGGTCGATCAGGTCCTGCCTGGCCGGCCTGTCCTGCCCGGTCTCGCTCAAGGCGGCCAGGAGCCGGCGGGCGTAGTTCCGGGTAGTCCCCTGTTTCGCGGCCGCTCTGAGCAGGGAAGCCATCGGCGGGCCCTCATCTGTGAAGACCCGGACGTAACCCTCCGGCTCAGCCAGCGTCAGCGCCTGTTCCAGGCAGGCCGGCGCGGCCGGGATGTCCCCGAGTGCCTGGTGCGCGAGCGCCTGGAGCACCAGGATCTCGATGACGTGTCCCGTCCGGCCGCCCTCGTCCGCCGCCAGCAGGAGGCGCTCCAGGAGCCGGGTCGCCTCGTGAGCTGAGTGCCCGGCCCGCTCACCCCGGAATCGCGCCAAGAGCATCCTGGCCAGGGTGATGTGCTCGAACTCGCGTAGGTAACTGAGGTCGTCGTCCACGGACAGGCCCTGCTCACGCGCCCAGCCGAGCGCTTCACCGAGCCGGTCCTGCGCGATCCAGACCCGTGCCTTCAAGGCCGGGACCGGCCGCACATTCGGGAACATGTCGCCCATGTACAGGCGCTCCGCCTCGTTGAGCAGCTCGAGTGCGCCGCCCAAATCCCCTTGCGCCTGGCGTATCCGGGACATCGCGACCCGCCAGCGATACCGGTTCTGCGGCAACCCGTTGTGCTCACCCAGCTCCTGGCTGCGCAGCAACTGCTGCGTAGCGGCGGCCAGATCGTTGCGCTCGCGGTGGACCTCGCTCATCCCCACGTACATGTCTGCCGTTCCCCGCAGGACCGGCCCGCTCTGCTCAGACGCACGTTGCAAGGCCTGCTCGTAGGTGCGCATTGCCGCGCCGAGACGACCTTGCGCAAGCTGGATGTCCGCCATCCCGATCGCGCAGCCGAAGATATCGGCGATGTGCCCGGCCCGCCGTAGTCCCGCCGCGCATTCGGCCCACGCCGAATACGCGCCCTCGAGGCCCCCGCTGCCCCAGAACGCGATCGCCATGAGGCCCGACGCCGAAGCGCGCCAGCGATGCTCGTCGGCCGGGGCAAGCTCAAGCGCCCGCCGGGCGTGCCTGATGGCGCCGAGCGGCTCGCCCCGGGCCAGCGCCAGGGCGGCACGGTAGGTTTCGATCGTCCCCGGGAGGCGCCGGTATTCCTCCTCGTTGGCCACCACCATCCCGGCTGGTGCGGCCGCGGATCCCGCGCCGGCACCCGCGGCTGCGTCCAGCCACCGCTCGGCGTCCTGCAGCCGGCCCTCGACGTCACCGAACTCACCGTCAGACAGCAAGACCCAGGCCACGGCCACGATGAGCACGGGCCTGACGGAGATGATCTCGTCGGGGATCATCTCGAGCCAGCTGCGCACCGTGGCTTCCTGCCTGGCCTGGCTCATCGCCGTAACGGCCCGCTCGACCAGGTCCGCCGCCCGCTGAAAGTCTTCGGCGGCCAGCGCGTGGCCGATGGCCACGGACGTCTCGCCGTTCTGCTCGTACCACGCGCTCGCCCGCCGGTGCAGCCCAGGCAGCTGGCCGGGCCGTTCGTCAAGCAGCCGCGCCCGCAGCACGTCGGCGAACAGATGGTGGTAGCGATACCACCGGCGGCGGTCATCCAGCGGAACCAGGAACAGGTTCCCCCGGTCC